>JAFQLH010000069.1 GCA_017396665.1 Oscillospiraceae bacterium | reverse complement strand
TCTTGAGCTTGTTGTGCCCTGGTCAAGTGACATTACGTATTTCATATAAGACCTCCATACATTTTTTTATCTGTCACAACAATTATAACACGTATGTGTACTCTTTGCAATAATTTTTTGACGCAAGGTAAATCTGCTTGACATTTGTGCTTCGTTATTATATAATGATATACGGATATATTCATAATCAGGGGAGGTACTATATGAAAAGGACTTGTCAGTATTGTGGCAGAGAGCTCGGCTTTTTTGAAAAGAATTGTCCCGATTGCGGAGCAGCATACGAGGATTGTTCTCATTGTGAGGAAACTGATAGCTATCAGGATTCGAGATATTATCGTGATTCTTCAGAGTACGGCTCTTCTTATTCAAGACCGCCTATGCATAACAGCCCGCAGCATCAGGCACAGCGTTACATGAACAATCAGTATCCGAGTGGATACTATAATCAGAGTAGCTCTGATGAAACCTTACGCAAAAGACAGAAAAACTTCACTAAGATAGCGTGTGTTATTGCCATACTCATAGTTATCATATCTGTCTTTCTGACTATTGCTGTTATCAGCACAAAGCTTACCGGATATAATAAAACTCTTAATGATTTCTTTAACAGCTTTGAAGATAATGACGGTGAAGCTTATCTTTCTGCACAGCTTACTTCTGAAATGCTTTATGAAATGTACGGATATGATGACGAAGAGTTTGAAGAACTAGCTAACTTGTATTCTTCTTATCTTACGTTTTACAGTACTGAATTATCCTTTGTTTATGGTGATGATATAAAGATAAGCCATAAGATAACGGACAAGGAAAAGCTGGATGAGGATTTCATCTCAGATTATAATACTGTAATGAGTTATATCACAGACAGTATAAATGGCCTGGAAGCAGAAGAAGGATATGACCTAGAGCTTGAGATTACAATCAAGGGTGACGATGACAAGGAAACTATTGATGCTGAGTGTCAGGTTCTGAAGATTAACGGAAAATGGGTAATTACATCTATTGAGGCAGATGATTACGGGATGTTTGAAGTCTACTCTCATATAGAGAACACTTATAAAAACAGACTCGAAATCGTAAATACCTGTGCAAAAGAAATCTATAAAGCTGCTGAAGAGTATGCATCCTACTGTCTGAGAAACGGATACTCGATTGAACCTGGAACAATCATAGGCGGCGAAACAATTAACAGGGGAGTTGCAATAGGCGTATCATTGGGTGACGAGGTCAAGCTTCCTCAGGGCTCTGTTACAATTAAAGATATAACAGACGGTATAGATACATACGTATCAGACGATAAAATTGGTGTGGTCTACTGCGTAAAGTTTGACAACACCGGATTCCCGGTTGCTGTAATATGTGCAGAGGACGGCGGAGATGTCTTTGTTGGTGCGTATCCGAATAAGGCAACCGATATCAATGCAAGCCTCAGCGACGCGGAGATGGATTAACTCCTTGCGTATATGTAAACAAATTGTAAGGACTCTTGACAAATTATAAGTAATCGTTTATAATTGTGCTATGGTAAAACCCTACTATATTTTTTGGAGGAATAATAAATGAGTAAATTCTGTACATCCTGTGGCGCATCTCTCGATGATAACGCTACATTCTGCACAGCATGTGGAACAAAGCTTGCTGCACCAGCTGCTGCACCGGCAGCTAACGATGGAAGCGCTGCTGCTTCAACACCGCTTGATGACCTTAAGGATAAGTCTTTAAAGGCTATTAACGATTTCAAGAATAATCCACAGAGAAATACATACATCGGCATTGCTTGTGTTGCAGTTCTTGCAATTATTCTTATCATTGTTGTTGTTAACCTTATCTCCGGCGGATATAAGGGTGCTCTCAAGGACTATTTCGGAGCTATCGAAGACAAGGACGGCGAGGCTTACGCTGAAGCACTTATGTCTGACGATATGATTGATTATATTCTTGATGAGTCAGGCGATGACGAAGATGATTTCTATGATGGATATAAGGACTCTGCTAAGAGTGCTTACAACAGCCTCAAGGAAGAATTCGGTTCCGGTATCTCAATCTCCTTCGACGTAACTGACAAGGAAAAGATTGATAAGGACGACCTCGAAGATATCGAAGATGCACTCAATATGCTCTATGATGACGTTAAGGTTTCTAAGGGCTACGAAATTGAGCTTGAGATTGAGGTTGAAGGCAAGGATGACGACGATACATTCGACGCTGTTGCAACAATGCTCAAGGTTGACGGCGACTGGATTATCAGCTACCTCGCTGTAGACGGATGCAGACCACTCAACGTTGCAGGCATGGGCCTTGACGGTATCGGCAGCATCATGGACGACCTCGGCGACTGGTTCTAATCTGATTTTAAATAATTAAGGAACGGAGTATTCCGTTCCTTTTTTGTAAGGTGTGATAATATGTTTAAAAAGCTTGTGGTCTGTTTTGTCACTCGTATAGCTTTTCTTTGCGGATGCTCTGATAGTGAACCTGAAAGGGAAACACTCGAGTTTGAAGCTCCGATAACAACGTTTGTCAATGCACTTAACAGAAAAGATGAAAGCTCGTTGCTGGGGTGCTTTACTACGGGTGCTAAAGAAAAGTTCGGTGAGTCACAGAAGAGCCTTTCGGATATTCTTTCTGAAGAAATCAAGAAAGCAGCAGGGAAGGATGCCGTCTTGAAATGTTCGATAAAAGATTCAGAAAAGCTTGATGAAAAAGCAATCGACGAAATTTCAAAGCAGTATACCGATGAGTATTCAATGCGGCTCGATATAAAAAAGGCCTATAAAGTAACTGTCGTATTTACAACACAAGCAATTGACGCAAATGATACCTATACAGAACCCATGGAGCTTATTACAGTCAAGGCGGGAGGAAGCTGGTATATTTTCGGAGACGTAATAGACGAGCTTAACCTCAGGGTAGTTAATGATGAAAATTAGATAATAATTAAAGAGTCTGTACATCAATTGTGCAGACTCTTTGTATTTGGTATTATACGTTAGAAAGAGCGATGAATATCCACGCAAAAATCAGTATCGCATTACCGATGAATAAGGTTCTCTTAGCGTTAGTGAAGCCCTTCCATTCGCCGAAACGTAGGCCCCATAGATTGCTTATGATAAGTGCAAGAGCATTGAAAATAATCCAGCCGATTGTAGGCCCTGAATTGCCAAGCTCCAGAGAAGCAATTCCGTATAGGGCAAGGGCAGCGAACCACACGATGGCAGTAACAAAGAGAATTCCGAATCGTTTTAAACAGCCGCTTTCTTTGTAGGTGTGCCATGTCTGATTCCTGGACATAGATATAGCACAGTATAACATTCCTGCACAAGCTCCGCCGAAGAGTACGGGAAGCCATTGTATCGCACTGGCTCCTGTTTGAGACGCTCCGTCTGAAGTAACAGCTCTGCCTACCTCAGACAATCTGTCAAAACCAATGTTCATCGCACCTGAGCCAAGTCCAGAAAGCAATGATAAAAGAATCCCCAAACGCATTTTAGGGTGTCTTTCAGCTTCTCCCTTGCATCTGTCTCGGATGATTCCGGCTTTTGTTATAACCGCAATACCTATAAGTGTTATGAGTAATCCTGTTGCAAGAAGTGCAAGAGACAGCTTGTCCTGCTTTTCGTCTGATGTAATAAGCGGAATAACTGAACCTACTATAGAGGAAATTCCCATGGAAAGACCATATACAGAAGACATCCCGATATACACGATTGCCTTGCTGAAGCCGATTGCAGAAATGCCCCATAACACTCCGCAGCCTATAGCAGAAAGGGTGAGGGAAGGCTGTTGCGTGAGATAAGCCATAAAGTCGGGTACGTTGACTAAACACCATATAAGTGGAATTATAAAACAGTAAAGAGAGTATACTCCCCAGAATGCCTCCCAGGAAAATGGCTTAAAATTCTTATAACCAATCCCGAATGAGCCTTGGCATATTCCTGCAAGTAAAAGTATAGAAAGTCCTAAAATCATTGTAATCACCGTTAAATATTCTAGTGATTAAATAGTAACACAATAAAGATGGGATTACAATTGGCAAACTTAACAGATTTCAAATATTACAATATATACGGCTTGTAAACAGTGCAAAAAAGCAGCCATCATAAAGATGACTGCTTTAAGTATACGATATTATTATTCTTCCGGGTCAACTACGTCAGCTTCAGGAGCGTTCTTTACAACGCTTGCAATACCGTTCTTGCAGCTTGGCTTAGCCTTGTAGCCTTCGCTTGTAGCAATGATTTCACCGTTTCTTGCCTTCAGACGGAAGCGGAATTCGCCGGCCTTGTCTGTGTAGATTTCAAACTTAGGGTGCTTTTCTTCAGCATATCCCTCTACTGTCTGGTCTTCGATGTTAGCGATAGGAGCATTCTTCTTGATGCTTTCGATACTGTTCTTGCAGCTGGCAAGAGTAGAGAAAACCTCTCCGCCTGTTGCGATAACTTCGCCGTTTCCTGCCTTGAGGCTGAGTGTGAAGCCAGTCTTAGTTGCCTTGATAACAAACTTTCCCATGATAAAAGTCCTCCGTTCAATTTAAGTCAAAGCTAAATTTTATAGCTACAACAATTATACTATTATTTTTTGATGTTGTCAATATATTTTTGTATAAAATGCTTGAAAATTGTCTTTAAGTGTGATAGAATTTAAGCAAGTTTATTTAAGGAGAGTATTTATGAGCGAATTGCGTAGAATAAAAACTGCTGTGTTCGGATGCGGACAGATAAGTGAGGTATATCTTCAGAATATGATAAACCGCTTTGATGTGCTTGAGATAGTCGGATGCTGTTCAAAAAACGGCTCGTCAGCCGAAAAGAGAGCAAAGCAGTTTGGAATTAAACCAATGACCGAACAGGAGATTTTAAACGATGCATCAATTGAGCTTGTAGTAAACCTTACTCCTGCAACCGAGCATTATGACATTATAAAAAAATCACTTCTTGCGGGAAAACACGTGTATACCGAAAAGGTCGTAACAACCGATTATAATAAAGCTAAGGAACTCTTGGAGCTTGCAGACAAGAAGGGACTCTATGTAGGCTGTGCCCCCGATACGTTCCTCGGTAGTGCCATCCAGTCTGCAAAGAATGCTATCGAGAATGGTGAAATAGGTGAGCTTATGTCTTGTAGTGCAAACCTTAACAGAGACGTTACCTGTAGCTATACACCCGGCAGATTTACGACACAAAAGGGTGGCGGGGTCGGCTTTGACGTCGGTATCTACTATATAACAGCAATGCTTTCCGTGTTAGGTCCTGCATCAAAGGTGTGCGGCTTTTCAGTAAATACAACACCTGAATATATCGTTGAGGATAAGAATTCTGAATTCTACGGACAGAAGTGTATTATCGAAAATGAAAACATAATGACTGCAAATGCCATCTTTAAAAACGGCGTTATAGGAACAATGCATTTCTGCGGAAGAACAATCTATCCCGAAACACCTTCTATAGTGTTCTATGGTACGAAGGGCATCATCGTGCTCCCTGACCCAAACTGCTTTGGCGGAAAGGTTTTGATAATGAGAAAGGGAGAGTCGCAGTATTCAGAGCTTGAGCAGAAGTATCATTTTTCTGATAATTCAAGAGGCCTCGGCACTGCAGAAATGGCGTACTCAATTATCGAGGGAAGAAAGCCAAGAGCAGATATTTCTATGGCAGCCCATGCAGTCGAGCTGTTGTGTGCGGTTGTAGAATCCTCGGATACAGGTATTACACAAACTCTTACCTCTGAATTTGAAATACCTAAGGGAATCAAAAGCATAGCCCAGACAGACTCAGAAGAAGATAGTATAAGATAAATAAAAGCTGACAGACAATTCGCCTGTCAGCTTTTTTTATTTGCCTTTCACCATCGTGATGTGTGGATACCCTTCGTCAAGATACATCTCGCCGATTTCTTTGTATCCAACAGACTTGTAAAAGCCGATTGCACGCTTCTGTGCAGAAAGCTCGTACTTATTAAACTCAAGGTTTTCTCTTGCCGCTTGTTCAAGCTTTTCCATAATGATATGGCCTATGCCTTGCTTTCTGTATTCCTTGAGAACTGCTATTCTGCCAAGGTGTGCATTATCGTTTTCGGGAAAAATTCTGCCACAGCCTATAGGCTTGTCAGCGTCGTAAACAACTACGTGAAATGAATATGAGTCAATGTCATCAAACTCATCAAAGAAGCCCTGCTCGTCCATGAAAACAGTTTTTCTTATAAAGAAGGCATCATCAAAATTTTCTTTACCCTTGTAAACCTTTGCTGTGAACTGTGGCATAATGTCCTCCTCGAAACTAGTAAAGCATTTTTATGTATTTAGCGTAAAAACGTTTTGTCTTGCTCATCTTTTCATAAGCAGCAGAATGAACCTCATCGTAGTAGCTACGCACCTTCTGGGTGTCTTCCTCGGAAACAACATCATTGCTCATCTTTGCATAAACAGCAAGCTCGCATATGCCTTCAATTCCTTCGGCAAGCTGTTCGAGCTGTTCTTCTGAAAGCTGTTGTTTCAGGAGCTTTGCATGCTCGGAATCTGTGATGTTTGCATCATATGAAATGTTAATAAGCTCAAACAGACTTAAAATTCTTGTATAAAGCCTCAGCGTGTTGAGGTTGCGGTCTGAAGTGTTAACTTCATTATATAAACGCTTCTTGGTTGTATATCTTGAGATAAGGTATCCTGCAACAAGTAAGATGAGTACAGCAACTGATACTACAACATAACGCATTGTACTACCGGACTTTTTGCCGGCTGTTACGTCACTGCTGTCAGGTGAAGTCTGAGATGTAGTTGTTGTCGTGGTTGTTGTTTCACCGGGTACAGTTACAGAAGGCTGAGTGGTGGTAGTCGTAGTTGTTGTAGTCGTGGTTGAGGTTGTGCCGTCAACAACAGGTACGTTTGATGCACTTACTGTGAATTCAAGCGGAAGCCAACCGTACTGTATATCGTAGTATTCAACCCACGCATGAGCCATATCATCAGTAACGTCAATGTGATATGCTCCGTCTTTTTTAGAAGCTGAATTTACTTCTTTTCTTGATATTGCAAAGCCCTCTACATACCTTGTCGGTATACCGTAATATCTTAGTATCTGTGCACCTGCACTCGCATAGTATGTGCAAGAGCCCGCATTCATATTGTTAAGGAAGTACTCGATAAAGTCTTCTCCTTCGGGTGTTGCTTCAACCTCAAGAGAGTAGGTGTAGTTATCACAGAAATAATCTTCAAGTGCTGCAATAACTGAATAAGTGCTGAAGCCGTCAGAGTTTGCCTCAATGTATTGCTTGATGTTATCGTTGATGTCTATGTTCACTTCAAGATATCTGTCGCTGTTGAAAACATAAGAAGAGTATTTAAGGGCATCATCGCTTGAATAATAATACATATCAATCTGACTTAGTAATAAGTCGCTTTCTAAGATGTCATTGTATACCTGTCCTATAAACTCCTCAAGAGTGATTTCTCCTGCGATTGTAGAGTAGTAGTCTTCGTTATCTTCAAAAACTGTAATAGAATTCGAAGGATTGCATACATCAAAAGTGTATTCAATGTCATTGCCTATTTCGTATCGGTAACCATTAGGAATTATTGTCGTGATAGACCCGTCGTCTTCGGGGTCACGCTCAAATTCATCATCAGCTAATGAGCCTAAGTGGCATAAAAACTGTAAAAGCTCCTTTGCATATGTCGGATTTTTGAGAAGTCCGAACTCGCAGAAGTGCTCAAACGGGTCATCTGTCGGCTGATATGTGTAGAAATGCTCTGCAAACAACGAAAACACAAGATGTGATGAATCAAACTCTGCACCGTGCTCTGCATAAATATCAGTAGGTGATATATCAGTGCTCACATAGAACGGTATCTGCTGAACAGAATTCAAAGTTTCAATATAATCGTCGTAGTAAATGCGAGAATCAGTATCATCAATACGCATAGTAAAGTAAGGCATAAACAGAAGTCCGCTGTTACCTGTGACATCTGTAATTGTCATAGTATCAATGTCAAAATTGCCTGCCTGCTGCTGATTTTTGTAAATATACTGTGATGGATACAAGAGGGTAGAGTATTCTGCAGGGTAATCATAGAGAGATGGAACGATAATACTGTAGTTGTAATACAGATGGTCGATAATATCCTCTCCGTTTTCAGGCGTTGTCCATTGTGTGCCGTCATACCTGCTTGCAGCAAAGCCTCTCAGATAGATAGGATAATTAACTTCCTTGTGATAATCTACTGTAAGCATAGTTTTTCCCGAGTAGGAAATGCTGTTGTTTCCGGAAAGCTGACCAAGTGAAAGTCCGCCGAACTTTTCAGCGTAGTTGTCTTCCGGGATTGGCGAAGAACCAAACGGAACATCTATTTTACCATTAATCTCTTTGTATGCTTCCATAAGACTATCTATGGAAAACTCACGTCCAAGATGATTTCTTATGATATTGAGCTCTGCACTTCTTTTGTAATCTGCAAGTGTCGCACCTATAATCGAAAAGCTGATAGCAATTACAGTAAGCAGACAAATCTGAACGGAAAGCTGTCCGAAAGCAGAAAGCTTGATTTTGTTTTCTGTCAGATGAAATTTCTTTTTTGAGCGGTTTCCTGTAAATGAACCTGTCGTGTCCTTGGTTTCCTGATAGTCGCTTAGCTGCATTGCAAAAACAGCAAGCCAGCAGCTGAGAAGTGTAAATGCCCAGAAATAGTTTGGGACAAGCCCATAGAACAAGCCAACCTCCGGAAGAATAAACGTAACAACAAAAGTGAGAAGAAAGTTACTTCTTACATATACGCTGACATACAGGATAAACAGCATAACAGCCGCAAAGGTCAGAAGGGCGAGCGTTATGCAGGTTTCATTTGATGTTCCGGCACGTATGCTTGTCAAATCAACTACAAGCTTACTCGGTGAAAGCTCGTAAAGGCCCAGAAATTCTGTTATAAGAATACCAAAGCCTTTTTTTATTGCGTCTGCCGTTTTGTAAAGTACAAGTGCATAAAGCACGTACATTCCAAGAGCAAGGTATTTTTTCTTTGGCATGCAAAGAATGTATGAATTGAAAAGACAGAATGCTGCGATTATAGGGAAACCATAATCAAGCCTTGTGTAGCTAAGTCCCATTGCAATCGAAGAGATAGCCAGCAATGCGACAAGCAACATCTGAATGTAACCACCTCTGAAAACAGGTGGTTTTTCAGACAGCATCCTGATATCAGAGCTTAGCGTTACACCTATACACTCTGATTTCTTGTTGGTTTTAGTCTGTTTCATTTGTAGACCTTTCAAGTTAAATAATAATATCGGAAAGAGCGGAAAGATTGTCAGTGCTCAGTGTAATAAACTGTGTGTTTTCGGGCAGTCTTGTCAAAGGCGTAGTGGCCGCAGAAGTCAGAATCAAAGTCTGCCTGTGACAAAGCTCACAGCCTGAAATAAGTGTCTGTTCAATTCCTTCGGTTTCTCCCGGACATATAATTATACAGTGAGAGTATCTGCTTGCAGTTGCTTCTTCACAGCGGGCAATATAGTCAGAATAAGCCAGAAGCTCGCTTCCTGAGTGTATCTTTTTAGAAACGCAGGACATAAGGAACATCTTGTAGCTTTCCTCTGAATCAATGCTGTGAACCATAAGTCCTTCATCATCGCTCATTATGTATACAGTGTGCGAAATCTCATTCTCGGACAGAAATGCGCCGAGTGAAGCTGAAATCGAAACTGCCTTGTTGTAGTCTGACAAGACCTTGTGGGAGGAGTGCTTTTGGTTGTTTGATACACAGATAAAGATTGCTACATTGTTTCCGAGGGGAAGAGAGTAGTCCTTGACAATGAGCTTGTCCTCCTTAGCGGAAACCTTCCAGTGAACCTTGCTGATTCTGTCACCCGGAACATACTCGTGAAGCCCGAATATCTCAGACGGGTCATCACCGGGACGATGCTTTGAGTAGGACGGAGATTCGGAAAGAGGATTTGAGTAATTAATAACTGACGGCTCAGTCGCAGTAATGCTAGGCATTACATAGAACGAAGCCTCTTTCCTTTCAGGCTTCAGTTTCATACTGAAGAGTCTGAAAAGGTCGTATATTCTTATCTTTTCAATGCAAGCATCAATCCTGCCGCAGTATTCCGATGAAAGCTTTAAGCAGATTTCATCAGTGTTTTTAAAATGTGCAGGAGTGTTAATCAGAATATAGCTCTTTGTTCCTTCAAGAGCGTTTGAGTAGGAAATCTTTATCTTGAGTAACGATACTGTAAATATCGAATCGTTTTTTATTCTGAGTATCAGAGGACACTCTTTGTTCTGTCTGCATATATCATTTTTGCACACAAGAGAAACCTTAAGCTTACGTCTTGTAAGAATGAGTGTTGTGAGCAGAATCGGAATAAGCGTAAGAACAGAAAGAAGAAGATAGAAGGACAAGTCATCCTTGTACATCACGTAGAAAATTACCGCACCGATAAGAACGATGAAGTAAAAAAACGCCATTATAATCATAGTGCCTATGCCTCGGTAGCTCTCGGAACAGGGGCTGTCTTTGATATTGAATCAAGAACAGAAGCGGCTGTAAGACCTGCCATTTTCGCAGACGGGTTTAATACAATTCTGTGGCATGAAATACTCTTGAAAACATAAAGAACATCATCAGGAGTAACATAGCTTCTTCCTTTAAGAATAGCCGTAGCCTTTGCAGCCCTGCAAAGAGCAAGAGAACCTCTCGGACTAAGACCGAGCTTTATGCTGTCGGACTTTCTTGTAGCATCAGCAAGTGCGGTAACATACTGAAGAACGCTGTCAGATACAAACACGCTTTCAACTATGTTCTGTGCATCGATAAGCTCCTGCTTTGTGATAACAGGCGTTACATCATCAAGAGGGTTTGAATCCTGTCTTGAACGAAGCATAGCTATTTCGCTTTCCTGGCTTGGGTAACCCATAGAAAGTCGCATAATAAATCTGTCAAGCTGTGATTCAGGAAGCATCTGTGTTCCGATTGAACCTATCGGGTTTTGTGTGGCAATAACAATGAACGGCTTTGGCATTTCTCTGGTAGTTCCGTCAACTGTTACCTTGCCCTCTTCCATAATCTCAAGAAGTGCAGACTGAGTCTTGCTTGAGGTTCTGTTTATTTCGTCAGCAAGAAACAGATTACACATAGCCGCACCCTGGGTGTATTCAAATTTTCCTGTTTCCTTATTGAATACCGAGAAGCCTGTTATATCACTTGGGAGTACGTCAGGAGTAAACTGTGTTCTCTTGTAATCGAGTGACAACGCCTTTGAAAATGCAAGGGCGAGAGTAGTCTTTCCAACGCCCGGATTGTCTTCGAGAAGGATGTGTCCCTTTGAAAGAATAGAAATAAGAACGTTTATTATCGTCTCATCTTTTCCTTCAATAACCTTTTTAACCTCGTTTATAACAGCCTTTGCCTTGGCTAGAAGGGTTGCGTGTTCTGGTGTTAAGTTTTTCATTTTGTCCTCCTGATATTATATAAGAGTAGTTTTATTCAAGTCATTAGATTAATTATATCCTAGTATAAGTAAAAAATCAATAGCTACGGCATGAGGAATATAACACTTTTATCCTTCATAGAATTGTTTAGGACAAACATTAAGGAAGTGATTTATATGGAAAGGCAAATCAGCAAAATAAGATATGTCCTTGAAATTCTGCCTTCAGAGATAGCGGAAGCGGTAAGAAGCATGCCACAGCTTGAGCTTGAAAGGGTGCAGGAAATACGTCTCAGAGCAAACAGAAAGCTTTCTGTAACTTTGTTTGATAAGGAGTATTTCCTAAGTGCTCAGGGAAGAACACTCAAATCCGGCGACGATGCTGTCAGCATAACAGCTGAGCATATAGATACCGTAATTAAAAGAGCATTCCAGAACTCCCTGCATAGCTTTGCAAGAGAACTCGCAAGAGGCTACATAACAATTACAGGTGGCTCAAGAGTGGGGTTTTGCGGTACAGCCGTGCTTGACAGCCGCAACAATTATACTGTTGAGAGTATAAAGAATATTTCCTCCATTAATATAAGAGTCGCAAAAGAGGTGTTTGGTTGCAGTGAAGAAATATTTTCTCGGATTTTTTCTCACGGAGCCAAAAGTCTGCTTATAATCGGACCGCCGTCAAGCGGAAAAACAACGATTCTGCGTGACCTTTGCCGTAAGCTCTCCGGCAGCTTCAGGTTATCAATAATCGACGAGAGAAATGAAATAGCATCTACCGTCGGCTCAACTGCCTGCAACGATGTCGGAACGATGTCTGACGTGTTCAATTCCTACAACAAGTATGACGGAATAATGACAGCTGTAAAGGTAATGTCACCTATGATTCTCGTGTGTGATGAAATAGGTTCAAAGGACGACATGAAGGCACTGGAATACGCCGTTAATTCAGGCGTCAGACTGATAGCAACAACCCACGCAGCTGATTATGACGAAGCAAAGAGGAAAAGCGGTATATCAAAGCTCATAAAGGACAAGGTTTTCGATTATGCCTGCGTTCTTGGGACGGGCGCTCTTTGCGGTAAGCTTTTAAAGCTCGTAAAAATTACAGATGATTAAGGTCGTAGGTGTCGGTATGGTAATAGTCTGCTTCGGGCTTTTCGGAGTAACAAAATCCCAGACTTTAAGCAGTAGGTATAAAACGCTCAGAACTATCGAAAAAATGCTTTTTGAGATAATGCTTATGCTGAAATTCAACGCGCCGACAGTCAGCGAGATTGTTGAAAAGCTTAAGGATAACAAGGAGTTTTCCTGCCTTTCTTTTCTGAAGGATTATAAGGTTTATGAAGGGCTGACCCAACAGGAAATTGTGAACAGCGAGCTTCTTGATAAAGAAAAAAACCTTGTCTGCGATGTTTTCAACAGCCTTGGAGCTTCTGACATTGAGTCACAGATAGAAATGATTAGCTTTAATCTTGATAAGCTCAGATGTCTCTGTGACGAAGCCCTTGAGGACAAGCGGATAAAGTGCAGACTGTATAATTCTCTCGGATTTCTGAGCGGAATACTTGTTTCGATAATTATCGTCTGATTTCGGAAGGAGCAGAAATGGAAATTGAACTTGTTTTCAGAATAGCCGCAATAGGTATTATTGTTGCAATACTGAATCAGCTTCTCAAGAAGGCGGACAGGGAAGAGCAGGCTATGATGACAACCCTTGCGGGACTTATAGTTGTGCTGTTTATGATAATACAGGAAATCGGAGATTTGTTTGAATCCATTAAGGATATATTCGGGATTTACTGATGGATATTTTTCTTATATGCTCGCTATGTGTGTCAGCCTGCGTGATAATGAAGCTTTTGGAACGTGACAACAAGGATATGAAAATGCTCATAGCCCTTGCAGTTGTAATTGTCGTTTTCACTGAAACAATAGCCGGCCTTTCAGATGCAACAAAAACACTTGAAGCAATGCTTGACGAAATTGAAATACCTGATGAGTATATAGAGATTATGCTTAAAGCACTCGGGATTTCTCTCGTTTCAAGGCTTGCGGGTGAATGCTGTAAGGATTGCGGAGAAAACGCTGTTGCAGCACAGGTTGAGCTTGTGTGCAGAATAAGTCTGCTGGCAATTTCTCTTCCGCTTTATAAAACGGTTTTGAAAATAGTGATTGGACTGATAAATAGCTGATATGTTTAAAAGAATAGTAACTTTTGTACTCGTCGTGATTGCTCTTTGCTTGGCACCGCTGTCTGCATCGGCAAACGAGATAGATGAGCTTTTGCAGGATACCGAGAACGCTGTTGAAGAAGCACTTCCTGACGATGCACAGGACAAGCTGCAGGATTATGACATAAGCGTTTCAGAGCCTGAAAGCTTAAATAATATTTCTTTTGAGGATGTGCTGAGATATATTGTACAGGCTGTTTCATACGAAACCGGGTCTCCAATTAAGCTTCTTGCCAAGCTATCCGGAATACTCCTCATATGCTCGCTCATATCTTCTATGAGTGATGAAAACAATAAGGTAATAGAAAACGTCGGGACGCTGGCAACCGTAATGGTAGCATTTTCAAGCATTTCAGCAACAGTTGATTCAATAATCTCAATGCTTGATGACGTGTCTTCATTTATGCTCACATATACACCCGCTTTTGTCGGTGTTATCACAAGCTCAGGAGCAGTAAGCACGGCAACAGGCTACTATTCTGCTCTGCTTATTCTTTGCGAAGGAGTAACGCTTTTGGCAACATGGCTTCTGCCGGCTGTTTGTGGCGTCATTCTTGCAGTTTCTGTGTCACAGAGTGTTTGTATCAAGCCTACCTTGACACCGTCTACAGAGCTAAGAAAATTTGTCAACAGGCTGTTGGCTTTTGTTGCAACCGTGTTTGTAGGTGTTCTTTCAATAAAAAGCTTTGTCGGTGCTGCGGCGGATTCTGTTATTACAAGGTCCGCAAAGTTTGCCGCATCAAGCTTTGTTCCCGTAGTAGGAAGTGCTGTTTCAGAAGCCTATTCAACGGTAACAGGAAGCCTTTCTCTTATACGCTCCTCAACCGGTGCAATAGGTATGCTGGCTGTTTTGTTTACAGTTATGCGGCCTGTAATGGCGGTCGTGCTTATGTCTTTTGCTGTAAAGCTTGCAGGTGCAGTCGCAAAGCTGCTTTCACTAAAATCACAGAGCACTTTTCTAGGTGGCGTTTCAGATACACTGTCTGTTCTTCTTACGGCATCAATAATAATCGCTATGCTTTTTATTGTATCAACGGCAGTGATGATGCTTGCGTGTATGGGTATCTAGGAGGTGAAGTGACTTGCTCAAATCAGCAATTCTGTCCGGGTGTGTAATTGCAATATGCTCATCGATTGTTGACTACTCGGTTATCTCTGAAAAGCTAAGAAAGCAGATAATGAGCATTATATCGCTGATTCTTATTATTGTTGTAGCGACAAAGCTACTCAGCATTGATGCAGACAGCCTTGCAAATGAACTAATGCATGAATATTCAGTTGAGTATTCAAACGGACAGACAGTACCGGTTATCTCTGAGGCAGTTGAAGAAGAAATAGTATCAAAGCTCTGTGAGTATCTGTACAACGGTCTTGAAAGGCTTGGCATAATTGCACAGGACATACGCATAGAATTAGATATAAGCTCTGACAACCTTATCGAAGTAAGGAAAACTACCATCGTGCTGTCGAAGACAGAAAGCGAGAATTGTAACAATGTAAAAAGCTTTGTTTCAAATGAGCTCCGTCAGGGTGAGGTTATTGTCGTAGTGGAGGAATGTGATGATTAAAGAGATTAAAGACAAAATAACCGATACTAAAACGGGTAAGCTCAAGACGAATTTTATCGTTGCGATTGGTCTTATAGGTATAGCGCTCATTTTCCTTTCCGGATTAGGCAGTAACAATGATGAGCAAGGCGACAAAGCGGATAACTCAATAGTCCTGCAGAATACAGATGTCTACCGTGAAAACCTTGAGCAGCAGCTTGAAGCTATTCTCTCTGATGTACAGGGTGCAGGTGATGTCAGCGTTATGATTTCACTTGAGGGCACAATCGAGTATATCTATGCTGAAGAAATACAAAGCTCATCTCAGCATAAGGACACAGACAAATCAAGCGACTATAAAAACGAGGTCGTTTTGGTTGAGGGGAAAGACGGCAAAGACGCACTTGTAAAAAAGGTCATAAACCCAAGAGTACATGGGGTGCTTATCGTATGTGACGGGGGAGATGATGTAATACTCTCGGAAAAGCTTATAAACTCAGCTTCGGCGGCACTCGGTATTTCTACCGCTAAGATATATGTTGCAAAAAGAACTAAATAACTCATAAAGGAGAACTGTTATGAAAAAACCTAACTTAATTATCGGAAAGAAGCATCTGGTACTTGCAAGTATGACATTGATTTTGGGGCTGGCAGTCTATATCAATTATGTTGCATCTCAGACAAAACCTGAGCTTCAGGCAACAGAGGTCATCAGCGGAGGGCAGAGTATTGCCTACGGCGACGCACAGTCGGTAAACGGAGCCGCAACCGATGCACAGACATATTTTGCGCAGGCAAGAATCGACAGAACCCGTTCAAGAGATGAAGCAATCGAGACGCTGTCACTTATTATGAATGGCGGAGACAGTACAGAAGAGGAGCAGACCGTTGCAACTCAGAATGCAGTAGCATTAAGTGAACTTATTGAAACTGAGAGTAAAATTGAAAATCTCATTATTGCAGCAGGCTTTGAGGACTGTGTTGTCTACCTTGACGGAGAATCAGCAAGTATTGTGGTGAAGTCTGATGGCCTTACCGCACAGCAGGCAGCTCAGATTAAAGCTATTTTACTTACCGAGGTTGATGTTGCTAACGAAAATATAAGAATTTTTGATGTAAACTAGTTGTGCTTTATTAAAAAATGTGATATAATACAAATAAGTATATAAACTTATAAGTAAGTTTACACAGGAGGTACTCTGCAATGGAGAAAACTAAAAAGAATGTTAAAGGAAAGCTTATGGTCAGCGAGGAAGTAATCTCTACTATCGCAATTAATGCCGTAAAGGATATAGATGCAGTTGTTGAGATTGTTCCTCAGCCTAAGACAATAAAGAATATGGTGCTCAGTAAGGGCGAGGTTTCACCTGTAAAGGTAGGATACGTTGACGGTGTTGTTGAAATACATGTCTATATCTCAATCAAGAAGGGCTCTAAGGCAACAAGCGTTTCAGAGCTCGTACAGGAGAAAATCAAATCAAATGTTCAGGCAATGACAGGTCTTACAGTTGCAAGAGTAAATGTTACTGTTGCTGACGTTGTTCTGAGCAGATAATCAGTTATAACAAAAGCCTTCGTTGTCAATTTGACAGCGAAGGTTTGACTGCGTTTTGAACCTTAAAAATATATGACAAAATTTGCATGCTTTTTGCAAGGGTGCAAAAAACAGGAGGAAGTTTTATGTCAAAAAGACACGAAATAAGAGAGGCAGCATTTATACTCAGCTTTGAAAAGCTGTTTCGGAGCGACTCGCTTGAAGAAATTATCGATACTGCAAAAAGCGTTGATGTTTTCCCTGTAAACAATGATGTTGAAAAGCTCGTAAACGGTGTTTTTGAAAAGGCAGCCGAAATCGACGATATCATCTCAAAGTACAGTGAAAAGAGAAGCGTCGAAAGAATACCTAAGCTTAACCTTGCTATTCTGCGTATTGCTATCTATGAAGCTCTTTATGATGACAAGGTGCCTGTAAATGTAGCTATCAGTGAGGCTGTACTTCTCGCTAAGGCTTATGCCTTTGATACCGACGTTTCATTTATCAACGGTATCCTCGGTGCTTTTTCAAGAGGTATAGAGAATAAAGATGCCTGAGTTTCTTGGTATAGATACAAGTAACTACACAACCTCGTGTGCGCTGTATGATTCAGATACAGGCGAAATGAGACAGTGTAAAAAGCTTCTGCCTGTTAAAGAAGGCGAGCTTGGTATAAGGCAGTCTGACGCTGTGTTTCATCATACCAAACAGCTTCCCGAGCTTGTAGAAAAGCTTATGAAGGATACTGATGAAACAGGGTTATGTGCAGTTACAGCTTCAAGTGTCCCAAGATTGCGTGAGGGCTCATATATGCCTTGCTTTCTTGTGGGTGAATCCTCGGCAAGAATATTAAGTGCTGTCAATGGTTGCGAGCTTTTCACAACCTCGCACCAGGTGGGACATGTCCTTGCGGCTCTTTACAGTGCAAAAAGGCTGGACCTTATACATAACGATAAGCCGTTTATTGCTTTTCATGTAAGCGGTGGCACTACGGATTGCCTGATTTGTAAGCCTGATAAGGATAAGGTTCTGGAAATTGATGAAATCGCAACCTCACTTGACCTTAAAGCAGGACAAGCTATTGATAGAGTAGGACTTATGCTGGGCCTTAAGTTCCCTTGTGGAAAGGAGCTGGAAAAGCTGGCTATTAACTCAGATAAACACTATAAGTGTAAGCCGACCATCAAGAACGGAAGCTGTTGTCTTTCAGGCCTTGAGAATAAGTGCGGAGACCTTTTTAAGCAAGGAGAAAAGAAGGAGAATATAGCTATGTTCTGCCTTCAGTATGTGCTTGAAACAATCAGTGCAATGACAAGCTTTGCACTTGAAAAGTATAAAAACAGTGAGATAATTTATGCCGGCGGTGTTATGTCGGATGTTATCTTACAGAAAGAGCTTTCAAAAAGATTTGACGCAGAATTTGCTTCTCCCGAGTTTTCATGCGATAATGCCGCAGGCGTCGCACTCTATGGTGCAATAAGAAAAGGATTGATATAATTGAGCTCACTTCTGACTGTTTCACAGCTTAACAGATATGTAGGCTTTAAACTAAAACAGGATATAAAGCTTCGTGGGATAGCCGTTACCGGTGAGATTTCAAACCTGGCGGCTCATTACAGGAGCGGACATATTTATTTTACTCTCAAGGACGAAACCAGTGCCTTGAGAGTCGTAATGTTTTCTTCAAATGTCGAAGGTCTGAGGTTTATGCCAAAGGAAGGCATGAAGGTAGTCGCTCTCGGAAATATAGAATGCTACGAGAGAGACGGTGTGTACCAGCTTGTGTGTACAACTATGACACCGACAGGTGAGGGTAACGAGGCTGAAAGACTAAGACAGCTTAAAGAAAAGCTTGCCGCAATGGGAGTTTTCGATGAGAAGAACAAAAAGAAGCTTCCGCAGAAGCCTGCGAAAATCGGTGTGGTTACCTCTGTCGGAGGTGCTGCACTGAGAGATATTATAAGCGTCATCAAAAGAAGATATCCGATTGCACATATTATGGTTTCTCCTACGCTTGTGCAAGGTGAAGATGCTCCGAAGCTTATCTCAGAGGCGATTTCAAGAGCAGATAACAAGGATTGTGACGTAATCATTCTCGCTCGTGGCGGTGGCTCAAATGAGGATTTGGCAGCGTTCAATACAGAGCAGGTTGTTATGGCGGTCCATAACTGTAAAACACCTATTGTGTCTGCAGTAGGTCATGAAACGGACACAAGTCTCTCTGACTATGCCGCTGATTACAGAGCTCCAACTCCATCAGCAGCGGCTGAAATCTCTGTTCCGCAGATGGAAAATGTCGTAGGTGTACTTGCCGGATATGATTACCGTATGAGAACAGCTTGCTTGTCAAGGGTAAATATGCATAAATACAAGCTTGAGAGCTTTTCTTCGACTCTTGAGCGTAATTCTCCAAAGCTAAGAGTATCCGCTGAAATGACAAAGCTTGATAGTATGCGCAGAAGTATGTCTGCCGCTGTCGCTCAGAAGCTCAGGTCTTGTTGCAATGAACTGACTTCGGAATACGCTAGGCTTGATGCTCTCAATCCGCTTAATGTTCTTTCGAGAGGCTTTAGCGTTGTTACTGACAAAAACGGCAGAGTTGTCGATAAATACAGGCTCTCTGTCGGTGATGATGTAAATATTAAAACAAAGGATATGGAGATTACTGCTAAGGTAAGCTCTGTAACGGTAAATAATAATGAAAAATGATTTTTCGTTTGAAAATGCAATGAAACGACTCTCTGAGATAACTGAAATTCTCGAAAAGAATGAACTCTCACTGGATGAGTCAATTGCGCTGTATGAGGAAGGCGTAGAGCTTTCTGCCAAATGTAAGACAAAGCTTGAACAGGCACAGATGAAAATTACTGTCCTCGACGAGCAGAGCAACGAAAAGGAAATGTAAAGAGTATGGATAACGCTTCAAAGTCAAAGCTCATAATGCTTGGTGAAAAGATAAATAATAGACTTACAGAGCTTGTGGATGTATCTAATCCGCTTACACGTGAGGTTTCTGATGTCGCCGTGTATTCTCTCAAGGCTGGCGGTAAAAGAATTAGACCGATTCTTATGCAGCAGTTCTACAGTATGTGTTCGGGTAACGAAGGTGAAGAGCTGCTTGACCTGTTCTGTACAATCGAGCTCATTCATACGTTTTCACTAATTCATGACGACCTGCCTTGTATGGATAACGACGATTTCAGAAGAGGTAAACCGTCTTGTCACAAAGCATACCCTGAAGCAATCGCTCTGCTTGCAGGTGACCAGCTTAATACACTCCCGTTTGAAATTATCTCAAAAAGTGCAATAGATGGCGTAATCTCATACGAAACAAGCGTAAAGCTTGCCTTTTGTCTGAGCAATGCTGTCGGTGTTTCCGGTATGATAGGCGGACAGGTTATTGATATGATGTCTGAAGGTAAGGAGATTCCGCTTGATATATTGAACGAGCTTCAGGCAAAGAAAACAGGTGCGCTGATTTCTGCGGCTTGTGAAATGGGCTGTATCCTCGCAGATGCTGATGAAGAAACAATTTCAAAAGCTAGGGATTATGCGCAGAAGCTCGGACGTGCATTCCAGATAAAAGACGATATTCTTGATGTTACAGGTAGCTTTGAGGAACTTGGTAAACCTATCGGAAGTGACAAAGAGCAGTCAAAGTCAACCTACGTTTCTCTGTTTGGACTTGATGAAGCTTCTAGAATATGTGAGCAGCTTACAAATGAAGCGGTAGAGATTATAGCAGACTTTGATAATAACGACTTTATTGTTCAGTTGACTGAAAGTCTTCTTGAAAGAAGAAACTAAACTGTTTATGTAATTGATTTGGAGTAACTTATGGATAAAACAAATTCCGTTGATATAAATAAGCTCAGGCTTCCGGCTGATTTGAGAAAGCTTTCAATCGCCCAGTGTGATGAGCTTTGTTCTCAGATAAGAGAAATCCTCATAAGTACGATATCTAAAAACGGCGGACATCTTGCGTCAAATTTAGGTACTGTTGAGCTTACTATGGCGCTTCACAGAGTATTTCATTCACCGAAGGACAAGCTTGTATGGGATGTAAGCCACCAGTCTTATACTCATAAGATTCTTACAGGCAGACTGTCCCGATTTGATTCAATCAGATTAAAGGGCGGTATCTCAGGCTTTACAAGACCCTCTGAGTCAAAGCACGACGCCTTTGTCGGCGGTCATAGCTCTACTGCTGTCTCTGCCGCACTTGGTATGGCTACCGCTATGAAGCTTGCCGGAGATAATAAGCATAGTGCTGTTGCTATTGTCGGCGACGGAGCAACATCCGGCGGACTCTTTTTTGAAGGAATCAATAACGCAGGTAAGAGCAAAACAAATACAATCGTTGTAATCAATAACAACGAAATGTCTATATCAAAAAGTGTAGGCGGGTTTGCTAAGTACCTGTCTATTATGAGAACAAGTGATTCGTATATAAAAACAAAGGGAGTAGTTCAGTCAGTTCTCAGCAAGACTCCTATCCTCGGTAAGCCGATTACAAATACAATCAGATACTCTAAAAATGTATTCAAGGAAGCTCTTATTCACAGTAATTTCTTTGAGGAAATGGGCTTTGAATTTGTAGGTCCTGTTGACGGACATAATCTGTCTGAGCTTGAATATGCATTAAGACAGGCAAAATCTATGCATAAGCCTGTTATTGTTTATGTAAATACAATCAAGGGTAAGGGCTATGCACCCGCAGAAGCAAATCCCGGCGAATTCCATGGTATAGGCTCGTTTGAAATTTCAACAGGGAATCCTGATGTTGTTTCTGCAGATAGCTTTTCTGCTGAATTTGGTAATGCGGTCTGTCAGCTCGCACAGAATGATAAGCGTATCTGTGCTGTAACTGCTGCAATGAAATATGGTACAGGACTTCAGCATTTTGCAAGAAGATTTCCTGAACGCTTCTTTGATGTAGGAATCGCGGAAGAGCATGCTGTGACATTCTGCGGCGGCCTTGCGACTATGGGTATGATTCCTGTTTTTGCAGTATATTCAACATTCCTGCAAAGAACGGTTGACCAGATTATTCACGACCTTGCAATCGAGAAAACACACGTTGTTCTCGGCGTCGACAGAGCAGGTGTTGTAGGCGGTGACGGGGAAACACATCAGGGAGTCTTTGACGTGCCTATACTTACCTCAATTCCTAATACAACCGTATATTCACCTTCCTGCTATGAGGAGCTATCTCTGTGCGTTAATGAGGCAATCAGCGCTAAGGAAGGGGTAATTGCTGTCAGATATCCAAGAGGAGAGGATAAGTCTTCATTCTCAAAGGATAAGCTGTCGAGTGATTATTCACTTGAAAACAATGGCTCGAAAATTTTACTTGTTACCTACGGAAGACTTTATAACAATGTCCTTAAGGCTAAGACTATCCTCGAAGGACAGGGGATAAATGCAGATGTTTTGAAGCTCGTAAAAATTCATCCTGTCAGTGCCGATATAAAGAATATACTCTCGCAGTATGACAAGGTCTTTTTCTTTGAGGAAGGCTATGTAAACGGCTCTGTATCGCAGAAGCTTGCACTATGTGCAAAGAAGAGCTATATTAACTGCATAGAAAAATTTCTGTCGCATAGCGATGTTGATTCTCTGCTCGATGAATGCGGACTCTCTCCTGAAAAAATGGCAGGGAAGGTAAAGGAGAGTATCCATGAGTGAGCGTCTTGATAGTGCACTTGTAAGCCAAGGTCTTGTGTCCTCTCGTGAAAGAGCAAAGGAACTGATAAAAAGCGGCAATGTTACTGTAAACGGAATGACTCAGTCAAAACCATCTATAAACGTAACTGCCGAAGATAAGCTTGAGGTTATTGGCGGACAGCTTAAATATGTCGGAAGAGCAGGGCTTAAGCTCGAAAAGGCAGCAGAGGTTTTTGAGATTTCTTTTAAAGACAAGGTTTGTGCTGATATCGGAGCATCTACCGGCGGATTTACTGACTTTATGCTGCAGAATGGTTCCAAAAAAGTATATGCAGTTGATGTCGGACATGACCAGCTTGCACAGAAGCTCAAAGATGATGCAAGAGTTGTGAATATGGAAGGCACTAATGTCAAGGAGCTTTGCGAAGGCTTTTTTGATGAAAACATTGATATTATGACTGCTGACCTGTCATTCATTTCTCTTAAGACCGCACTTGTTCCTATGCTGTCGTCAGTTAATGTAGGTACAATGCTTGTCCTTCTTATAAAACCACAGTTTGAGGCGGGTAAGAAGAATATAGGTAAGGGTGGAATTGTAAAAGACAGAAAAGTGCATATAAATGTTCTGAAAGATATGGTGAGCTTTTTTGCTCAGCTTAACTGTACAGTGCATGGGCTGACCTGTTCGGGAATTAAAGGCGGCGACGGTAATATTGAGTATCTAGCCCTCATAACAAAAGATGAACAGGCGACTGTGTTTACGGCTGATATTCCTCAGCTTGTTGATATGGCATTTAAATCATTAAAGTAAAATAGAAAGATGGTGACCGATTTGAAAATCTATATATCTCCGAATCTGGAGAAGAAAACTTGTCTTGAGTATATGCATAAGGCGTGTGATATTCTTTTGTCGCAGGGCTGTCAGCTTTATGCCGATGAATCTATAAAAAATGAGCTTTGCTTAAAATCGGCCACTTATGGTGACCCTGATGAAATGGTCAGTATGTGTGACTACATACTTGTTGTCGGCGGCGACGGAACAATTTTAAGACACGCTAAAAGATTTGCAAAGCATAACAAGGCTATCCTTGGTCTTAATAGCGGCAGACTCGGATTTATGGCAACACTGGAGCACGACGAAATCGAACAGCTGAAGGATTTCTGCGAGGGAAGATTTACAGTTTCCAAAAGAATGATGCTCAAGGCTGTTGCACAGCTTGAAAACGGTCAGACAAAGGAGTTTACAGCCCTTAACGATGTCGTATTTTCAAAGGGCACAGGCTGTAAAATCGCTGATTTTGTAGTTGAAAAGAATGAGAGCGTAATTACTGCACTAAGGGCAGACGGACTCATTTTCTCAACCCCTACAGGAGCAACAGCGTATTCTCTTTCAGCGGGCGGCCCACTTATTGAGCCACAGCTTGATTGCATCGAATTTACGCAGATTTGTCCGCATTCATTGTTTGCACGTTCTATGATTTTCTCACCTGATTCTGAAATCAGTGTTTGTTATAATGCCGCAACAAATCCACACGTTACTGTTGAGGTCGATGGTGTTGCAGAGCTTAAGCTTACACCGGGCGATAAGGTCAGAATAATGCGTTCAGAAAATGAAGTAAAGCTTATAGATATTACAGGCTCAAGCTTCTACGACCTTGTCAACATGAAGCTTATCAAGCCGCTTAAGGACTAACACTGAAAGCAGGTTAATTATGAAAAAGAAAAGACAGATGGTCATTTCTGACCTGATAAAGCATAAAGATATCTCTACGCAGGAGGCTCTCAAGGATGAGCTTGTGGCACTAGGATTTAAGGTGACACAGGCGACGGTATCAAGAGATATAAACGAAATGAACCTTGTAAAAACTCTTGCGAAGGATGGTACATATAAGTATTCTCAGCTTGAAAGCAAAGTAATCAGACGTTCACCGTTGGAAGAGCTTCATTCAGTACTGGGAAGTCTTGTGGTTGCGGTTGACTATGCAATGAATAC
>JAFQLH010000068.1 GCA_017396665.1 Oscillospiraceae bacterium | reverse complement strand
GCTGATGCCGAGCCTTGAAGCAACATTTCTTATAAGCGCAACAGACACAAGCCCCATAACCGACTTCGGCGGGTCACCGTAGCGGTCGATAAGCTCGTCGATTACGTCACGGCTGTCCTCCTCGCTTGTGATTGCCGCAATTCTCTTGTATGCGTCAATTCTCTGGGCGGAGCTTTCAATGTATCCGTCGGGGATGAATGCGTTTATAGAAACGTCAACAAGACAATCCTCGCTTGTCGGCGGAAGCTCCTCGCCCCTTGCCTGTGCGATAGCCTCGTTTAGAAGCCGCATATACATCTCGTATCCAACCGCCTCAATGTGCCCGTGCTGTCTTGCGGAGAGCACCGAGCCTGCGCCTCTTATTTCAAGGTCACGCAGGGCAATGCGAAAGCCCGAGCCGAACTGCGTGAACTCTCTTATAGCATTAAGTCTCTTTTCAGCAACCTCCGAGAGCGACTTGCCCCTCCTGAAGGTGAAGTATGCAAACGCACGTCTGTTTGACCTTCCGACTCTTCCTCGCAGCTGGTAGAGCTGAGAGAGACCTAGCCTGTCTGCGTCTTCAATGATAAGGGTGTTTACGTTTGCGACATCGACACCCGTTTCGATAATTGTCGTGCAGATGAGCACGTCTATTTCACAGTCGATAAGCTGACGCCATATTTCAGAAAGCTCCTTTTCGTCAAGCCGTCCGTGTGCAACAGCGATTCTTGCTTCGGGGAGAAGCTTCTGCAGTCTGTCGGCACAGGTGAAAATGTTGTCGATTCGGTTGTGAATGTAGTAAACCTGACCGCCACGCCTGAGCTCCTTTGAGATAGCCTGCGCTATAACAGCGTCGCCATGCTCTATAACATACGTCTGAACAGGGTATCTGTCCTGCGGCGGCTCCTCGATAACCGACATATCCCTTATTCCGCTCATAGCCATATTGAGCGTTCTAGGAATCGGTGTTGCGGAGAGAGTGAGCATATCTATGCCCGAAAACATCTCCTTGAAGCGCTCCTTGTGTCTTACGCCAAAGCGTTGCTCCTCGTCGATAATCGCAAGTCCTAAGTCCTTAAACTCAATGTCCTTCTGAACAAGTCTGTGAGTGCCGATGACAATATCGACCTCGCCGCTTTTGAGCTTCTTGATTATAGCCTGCTGCTGCTTCGGGGTTCTAAAACGTGACAAAAGCTCGATTGTAACAGGGAAGTGCTCAAAGCGTCTGATAGCTGACTGGTAGTGCTGCCACGCTAAAACGGTTGTCGGAACAAGTATCGCACACTGCTTTGAATCAAGCACACACTTGAAGGCGGCTCTCAGGGCGACCTCGGTTTTTCCGAAGCCAACGTCACCGCAGAGGAGTCTGTCCATAGGAACGCTCTTTTGCATATCCTCCTTGATTTCCTCTGCACTTCTGAGCTGGTCGTCGGTTTCGTTGTAGTCAAAACGCTCCTCGAAGTCCCTCTGCCAGTCATTGTCACCCGAGAAGGCGAAGCCCTTTGACATCTGTCTTTTGGCATAAAGCTCGATAAGCTCCTGCGCCATATCCTCGACAGCCTTTTTCGCTTTCTGCTTTGTCCTGTTCCAGTCGGCGGTGTTTAGCTTGTTGAGCTTAACGTTGTCCTCCTCGCCCGCACCGATATACCTTGAAAGAAGGTCGAGCTGTGTAACAGGGACATACAGCACGTCCGTGCCGTGATATTTTACTGTGATATAGTCCTTTGTGACTCCGTTTGTCTGTAGCTTTGTGATGCCCGTAAACTTTCCTATTCCGTACATCGAGTGTACAACATAGTCGCCTGCCGAGATATCAGAAAGTGCCTTAATCTCGTCGCCCTTCTTGTGACGCTTCTGCTTTTTCTTTGCACGGAGAGTTTTAACCTGCGTAAGAAGTGCAAGCTTTGAATCTGCATACTCAAAGCCACCCGACACACTGCCCGGTTTTACATAGACCTTTGAGGAAAGAATCTCGCTGTCGTCTGCAAGAAGCTGGGCTGAAAGTCCCTGCTCGCACAGGTCAGAAACTATGATAGATGCGGTTTTCTCACTTCCGCCGAGTACAACACAGCAGTAGCCCTGCTTTGTGAGTGACAAAAGCTCGTCTGTGAGGTGTTTTATGTCACCGCCCCAGCTTGATGTCTGGAAGCAGGAAGCGTTTATCAGCTTTTTGAGCTTGATGTCGCTGTGTCCACGCATAAACGTGTCGAGGTAGATAAGCCTTTCCTTTGACACCCTTGCAGTAAGGTCTGCTTCCTCGAAGTAGAAGCCCTCAAGCTCCTTGCACATAAGCCCGTCCTCGTAGAGCAGCTTGAGGTCCTCGGAGAGCTGGGTTAAAAAGCCCTTGGCTCTTTCACGGCAGTTTGAAAGCTCCGAGAAGGCGATTATGCCGTTTTCGAAGTAGTCTGTCACGCACTGCGTCTGCGGATAAGCAAGCGAGTAGTATTTATCGGTATGAGATATAGTGACGCCGCTTTTTACAAGGTCTATATCTGCATAGAGGTATTCTCTGATTTTGTCCGCCTTCTTGCCCTTTGACCTTGAAGCGACTGATTCGAGTGCTTCTACAAAGGCGGTGTCCGAAGAAAAGATAATTTCTTTTGCGGGGGAGATAAGCAGGCTTTCTGCAGGCTCTGTTCTTCTCTGGCTTGAAACGTCAAAGAGGGAGATGCTGTCTACCTCGTCGCCCCAAAGCTCGATTCTGTAAGGCTGTGAGCTGTTGACGGGGAAGATGTCGATAATTCCGCCACGGACAGAAAACTGTGCAGCGCCCTCGGTCTGCTCGGCTCTTGAATAGCCTGAGGCGATGAGCCTTGTGCAGAGGTCTTCTGTTGAAAGGGTGTCGCCGCTTTTGATTTCAAAGCTGTATTTTTGCAGTGCCCACGCCGGAATACACGCCTGCAGGGCGGCTTCCATACTGAGCACGAGTATCTTGCATTTCTTGAAGAGAATTTTGGAAAGTGCCGCAATTCTCTCCTGCTCGTATTCCTTGGAGATGCCCTCCATGTAGGAGAAGCAGAAGTCCTTTGCTGGGTACAGGCAGGCTTCTTCAAAGCCGGCGAGCTCGTTTATGTCAGACACAAAGCGTCTTGCGGCAGGCTCGTCGTCACATATGAGGCAGACGCTTCCCAGTCTTGATAGACCTAAGATGCTCTGCGCTTTATGGATGTTGTACACGCCTGTTACAGAACAAGGTGTGTAGCCCTTTAGGACCGCAGTTTTCAGCTCCCTGTAAAACGGAAGACAGTCGCACATACGGTAAAATATATTATTCATCTAATCCTCCCATCTCCAGCGAGACGCTGGCAAGCCACACGCTTGACCGGATAGCAGCTCCGATAGGTAACTGCGGACATAAAGATAGTTTGTCGCTGCGGTCGTACAAAGCAAAAGTCGGCAGAATATTAAAAGTTTCGGTCAAGCCTTTTCAAAGGCTTGCGGTTTCCAAAGGCGGAGCCTTGGTCGTCGTCCGCAGACGGCGAAACACCTCATCCGGAGGGAGCTCCGCAAGAGGTGAATTCTAAAACAGTCCGGTGGACTGTTTTAGAAGAGGGGAAGCCCTGCGATAGAGGGCGTCCCCTAAAACCAGCAAACTACAAAATCAGCAGAATTGCGACAATCACAAACTTTCGTAGAGCCCTTACAAAGTCGGGGATTTCCGCCCAAAGCGAAAGTCAGCAGAATTGTGACCATCATAGCTTTGTCCGACTGTGCCGTAGCCAGCCACATAGTTTGTTATAACCTAAAGTTTGTTTCGGCTGGCTTCGGATTTACCTTCGGTAAATCCCCCAAGTTTGAATTTCTTTATCCGAGGCACAAAACGGTCAAGCGTGTGGCTTGCTGATTCTAGCCCTTGAGCAGATTATATGTCTTGAGAATAGCGAGCTGGGTTTTGGAGTCGGGGATTTCATCGTTCATAACCATCTTCACAGCGTCCTCAAGCGGAATTCTTACAACATCCAAAAACTCGTCCTCGTCGAGCTTCTGCTCACCGAAAGAGAGCCCTGTTGCGAGGAACATATAGATGATTTCCGTGTCATAGGCAACGGTAGGGTAGAGCTTTCCGAGAGGGATAATCTTCTCTGCGACCGCACCGCACTCCTCTTTAAGCTCTCTTGTACCGCAAACAAGCGGGTCCTCGCCCTTTTCCCTCTTTCCTGCCGGCACTTCTAAAAGCACCTGTGAGAAGGGGTACCGAAACTGCTTTACCATAATGATTTCGCCCTCATCGGTAAGCGGAACAACGCACACACCGCCTGAGTGGTGAACGACCTCTCTGAAGGCTGTTGAGCCGTTAGGGAGCTCTACTGTATCTCTTGTGACCGAGAGGATTTTTCCCTCGAAGATTTTTTCTGTACCTATTGTCTTTTCAGTAAGATTCATAACTTTTCCCTCCGTAAATTTAGCTGTTGAACCTGTTCATAGCTTCGTCGGTCTTTCCGCTGACAATGAGCTTTACCGCCTCTGCCGCCTTTTGTGCACACTCGTCAATGAGCTTTCGCTCGTCATCTGTAAAGCGGGAGAGCACCCAGTCAGCGAGGTTGTAATCGGGGTGAGGCTTCTTTCCGACACCTATCTTGATTCGTGGGAAGTCCTGGCTGTCGCAAAGCTCCACGATGCTTTTTATACCGTTGTGTCCGCCGTGCGAGCCCTTGCGTCTTATACGCATTTTTGAAGGCTCAAGCGATATGTCGTCATATATGACAATGAGCCTCTGAGGTGGGATTTTGTAAAAGTCCATAGCTTCCGAGATTGCCTCTCCGCTGTTGTTCATATATGTTGTAGGCTTGAGGACAAGGCAACGCTTCCCCTCAATCATAACGTCGGCATACATCGACCTGAACTTTGCCCTGTCGCACTTCACGCAGAGCGTTTCGCAAAGCTTGTCAACACAGATAAAGCCTGCGTTGTGCCTTGTGTCCTCGTATGTTACGCCCGGGTTTCCAAGCCCTGCGATGATGTATTCGACCTTGCCGTGCGGAGCGTTTCCGCCGCCGTTTTTTTCTGAAAGCTCACGGAGCTTGTCAAAGATGCTCATAGTTTTTTCTCCTTTGTAAGTGTTATTTTTGAAACGACAACACGGGCCAACATCGTATCGGAGCTTGTCGTCCGACCGATGTGACCCATAGTTATTATCTGAATGATATGCAAAAGGGTACACCCCGATGCTTAGCCAGCCACATAGTTTGCTATAACCTAAAGTTTGTTTTGGCTGGCTTTGGATTTACCTTCGGTAAATCCCGAACTTTGTGCGGTTTCTCCGAAGCTCTTGATTTCTTGGTAGAATTTCCACTACTATTTTGCGGATTTCCGCAGGAAATCCTAAGCCCGTTCAGTATAAATAAGAGTTCTCACAAACCTATCGAACGGGCTCTGTATCAAGACAGAAGAACGTAAAGATTTAGGGGATTTTCTTCGGAAGTCCCAGACTTTTGCTTTGTCCGACTGTGCCGACAGACAAACCTGCTTTCCGCAGAAAGTAGTCGGAGGCACAAAACGGTCAAGCGTGTGGCTTGCTGGAATCGTCCTCCTCTTCGCCCTTTGAAGAAGGGAGAGGGCTTGGCTTTTTTGACTCATTGCGTACAACAACCATATAGATAAAGAACATCATGAGTCCTGCGATTGTGATGATAAGTCCCGACTTGAGACCTACTGTTTCATACTCAAAAACAATCTCGCTCTCGCCTGCAGGAACTCTTATAGCACAAAGTCCGTCAAACACATTTTCAATCTTTGTCCTCTTTCCGTTAACGTAGGCGGTGAAGCCCTCGTCGTAAGGAACAGAGAAGAACATGAGGCTTTCCTTTTCAAGCTTTGCCTTTGCCTCAAAGCCGTCGGGACTCTCCTTGAAGTAGTAGCAGGCTGTCTTCATCTTCTGCTCAGCAGATTCGAGAACGTCGGCTCTTGGTGAAGAATAGCTTGTACCGAAGTCCTCAATAATATCGCCGTACTCCTCAATCTGACGGTCTGTAAGGAAAATTGCCCTCATTGCCAGAGAGGTCTTCTGGCTTGTTGTGAGCTTTAAAACGTCGTCAATGTTTACATACTTGTCGTAAACAAAGCCCATCGGGATATAATACTGATTTTCGTAGATGTAGAAATCGTTCTGTGTGTCGATGTATTCAAAGCCCTCCATTACAAAATCGTCAGGCTTGTCGTCGTCTTCAATCTGCTTTAGGTAATACTTGACCGAAAGCATCTGCCTCAAGCTGTAGTAGGTTGTCTCGGCTCTTGTAGCAACGTTTCTTGTAATGCCCATAGTGTCCTGATAGAAGGTCATAATAGAAGGTGAAACAGTACTCTGGAAGCATCTCATTGAAGAATAGCCCCAGAACATACACCAGTTGTCAACATTCGGGCTGGTGTCGATTCTGTAAAACTCGCCCTCCTGCTTCGGCAGGTTTATTTCGCCCTTGATAGCGTGGTCGATGTAGTAGTCCTGATAAGGTCCCTGAGCGATTCCGTACCAGAGCATTGCGGCACTTGAAACAAACACAGCCGCAACTGTCATAGGCAGAAGTCTTCTGAGTCTTGTGTCCTTGTTCTTTATAAAGTATACCGCAAACACGAGCATTACAAACAGTACGATTGTACCGACAAGCTGAATTACAGCGAGGTCGGGATACTCTGCAACCTTGCCTATTGTGATATCGCCTGTCTTCGAGTCTGTTTCGGGGAGCAGGAAGATGAGAGCGAATATCGAAAGCACAACCGCAGTCGGCACGACGCCCTTCTTGAGAGAAATCTCCTTGTCGTCAATCGAGTATGCAGTCATAAGTGCCATTATCAGCACAGGCATAAAGAACCATCTTGCGTAGTAGCTTCCGTTGAAAAGCTGGAAGGCGCTGTTGAGAATCGGCACAAGTGCGGCGATAAGGCAGATAAGCGAGAGCTTCTTTGCCCAGTGCTTTTCCTTGCCTCTGAAGAAGGCGATAACGCCAGCCATTGAGAACATCGGCAGATAAGCGGCGATGGACGCCCATCTTGCCGAGTCGGAGTTGAAGAGGTTTGACCTTGCAGGCATATCGGGGAGCATAAACAGGCTCTGAATAATTCTGTACAGTCTGTTCTGGTCTGAGTAAACGACCATATCTATTCCCGAAAGTGTCTCTGAAAGTCTTGGATTTGCAAAAACAGAAATTGCTGACGGAAGGAAAACAACCGCCGATATGAGAACACCTATTATAGCTTCGATTGCGAGGCAGACAAATTTTCTTATTGTTATAGTGAAGCTCTTGTCTGTGCATCTTATGAAGAAATAGAGTATCGTGAACACGACGACAGAAGCAAAGAAGTAGTAGTTCACAATCGCCATAAGTGCGACAGCGAGTGCGAAAACGCCCTTCCTGTTGTCGTTCACCCTCATTTCAAGGGCAAGGAGCAGCAGCGGGAAGAATGCGGTTACGTCGTGGAAGTGATTGAAAAATACGTTGTAAATCTGTGCGCCTGAAAATGCGTACAGAAGTGCGCCGATAGCCGCAGCGTTAGGAGTCTTTACAAAACGTCTTATAAATGCGTAGCTTGTCACCGCCGCAACAGCCGTCTTGAGGCAGAGAAGCCACGGGATAAGGTACACAACCGCTGACGAAGGGAACGGAATGGTAAGCCAGAAGAACGGGCTTCCGAAAAGGTAGAACGAGTAGGTGCTCAGTATGTCAGAGCCAAGGTCTGTGCCCCAGTCCCAGCCGACGCCGTTTTCTCTGATGAAGTCGTGGGCGTGTTCGTAGAACATGAGCTGCTGGGAGTTGAAGTCGCCGTAGTACAGCAGGTAGCCCTTGTTGTATATGAGGATAGGTATAAAGATTATCGCAAGCATTATAAACGAAGCTAAGAATACAAAAAGGTATTTCTCCTTAGGCTTCTGAAGTGAGGTGATAGGTCTTGTCATTGTGCGCCTCCGTGCATAAGTGTGGTTGAAATTTTGCTCAACCTTTATTATAACATAAATAAAATAAAAAATAACGCAGAAAATTATCAGCCAGCCCCGAAGGTTTGTTATTAACGTTACTTTATTTGGGCTGGCTTCGGATTTTTCTTCGAAAAATCCCCGACTTTGTGGGGTCTCGCCGAAAGTTTGCGATTGTCGTAATTTAGTTTGGACTGGCACACCTGCCCTATAATGTGATAGAAATCAAAATTTGTGTGGCAGGTGCACAGAACCGCTGTCGCAATTCTGCTGACTTTCGCTTTGGCGGAAATCCCAGATTGCGTGCGGTTTCTCCGAAGGTTTGTTATTAACTTTACTTTGTTTGGACTGGCACACCTGCCCTAAACTAAGCCATAACTCAAAATCTGTATAGCAGGTGCACAGAATTGCTGTCGCAATTCTACAATGTTTTGATTTGTTATCAGAAGCTTTAGAGGGGGGTCACATCGGGTCAAGCGTCTCGCCGCAAAAAAGCCCCCTGAAAACAGGGGGCTTAATTATTATATTATTCTACCGACTTTTGCTTTGTCCGACCGCAGCGACAAACTATCTTTATGTCCGTAGTTACCTATCGGAGCTGCAAACGGGTCAAGCGTCTCGCTTGTTAGCGGTCGGAGATGTATTCAATGATAGCAGGGATACCGTTCCAGCCGATGCGTCTGCCACGGATGAAGAAGTACCCGCCTTCGCCGTCAATGATTCTTGTCTGATAGCTGTCGTACTGATATGAATCAGAGAAGCTCTCGTCGCCGTCGCTGAGAATACTGTAGCAGTTGACCTCAGTAACGTCGGTCTCGCTGTCAACACCGAGCTGTTTTCTGAGAGTGTTGTTCATATAGAGAGTGTTCTTTGTCTGTGCGTCACAAACGTAAATTCCGATAGAAGCATCGTCAAGCATACGTCTGTACATAAGCTCTCTGTCTGACGAAATTGTGTAAAGACAGCTTATAGATACCGAGCCGTCGGCGTGGTCGGAAATCTTGCTTGCCGCCATAGTTACCCAGCGGTAACCTACCTTGCAGTTTACACGGAAGCTGAGCCTTATGTCCTCGCCCGTCGTGACAAGATATTTCATAGCCGCATAAACTCTCGGGAAATCTCTCTCGAAGACAAGCTTCATTACGTCGCTTGAAACAAGCTTTTTGTACCCCTCTATATCGTCACCGTAGCCCCACAGCTCAGGGATTGCCTTGCTGAAAAATTCAGAAGTAACCTTGTCACCTGAAACTCTGTAGTTCGCAACGCCGCCCGGGAGCGAGTTGATAATAGCGTCAAGCCTTCTTGTCTGTTCAACAAGCTCTGTGATGTCTGTCGTAACGGCGGTAATACGTCTGCTCTTGTCGCCGTCATCCGACGAAACATAAGGTGCAAACTCACAGCTAAGTCACTTTTCAGTGCCGTCGCCACGTCTTACCTTGATTTCCTCGCCAAGGCTTACGCCCTCGTATGCAACACGGAGAATCTTGTCTCTGAGGCTCTTTGCCGTTTCAGGCGAAACAACGTCGAAAATAGCAAGGCTCTTGCCCTCGTAGTCGTCCTTGTTGTAGCCGAGAATGTTGTAGTAGTTTTCGTTTCTGAAAATCGGGATAACCTCGCCGTCGTCAGTTACCTCAATAAATGCGATACCTGAGCTTGCCGAGTCAACAACGTTTCTGAGCATATCCGAAGCACGCTTGATGTTTGCCTCCGCCTTCTTACGCTCGTCAATGTCAAGAATTGTGTAGTTTGCGCACACGGGCTTTCCGTTTCTGTCAAAGCTTAGGGTCTTTCTTATCTGACACCAAACGTATCCGCCGTTTGCCTCAAGAAGCCTTGCTTCTGCAACCCTGTCGTTTTCGTTGTCAAGGAGAATATCCCTCAGAAGCTCTCTTTCGTCAGGGTGCACAGCCTCCTCAAAGCCGGCAAGCCCGTTTCTGATAGCTTCCGGCTTAAGCCTGCTCAGAGCGAACCTTGAGTAGTTTTCGGTGCTTTCAATCAGTCCTGTCTTGAAATCATATTCAAGAAGCACGATACCCGTCTGACGCACGTAGATGTTAGAGGTCTCCTGGAATCTCTGCTTTATGAGAAGTCTTTCGTTTTCACGTTCAAGCTCTCTTGTGTTCATCTGGCTTGTCGTGTTCATAATGCAAAGCAGGAACACGGTTTCGGTAAACTTGACCGCAGTGCAGGTGTACCAGTAACGGCCTGCCTCATCTGTGAAGCCGTAGGTTGCAGTTGAATAGCCTTTTATAAGGGCGTCTGTACATATCTTTGCGAGCCACTTTCTCTTTCTGTCCTGTTTTGAATCTGAGAACACGTCGAGCATCTGGTGAACAGCGTCGGAATCGTGATTCTTTTCCGAGATAAGCGAAATCTCGCTGCTGAGCATGTCCACTCTGTAAATTCTGTCGTAAACAGAAGCCAGCGCAGCACTGTACTTGCTCTGCTCAGAGTAAACTCTGTCGGTAATGTCTGTTATAACCGCAATGCCCATAGGCTCGTTTGTTTCAGGGTTGTACATAGCCGAGCCTGAGAATGCAATCCATCTTTCTCTGCCGTCTCTGGCAGGTGTTGTAGCACGGAACTGTATCGAGATATTTCCGCCTTCTGTCATGGCCATTTTCGCCCGGCGTTTGAACTCGTCCCTGTCAAGAGCGTTAATAAACTCAAAGAAGCCGCCCGTGTAGTCAGCAGGAGCACCGATAATCTCCCTGAACCTGTCGGTTGCGAAGTCAAGATAGATATCCTCGTCACCGAAGGTGAACAGACCTACTCCGCCGTCCATATTTTCCATGATAGCTTCCATACGCTTGTTGTTTGACTCAGCACTCTGCTGCATGCGGTACTTCATCATTTCAAGCGAGTAGTAGTAGCTGAACGACTGCAGGAAGTCAATCTGGTCGAAGTTGTCCTTCGGGTTGTCGATGTTTATAAAGCCTGTCATCACACGCTCTGTAAGAATAGGAACGGCGATAACCGAATGTACATTAAGCTTTGAGATAGCCTCCTTGTCCTTGCCTGTAAGTGTAGGCTCGTTCTGGATATCCGCAATGCTTACGACTCTCTTGCTCTTTATGTAGTCAATCCACGGCTTATGGAATTCGATAGGCACAGCCTTGTGCTTTTCGATAAGATGCGTGCCATTCTTTGAGCACTGCTCGTAGAGGTTATAGCACATACCCTCCTGCTCGTCAAACTCATAAATCGAGGCTCTTTCAGCCTTGAAATACTTTCTGACAATCCTGAGGATTTCGTCAACGGTAGCGTCGATGTCTGTTCTTTCGAGAAGACGTCTTGAAAGAACATTCAGAAGTCTCATCTTTTCGCCCGACTTCTTTTCGAGCATCTTATGGGCGGTAATATCGTTGATAGCGATACAAAGCAGAGGTCTTTCGCTTGTTCCGCCGAACGAGCTTATAGCAGCATCGACGTAGAGAACCTTGCCGTGAGCGTCGGTTCTTCTGAAGGTGTTGTGGACAGTTTTCTTTGTTGAAACCGCATTTTTGCAAGCATCAATCATAGCCTTCCTGTCATCAGGGTGAATTTTGTCAACAACGTTTTTAGCGTCCTTTGCAAATTCCGAGAGGGTATAGCCGAACATACTGTAATAGCCCTCGTTTACTCTGATAACCTCAAGCCTGTCGTTTTCAAACTCATAGAAGCCCATGCCGCCGAACATTCCGTTCATAAGCATTGAGATAGTTTCGTTGCTTGACAGCATAGCGTCAACGTCCTCAGAGGCACTGTCTGAACGCTTGTCGCTGACAATCTCGTCGATATTTCCCGCAACAACCGCTTCAAAGTCTTCTCTTGGCAGAGGCTTTGAGAAGTAGAAGCCCTGGATGTTGTCACAGCCGATGCTCTTTAAGAAGGTAACCTGCGACTTTGTTTCAACGCCCTCTGCGATACAAGGCATATCCAGCCACTTCGCCATTCTGACGATAGAGGTAAGAATGTTAGCCGCCTTGTCGGTTGAATTGAGGTCCGCCATGAAGTTCATATCAATTTTAAGAACGTCAATCGGCAGGTCCTTCAGGATATTGAGTGAGGAATAACCGCTTCCGAAGTCGTCCATAAGGATAGTGAAGCCGTATGCACGAAGCTTGTTTACGGTATTTGTGATAGTAGTAGGGTTGTTGCTGTAGGCAGTTTCGGTAATTTCAATTTTGAAAAGCTCAGGCGACAGCCCGTAGCTTGTAACAAGCTTTATGATATCCTCAGCAAGCCCCTCGTTGTAGAGGCTCATTCTTGACACGTTCACAGAGATAGGAATCTGCCTCAGTCCCTGGAGCTTTCTTTCCTTGATGTAAGCGCAGACGTGGTCAAAGATATAGTAGTCGAGCTTTGAGATAAAGCCGTTCTTTTCAAAAATCGGGATAAACATACCCGGCGAGATAAGTCCCTTTGTCGGGTGACGCCAACGCACGAGTGCCTCTGCGCTGTACGGCTGCATTGACGACAGGCTGTAAATCGGCTGGAACCACACCTCGAACTGCTCCGTTTCGAGTGCCCATTCCATTTCGTTTTCGATACGCTGTTCTCTCAGAAGGTTCTTTCTTATATCGTCTGTATAGTAGGCGATGAGCTTTGTATTGTCTTCCTTGATAGACTGCATAGCAAGCTTTGCTCTGTCGCACATAACCGCAACAGAGATATCCTTGCTTGTTATCCTGTAAACGCCTGCTTTTATGTTGATGTTATAGTATCCCGGGAAACTGTCCTTGAGGTCACGCATAGTGTCCGCTAAAAGCGTTTCCGAATAGTTGTCGGCGTTTATGCACACAGCGAAGTGGTCAGAAGTAATTCTTCCGTAGGTTCCGCCTCTTTTTGTGACAATGTTTTCGATATGCCTTGCCATAGACACAAGTATATCGTCAGCCGCCTTTGCCCCGAAGATGTCGTTTATAACCTTGAACTTGATTATGTTAAGACGCACTAAAACAAACTCGCAGTCGCTTTGCGAGAGCATTTCCTTTGTGTGTCTGTAAAACGCATTTGCGTTGTAGATAGAGGTAAGCTCGTCGTGGTCAGCCCTGAAACGAAGCTCCTCCTTGCTGTTGATTTCGTCCGTAACGTCGGTGTAGGTAACAACAATCTTCTCCCCGTTGGTATCGGGGCTCATTGCACACACCTTCAGCCACATGTGAGCTCTGTCACTTTTTACAAAGCCTGCTGTCATTTCTTTGGGAAGGCCCGATTTCAGACAGCTCTCAAAAAGCTCTGAGAGTGCGTCCCTGTCCTCGTCGCAAACGCAGGTGAAAACGTCCTGCATAGCCTTTTTTCTGAACGTATTCGGAGAATAGCCAAGCATTGTACAAAGCGTTCTGTTGCAGTAGCTGAGAACGAACCTGTCCTCGTAGCGCTCAAACATCGCTACACCGTTTGAAACATATTCAAGCAGGTTTTCTATTGTGTTGTCTGTAAGTCTATCCACCTGCAATTGCACCTCCTCTTCAAATAATGATACCTATACAATATAATTATAGCACCTCTATTTAGTTATTGCAACAAAACAAAACCAAAAAACTAGCCAAAAATGGCGGTTGTTTTTTGTATAAAAAGAGCAAACCCACGCCGTTTATGACGTGGGTTAATGTGCATTATTGCTAAATCATTTATACAAAATAGAAAATCGTTCAAACTTAGCACAGCCTGTGCTGCGGGTGTGAGGTCTTAACTATCATATATAGGGCGCAATTGACAGGGGCTTTTGCATTTGTTATACTATCCTTATTATAAAAGCCGGACAACGCTTTGACATAAACACAATAAACTAACCTCCTGACACGGGACAAAAAAGCCTCTCAAAACTTTTTCAAAAAAATCTTAAACGTTTGAAACCTTTTTTGACCCTGCGGTGTATTGTTAGTAGAAGGGAGCCGATAATATGACGGACATACGCATAAGACAGCTATTTGAAAGAGCGGTTGAGGAATATTCAGACATGGTTACAGGTCTGTGCATGCTTCGCCTCGGAAACAAGCACGACGCCGAGGACTGTTACCAGAACGTTTTCCTGAAACTGTTCAAAAACACCGATTTGCTGGAGGAAGGAAACCCTGAGCACCTCAAGGCGTGGCTGATAACAACAGCCTCGAACGAGTGTAAAAATCGCTTTCGGTTCCTGAGCCGTCATAAAACAGAGTGTCTCGATTTTGTTCCGCTGTACTACAACGACACTAGCGACAAGGAGCTGATTGAGCTGGTTATGTCGCTACCCGAAAAATACCGTGAGGTAATCTACTTACACTACTATGTCGGATACTCGGTCGCAGAGCTTGCTAAAATCCTGAATACCAGGGAAGGTACAATCAAGACAAGACTCAGGCGAGCAAGAGAAGCTCTCAGGATAGAGCTTACCGACGAATATCAGGAGGATATTAATTATGTCAAAGCTTAACAATACATTTTCAAAGATTGAAACACCTACAGAATGGAAAAAGAATCTCTACGCTAAGGCTTACGCTCAGGAAACAAAGGCACACCGCCCTGTAATGAAGAGAGTAGCAGTCGGCTTCGCAGCAGCCGCAGCCTGTGCAACATGTGCAGTAGCAGCAGGCGCTGCAACAGGCAAGCTCGACGTCGGCGGATTCTTCAACAACCTCTTCGGAGATGAGGTAACAGCATCAAAGCTCGAAAGCGGCGAATACCAGCAGCTCGGCACAGTCATCGAAAGCGACGATATTATTTTCAACACAGTTGCTTTTGTCGGTGACACAGAAGAAAGCTACACACTCGTTGAAGCAAGACTTACTGATTCCGGCAAGGCAAAGGATATCGAAAGCCTCGCTATGAACGTTGTTGTACTCGGCTCGGATATCGACGAATCACAAATCGGCTTTGAGGTCGGACAGTACGCAACAGATGAATGCTACGCTGCAGTAAGCACTGACGAAAACGGCGAAAAGGTATTCACATTCAAGGTTAAGAACTACGCAGCATGGGTGCAGGGTGCTCTCTCAGACGGCTCAGACCTTACCCTCTGGGTTAAGGGCATCACAGCTACATCTTCAACAGGCGAGGGCTCTTACTACGATATCACACTCTCAGCAACCTTCAACCCTGAGGTAGAGGCAGTTACAACAGTCGGCTACGCAAGCTTCGACAAGGCTGTTACAATCAACGGCAAGGACAGCGTTCTTTCACAGGTAACATTCTCTGACTACAAGACAATCGTATCCTTCACATATGATATCCCTGCAGACCACGCTTCAGCTTCTGACGAAATGGCTTACTGGGCAGGCGGAGAAGAAATTGCAAGAGACATTCTCACATTCGCAAACGAAGACAGCTACAACTACACAATCTGCAACGGCGAGGATGACTACGACTACACAGCTCTTACAAGCACAAACGTAAAGCTCTATGTAAACGGCGAAGAGGTCAAGCTCTCAGACAGAGAAAGACCTGTAGTTCTCAACCAGGCATACAACATAGGCGAGGCTCTCCCAAGCTTCACACTTGACGTAAGCTTTGCACCTGTAAGCATCGAAAACATTGAGGATATCACAATCGAAATCACAAACGACGACGCAAGCGTTATCACAATCAGCGGAAGCGAAGCTTCAATGTCTGAAATCACTTTCGCAGACGGTAACACAGCAGACGAAGAAGCTGCTGAATAATCCACGGTTTCACTTTCAAAGTGAGATAAATAGCTGTTCCCCACATCGCCTCCTTCTAGCGGTGTGGGGAGATTTTTTGTGCAAGGCTTACTTTTGTATCAGCTTTATGAGGTTTATTTGGAGCAGAGGCGTGAAACCTCCTTGACAGAGAGGGGAAAAGAGTGTTATAATTCTAAAAATCCACGATTATTTGTGACCTGAGGAGGTATGACAAATGGCAATCAATCTTGAAAAAATGAGCAAGCTCGGCTTCGGTCTTATGCGCCTTCCCGAAATTGACGGAAAGATAGACATAGAGCGTGTCACAGGTATGATAGACAGCTATATGAAGGCAGGCTTCAACTACTTCGATACAGCGTATGTGTACCACGGCGGTAACTCTGAAAAGGCAGTAAAGGAGCTGCTCGTAGGACGTTATCCGAGAGAGGACTATATGGTAGCAACAAAGCTCCCTGCCTGGGCGCTCAAGACAAAGGAGGACAGGGACAGGGTGTTCTCTGAACAGCTCGAAAGAACAGGACTTCAGTATTTCGACTTCTACCTTCTCCACAGCCTCGAAGACGGCAGCAACTATGACGTGTACGAAAACCTCGACTGCTTCAACTGGTGTATGGAAAAGAAGGCACAGGGCAAAATCAAACACTTCGGCTTTTCCTTCCACGGCACACCGGAGCTTCTCATAAAGGTTCTTGACAAGCACCCTGAGGTTGAGTTTGTACAGATTCAGCTCAACTATGCAGACTGGGACAACGACATCGTTCAGTCTGGCAGACTGTACGAAATCCTCTCTGAGAGAAAGGTTCCTATGATTGTTATGGAGCCTGTCAAGGGCGGAACTCTCGCAATGGTAGACGACGAGCTTGAGGCAATGTTCAAGGAAACAAGCCCCGACAGGTCGGTAGCTTCATGGGCTATGCGTTTCTGCGGCGGACTTGACGGAATTATGACAATCTTAAGCGGTATGTCAAACGAGGAGCAGGTTGCTGATAACCTCAAGACCTTCACAGAGTTTGAGCCGCTTTCAGAAAAGGAAAAGGAAACACTCAGGGCGGTGTGCGACAAGATGCTTTCAGTAAAGCTCATAGGCTGCACCTCCTGCCGCTACTGTGTGGACGGCTGTCCTCAGAGCATCAGCATCCCTGATATCTTCGGCGCTGTAAACACACTCAGAAAGTTCCCTAAGGACAACAGACCTAAGTTCTTCTACGGCGGACTTATCGGAAGAAGCGGAAAGGCATCCTCCTGCATCGGCTGCGGTCAGTGTGAGGCGGTATGTCCTCAGCACCTTCCTATCATTGAGCTTCTCAAGGAAGCAACAGAAAAGCTTGAGGGCTAGTTCAATAAGCAAAACAAAACACCCACAAGGGAGGATAGCTTCCCCTGTGGGTGTTTTTCTATGTATGGAGAGTAGATATCAGATTAGAAAAGCGACATATATCTGCAGCTGAGAGCTTCCTTGCCGTCCTTGTCGAGAATGATAACCTCGCCTGTTGTGTAGTTTACAAGTCCGACCTTCTTAGCGTCCGCTGTGTCAGAGTAAATAAGACAGGTCTGCTTGTAGTTGTCTGAGGTTATGCCGCTGAGAAGCGGTGAGCCTGTGTATTCCTTGCCTTCTGCCTTGCTGCTGCCATCATTGTTTGAGCAACCCGAAAGTGAGTTCGCCAGAAGAAAAGCTGTGAGTAAATAAAATAGCTGTTTTTTCATTTAATTCTTTTTCTCCTTCTGAATGCGGAGCAACGGAGTATTGCCCCTTTGTATAGTAATACACCGCAGGGTGTCAAAAGGTTTCACGAAAAAAATATACAAGTAAAAACATTTTAAAAAGTTCAAGAGAAGTATTGATTTTTTGTTTTTCATAATGTATAATTAATGTAATCCTTATATTTGGGGAGCAGTCTTTTCAAGACAGAATTTATATGAAAGGGAGTTGATATTATGAGAATCAACAAGACACGAATCACTGCTGCTCTGACAGCTCTTTTTGTTTCAGCTTCAATGTTATCGATTACAGCGTTTGCTGAAGGCGAAAACATTGTCATTGACGCAGTTGACGTAATAGGCGAGGTTATACCTTATGTAGGTGTGACGGAGGCTCAGCAGACAGCTCAAATCAAGGTTCCTGAGGGAGCAAATTACAGCATTGACTATGTAAACTGGTATATCTATGTAGAGGATGAGGACGATTATTACGATTTCGAAGACGAAACCTTTGAAGAGGGCGTAATCTATGCCGCAGACTTTTACGTAATTCCGAATGAGGGATATGAGTTTGCTGATGACGCAGTTTTGACAATCAACGGAGAGGACACTCTTGTTGAAGACTTTTATTGCCGTGTTGACGCTGACAGTGCCTGCGTTTCACTCGTGAACACAGAGGCAAAGGAAATGACACTGACAACTATTACTGAAATTGATGTAGAGGGCTTTGACCTGCCTGTTGCAGGACAGACATTGGGAGAGATTCTTGACGACCTGAAGCTTCCTGAGGGCGCAAACTATGAGCTTATGGATACAGGCGACGTTGACAACCCTACCTGCTTTGAGCTTGACGAAAGCTACGCATCAGTCGGAGACTCGCTTTCGCCTGACACAGTATTTGAAGCGGGCAAGATTTACGGCTTCCAGGTGATGGTTACACCTAAGTTCGGATATGTTTTTGACGCTAACGCTGAAATTACAGTAAACGGCTCAACAGATTATGTTTATGAGGATTCAAATGTATATTCAAGCGGAGAGGCATTCGTAGGCTTTGTATACGAGGTTCCTGAGTATGTTTTAATCACAGAAATCGGCGTTGAAGGCTACGCTGAGCCAACAATCGGCGAAACTGTTGAAGAAAATCTCGCAAGCGTAAAGCTTCCTGAGGGTGCAAACTACTCAATCGGTTCACTCGACTGGGGCGTTTATGACGAGGAACTTGAAGACATCAGAGTTATGGAAGGCAACGAAGTGTTTGAAGAAGGCAAGCAGTACTCCTTCCGTGCAATCCTTTATCCAAACGTTGGCTACGCTTTCAGTGCAACCGGCAGCTTTACTGTAAACGGCGATGGAGAGCTTGTTTCCGAGTATAGCTGGGCTGAAGAATTTGAAAGCTACATCCTCACAGAGTGCGAGGCAAAGCCTGCTGAGGAAGAGCCTGAAGACGAACCAACAGACGAACCAACAGACGAGCCAACAGACGAACCAACAGATGAGCCTGTTGACGAGCCGACTGACGACAACGTTCAGACAGGCGCAGAAGCAGGACTTGCATTTGCAGGTATCGCTCTTGCAGCAGTTGCTATGGTAGCAACAAAGAAGAGAAAGTAAAGAAATCACTTTAAATCTCTTGGCATAAAATAATACCGACCGTGTAAAAGCGGTCGGTTTTTTGTTGCATACGCAGAAAAACAGGCAGGGGGTGTATTAAAATGTTAGCGGCTTCTTGACAATTTATCAATTTGTGATACAATAGAAAAGGAAGTTTGTAATATTTTTTAACCCAATATGAGAGGAAGAAAAGGCAATGAAAAAGAAGCTGGTATCAATACTGTTTGCGCTGTCGGTGTTTTTCGTGCTGGGATGTACGGTAGCGTCAGCAGCGGAGTACGGAGGTTTTACCTATGAGGTGCTCAGCGACAACACAGTACTTATCACAGATTACAACGGCGGTGCTGAGAATGTTACTGTCCCTGCGAAGATAGGCGGAAAGGCGGTAACTAAAATCGGCAACTATGCATTTTACGAATGCGTTGGAATGAAGTCGGTCAAGCTCCCGAGCGGTTTAAAGGAAATCGGCGACTACGCGTTCTATTTCTGCACAAGTCTTGAGAGCATATCTGTCCCTGACAGCGTGACAACCATCGGAAAGGGAGCGTTCAGTAGCTGTATGGTGCTTACTTCTGCAAAGCTTCCGAAGAACCTTGGTGCAATCAGCGAGGAGCTTTTCTCCTGCTGCTGGATTCTTGCGGACGTAAACATTCCGTCGGGTGTAAAAAGCATAGGCGGTGGGGCGTTTTACGGCTGTGAGAAGCTTGAAAGCATCACCATTCCGAATAGTGTTGTGACCATAGGAGATATGGCGTTTTATCACTGCAACAGGCTCAGCTCTGTGGGGTTCGGCAGCGGCTTGAAAACAATTGAAGAATACGCATTCTACGACTGCCTTTCACTCAAGACGCTTAAATTTCCTTCAAGCATAAGAACAATAGGCGATAATGCGTTCAGCGGCTGCGATGAGCTTACCTCTGTAACAATGTCCGAGGGAATAACCTCGCTCGGTGAGTACGCTTTCGACTGTTGCAGAAAGCTTACCTCAGTAAACATTCCTTCAACACTCAAGACACTTAACAGAGGAACCTTCAACGGTAACGAAAGTCTCAAGAAGGTAACTATCGCAGACGGTGTTGAGGTTATCGGTTACAGGTGCTTTGCGTTTTGCGAAACACTTGAAACAATCGAGCTTCCGGGCAGTGTTAAGTCTATCGGAGAAAGGGCATTTTCTGACTGCTATGAGCTTTCTGAAATAAGGCTCTCCGAGGGACTCAGGACTATAGATGCCTGTGCTTTTATGAACTGCGAGACGCTTGAAAAGATTATTGTTCCTTCAACTGTGACAAGCGTCGGAATGTATGCCTTCACAGGAATGGACTCTCTTAAGGGAGTGACCTTCCTTTCACCTACAACGGCTATCAAGGACGACCTGTTTGAGACAAGCTATAATCTGACAATATACTGCACAAAGGGCTCGTCTGCCCATCAGTATGCACACGATTATTTCAAGGAGTACTCGCTTATCGTAAATCCTGCCACCTTCAAAATGGAAGCAAACTCAGGCAGCTCGATAAGACTTGTATGGAGCAAGGTAGCCGATGCAGACGGATATATCTTAGAGCAGTACAAGAACGGTACATGGGTAAGAATAAAGAAGTTCACAAGCAACTCAACACTCAAGTATTCAGTTCCTTCCCTCAAGGCAGGTACTGAGTACAAGTTCAGAATAAGGTCATACGCAACTGTAGACGGAAAGCTCTACTACAGCGACTTTGCAGATACTGTAACAGCCTGCACAAAGCCTGCAAAGGTCACAGCCAAGGAAGACGCTGTTTCAGGCTCATCTGTAAGACTTGCCTGGAACAAGGTAACAGGAGCTAGCGGCTACATCATCCAGCAGTACAAGAACGGACAGTGGGTAAGAGTAGCTAAGGTTACAAGCCCTGACACACTCAAGTATTCTGTTGCTTCTTTAAAGTCAGGCACAACCTATAAGTTCAGAGTACAGGCATACAAAATGCTCGGCGGTAAGGCTTACTACGGAGCGTGGAGCTCAACTGTCACAACCTCTACAAATCCTGCAAAGGTCACAGCAAAGGTCGATGCAACATCAAAGTCATCGGTAAGACTTGCTTGGAACAAGGTAACAGGCGCAAGCGGTTATATCGTAGAGCAGTACAAGAACGGACAGTGGGTAAGAGTTGCAAAGGTCACAAGCCCTGACACACTCAAGTATTCTGTTACCTCACTCAAGTCCGCTACAACCTACAAGTTCAGAGTAAGAGCATACAGAACCCTCGGCAGTAAAGCCTACTACGGCGGCTACTCTGCAACCGTAACAGCTAACACAAAATAACCCCCGCCCATAAACTTTGTGCTTCTATTGAGGAAAACCCTTTTGAAAAAGGGTTGTTCCTCAAACTCCTTTCCTAAAACTTTTATTATAAATTTCAGCCCCATAGGGTATGCACCAAGAGAGAACTGATTTTAAATTCTCTGTTTCGTGATGTACACCCTATGGGGCTGAAATCATATTAAAAGTCTTTGTAAGGGGGTCCGGGGGATAAACTTTCTTCAGAAAGGTTTCCCCCGATAAAAAGTATAAAGCTTGTGAGTGGGGTTATTCTCTGTTATCCTTAAGGCTTTCGACCATATTGACTTTAGCGATTTTTCTTCTGAGGAAGAAGAGCGAGAAAAAGTAGCTAAGGCAGATAAGGCCGAGAGTGAGGATGAAGCTAAGCGGGGAGATATATGCACTCAGGTACATACCCACATAGTCTGCGAGGAATTTCATAAACCAGTCGGTTGACTTGTACACGAGTGGGATACAGATAACAAAGCCTATCGGCACGAGTATGTGATTTACACGCAGGACGATTTTGTTGATTTTCTTGTCGTCGTAGCCTAAGACCTTGAGCATTGAGATATTGCTTCTGTTTTCTGTGACCAGCATATTTACGGCGATATACACAGCAGCCACGCAGATTGCACAGCCGATGCCGATGAGCAGGTATATCATAACACCCATCTGACCTGTCATATTGTCAAACTGCTCCTCGGAGTCTGACATCTTGATTGTCCGGAGAAGCTCGCCTTCGGGGATTGAAAGCTCCTTATCACTCATAATAACGTTTGAAAGCCCCTGTCCGATACCCAATATACCGCAAGCGTTTTCCTCGCTCGTGAACACGGCACTCTGCATATCGTAGTCGATAATTTCCGAAACTGTTATTTCAAACTCGTCAAGCGTCAGGGGGTTTACAAGCACCATGCTGTCGCCCTTTTCGATGTCATAGAGCATAGCGACAACGCTTGTAATATAGTATCCGCCGTCGTCGAGAGAGATTCTTTCTCCGTCTGTTGTCATAAGACTGAGATAAGGGTTTGAGTCGGTTGTGCCGATAAGATTAAGGCTGTCGCCGTCCTTAGTTTCAACGCCCGACATTATAACTCCCTCGCCGCCGTAGCTGTTGTCCTCGATAAGCGAGCCCATAACATACTGGTACTCGTATCCGCCGAGCGACTGGGAGATAGTTTCCTTTGAGTTTTCCATAGTGTCAAGAATGCAGTATCCAAGCAGTGAGACAAATCCGCCCACAACAACGCCCAGAAGCATAACGAAGCTTCTTGACGGGTTTCCGATAAGAGAGCGGACAGCGAACTTCAGCCTGAAGGACAGCTTGTTTTTCACCATAACCCTCTTGAGCCTGCCCTGTTCGGTGTTTGACGAAAGGAGCAAAACGGTGTTCTTTTTAAGAAGCCTTGCAACAGCGCCGACAGCCGACAGCACATACATTACCGTAGGGATAATGATTCCCAGAATTACAGGGAGAACTTCAAGCTTACAGTCAATCCTCAGCGGTTCGTAGTCAGCAAGTCCAAGCTCACCGAACGGCTGGCAGAAAATTGCGGCAAGAATAACCGATATAATTCCGCCTAAAACTCCTGGTATCACAGCAAAGCCTGCGTAGTGGAGCATGATTTTTCCCTTGGTGTAGCCCATAGCGGAAAGAGTGCCAATCATTCTCTGCTCGGATTTCACCTTACGGCTAATGACAACGCTCACGAGCACAACAACAATAAGAGGCATAACAACGAGAATGATATACGACATCACAATAAACATATCCGCCTGCATAGGCACCATATCAATTCGCATATTCTCCTCTTTGGTGAGGTAGCTTCTCATATAGTAGGTGTCGTTTATCTCTGTGCGGAAAGCCTTGTGGTTGTCTTTTGTGTACTTTACAAAGTATGTACAGCTGTCTGAGCCGATTCTTTCATACTCTGCGTCTGTGACGTAGGCAAGGAAGAAGGTAGTAGCGTTCTTGTATGCGTCGCTCTCGTTCTGGAGCATATACAGGTAGTCAGGTCTTTGGAACAAGCCTGCGACAGTGTACTCCTTGTCACGTATTTTAACGCTGTCACCGACAGAGAGCTCCTGCTCGGCTGCGTAGCCCTCAGAGATAATTATCTCGTCATCTGAAGAAAGGTCACTTCCGACGGTAATCTCGTAGAGATTGAGCTTGTCGGTCGCCTTGAAAACTCTTGCGGTAGTGCCGTCTGTTTCGAGGTTTGTGTAATACTGCTTGTCAAGTGTCAGCGAGTATGTTTCCTCGAGCACTTCCATCTCGTCAGACGGGATGTCGAGGTAGGTTGTGAAGTTTGCGTCCTCAAGGCAGTTTCTTTCAAAGAACTCGTCACCGAAGCGGTCTATCGCCTTGCCTGCGATGTTCATAATGAAAAAGAGCAGGAGAGTGAGGATTGTCAGCGCAGTTGCTGAAATGTAGAAGGAGAGATTGCTCCTTATACTGCGAAGGTATCTTTTGTTTAGCTTCATAACTGCACCTCCTTACAGAGAAAGCTCTGAGGCGGGTGTCTTTGTCGTGTTGACGGTAATGCGTGAAACCTTTCCGTCCTTTATGTACACAACTCTGTCAGCCATCTGTGCGATAGCTTCGTTGTGGGTGATGATTACGGTTGTTGTCTTGTAGAGGCTGTTTATCTTTTCAATAAACTCAAGAACCGACCTTGACGACTTTGTGTCAAGTGCGCCGGTCAGCTCGTCGCACAGAAGAAGCTTAGGATTTTTCACAACTGCTCTTGCAATTGCAACTCTCTGCTGCTGTCCGCCCGAAAGCTCCTTCGGGAAGCGGTGGCGGTATTTGAGCATCCCCATTGCGTCAAGAACCTCCTGTGTGTCAAGCGGATTCTGTGAAATATCCGAAACTACCTCGACGTTTTCCTCTACCGTGAGGTCGCCTATGAGGTTGTAGAACTGGAAGACAAAGCCGACGTCTTCCTTGCGGTATCCGGTGAGCTGTCTTGCGTTGTAGCCTGAGATGTCCCTGCCGTCGATTGAGATTTCGCCCTCGTCGAGCTTGTCAAGACCGCCGAGCATATTGAGAAGTGTGGACTTGCCCGAACCCGACGGGCCGAGGATTACACATATTTCGCCCTTCTCGATTGTGAGGTCTGTGTGGTCGAGTGCGTATACAAGCGTTTCCCCCTCACCGTATTTTTTTGTTGCGTTCTTAAGAGTAATGAACATAGTTTTTCTCTCCCTTTTCTTTTTTCAACAAAAAACCGAGCATTGCATCAGCAAGCTCGGTTGATTTACGAAAGAGAAAAGCGATAATTCATAAAGCACACCTGAGATTGATAATGCAATATGAGTCTCGTTTTTTAAGACAAGCCAGACTTTACAGCCAGGATGTTGACTTGCCACGCATCTGCGCCACTACTCCCTCATCGGATTGTTTAGTTGTTGGCTTTATTATAACCGCACAGGAAGGCTTTGTCAATACGTTTTTTGGCTTTTCTAACAATCGTACAATATAAATTTGAGAAACGCCCTCTCAGTTTGTTGATTCTGCCGACTCCCTTCACACCCGACTTTGCAAGGCTTCTTAGGCACACCGCAAAGCATAGTGCCGCATTTCAGGGCAGGTGTATCAGCTCTGTTCAGCCTGCTGGCGTTCTATCTCCCTCTTGTAAGCGGAGAGGATTTCGCCCTCTATCTCGTTTCTTGCGGCAGGGGTGATGGGGTGCACAATATCCCTGTAAACACCGTTGTCATCTCTCCTTGACGGCATTGCGACAAACAGCCTGTCATCGCCCTGCACGACCTTGATATCATGCACAGCAAACAGGTCGTCGAGGGTAATGCTGATAATTCCCCTGAGTCTGCCCTGCGGAATAATTTTTCTGATTCTGATGTCTGTGATTTCCATAATGACCTCCGTTACTGCCGTGCGATAACTGCGGCAGGCTTGAATAAATTTTTCTGACACAAATATTCTTGACCTGTGAAGAAAAAATATTCAAAAGGTCTTTCTTTTTTTCTGGGAATGTAATATAATATACATAAGAATATATGTTCGCATAATGAAAGGGAGCAAAACACTATGACTCAAAACCTTAACAACAGCGTGCTTGATGGAATAAAGAGAGTCCATTTTATCGGAATAGGCGGTTCGGGAATGTATCCGCTGGCTCAGATACTCTGCTCAAAGGGGTATGAGCTTTCAGGCTCTGACAACAACGAAACCGAAACTCTCGACGCAGTCCGTAAAATGGGTTGCAAGGTATATATGGGACAAAGGGCGGAGAATATAGAAGGAGCTGAGCTTATCGTCTATACCTCGGCTATTATGTCAGACAACCCCGAGCTTATCGCCGCAAAGGAAAGCGGTGTTCCGCTTATGGAAAGAAGCGACCTGCTGGGGCTTGTTTCCTCGTGGTATGAAAACGCCGTGTGCGTCTGCGGAACGCACGGAAAAACTACTGCAACCTCGATGCTCACACAGATTTTTGTCGAAGCTGAGGAGGACATCTCCTGCGTTATCGGCGGAAAGCTCAAAGCAATCGGCGGCGGAAGCGGCAGAGCAGGAAGCAGCGAAACCTTCATATGTGAGTCCTGCGAGTTTGAAGACCACTACTTAAAGCTCCACCCCGACGTAGTCGTTATCCTTAATGTCGATGCAGACCACCTCGACTACTTTGGCACACTCGACAATATCAAGAAATCCTTCGGCAGCTTCGCTTCACTTGCAAGCAACTGCCTTATCATAAACGGCGACGACAGGAACACTCTCGATTCTGTCGCAGACGTCAATAAAAAGAAGATAACCTTCGGCTTTGATAAAGCCAATGACTATTATGCAGAGATTATCTCCGCAAAGGGACTGAGAACAAGCTTCAACGTGTACCACAGCGGAGAGCTTTTCGGGGAGTTTGAGCTTTTTGTTCCCGGAAAGCATAACGTGCTCAATGCCGTAGCTTCAATTGCGGCTGCCTCGCTGTCGGGTATCTCAGCAAATGTTATGAAGGACGCACTCTCAAAGTTTACAGGTGCGGGAAGACGCTTTGAAAAAATGGCTTACGAAAAGGGTGTTACAATTGTCGATGACTACGCACACCACCCCACAGAGCTTGAAGCTGTCCTTACCGCCGCAAAGTCGCTCGACTTCAACCGTGTGTGGGCGGTGTTCCAGCCGTTCACCTATTCAAGAACGCAGATACTGATGGACGACTTCGCAAGAGTGCTCAAAATTGCAGATAAGGTCGTTTTAACAGACATTATGGGAAGCCGCGAGAAGAACACAAACGGCATCTATACAAGACAGCTCGCTGAGAAAATCGAAGGCTGTATCTTCTTTGATGCACCCGATGAGCTTGTCGATATGCAGACAGCAAAAAGAAAGGAAGAAAACTTTGACGAGATTATAGAGTATCTCTCAGGCGAGCTTTGTGAGGGCGACCTCGTTATTACGCTCGGCTGCGGCGATGCATATAAGCTTGCGAAAAAGCTTGGAAAGAAACTACACGAAACGGAGGGATAAGTTATGGCAATTTCCGAAAAGGACAGACAGGTGTACGAGTATATCAAAACGAGAATCGACGAGGGCTATGCCCCGACAGTCAGGGAAATATGTGCCCAGCTCGGCTTTAAGTCAACCTCAACCGCCTTCCGCTGTATAAATTCACTAACCGAAAACGGCTACCTCGAAAAGAGCGAGGGAAGAAACAGAGCGATAAAGCTTGCCCGTGCGTCAGGCGCAGTGACGGTTCCGCTCGTCGGTACTGTTACAGCAGGTGTGCCTATTACCGCCTTCGAGGAGGTAACAGACTACATAAGCTTTAAGTCTGAAAAGCGTTTCCAGAACCCTCTCTTTGCCCTTAAGGTAAGAGGCGACAGTATGATAAATGCCGCAATTTTAGACGGTGATATAGTTGTCGCAGAGCAAAGACAGTATGCCGAAAACGGCGAGATAGTTGTCGCTCTCGTTGACGGCGAAAACGCAACCGTGAAAAGATTCTACAAGGAAAGAGGCCACTTCAGACTCCAGCCGGAAAACGATACAATGGCGCCGATTATATGTAACGAGGTCTCGATTCTCGGCAAGGTCGTGGGGCTTATCCGCCACTTCGACTGATTTTGTGCGGTGATTGATTTTTGTATGTAAATGTGGTACAATTGTTGAGAAACCATATTTTCAGATGTAAGAAAGGAAAGTGTTACTATGAAGCTTATGTTTGCAGTTGTAAATAAGGACGATAACCACGCTGTTTCCTCAGCTATCACAAAAGCGGGCTTCCGTGCTACAAAGCTCTCCTCAACAGGCGGCTTTCTCTCAGCAGGAAGCACAACCTTTATGATTGCCTGCGAGGATGACAGGGTTGATGATATTATCGAGGTTATAAGAAAGCACTCAAGACAGAGAAAGCAGATTGTTCCGACTGAAATGACTCTCGGCACTCCGCTCTATGACAACGGTCCTGTTGAGGTTTCTGTCGGCGGAGCTACAATCTTTATCACAAACCTCGAACGCTTTGAAAGAGTATAAGGGTGTTACAAAATAAAAGCCTTGAAATCATAGGCAACGAAGACACGTTACAGGCGGTCAGGTCGATGACAAGTGACGGGAGAATTCCGCAGAGCATTGTCATCTATGGCGAAAAGGGGCTGGGCAAGAAAAAGCTCGCCTCGTATATCGCACAAAGACTTCTGTGTACAGGGGACAATCCCCCCTGCAACGGCTGTCACGCCTGCAGAATGCTTACAGGCGGCGGACACCCCGACTTTATAAAGGTTGTCCCTTCCCTCAAAAGCGGAGGCTATAAGCTCGATGAGGATTTGAGAAGGGTAGTGTCTGACGCATATATTGCCCCGAGCGAGGGCAGAGTGAAGGTGTATCTGATTGCGGATATGGACAAAACTCCGCAGGGCTCTCAGAATGCACTATTAAAGCTCATTGAAGAACCGCCCGCACACGCAGTTATTATCCTTACCGCATCGGCAAGGGAGTATTTCCTGCCGACTGTGTTGTCAAGAGTAACAGCGCTGTCTATGAAAAGTGTCACAGGTGAGCAGGCAATAGCTTACCTAAAGGAGACAACCGACAAGAGCGAGCAGGAAATCTGCGACGCTGTAAAGGCTATGGGCGGAAACATCGGAAGATGTATAGAGTTCTTTGAAAGCAAGCCGCTTAAAAAGGCGGTCGAGGTCACGACTTTGATGGCACAGGCGATTGAGCAGAAAAACGAGTACGATATGCTCAGAGCTATGTGGAAGTGTGACGGAAACAGGGAGCTTTGTGTTACAGTTTTAGGGCTTCTTATGCAGGTTTTAAGAGATGCGGCTATGATAAGAATGGGCGTTGGCGAAAGACTCATAGGCTGCAGCGAGGAAAACTCAAGAAGGCTGGGTGCCGCTTTCAGCGAAAGAAAGCTGACGGCACTTTGCGAAATCTGTGAAAAATATATTGCCGCAGTAAACGGCAACTCTAATCTTACATTATGCCTTAACGCAGTGTGTGCGGACATAAGGCTTTGTATCTGAAAGGAATGTGAACAGCTTGACCGAGGTTATCGGAGTACGCTTCAAGAGCGTTGGAAAGATATATCACTTTTCTCCGGCAGGAAAAAAGGTCAACGCAGGGGACTATGTTATAGTTGAAACTGCAAGAGGTGTTGAGTGCGGAGAGGTCGCACTCGGTGTCAAGAGCATCGAGGACAGCGAGGTTGTAGCTCCGCTCAAGTCGATTATAAGAATCGCAACAGCCCAGGACCTTAAAACTGTTGAGAAGAACAAGGAGAAGGAAAAGGAAGCATTTAAAATCTGCGAGGAGAAAATTTTAAAGCACGGGCTTAGCATGAACCTTGTCGATGTTGAGTGCACCTTTGATAATAACAAGCTGCTGTTTTACTTCACAGCAGAAAACAGAGTCGATTTCAGAGAGCTTGTAAAGGATTTGGCTTCTGTGTTCAGAACAAGAATCGAGCTTAGACAAATCGGCGTCAGAGATGAGGCTAAGATGCTCGGCGGTCTTGGTGTGTGCGGTCAGCCGTACTGCTGCTCAAGATTCTTAGGCGAGTTCCAGCCGGTGTCTATAAAGATGGCGAAGGAGCAGGGCTTGTCGCTCAACCCGACAAAGATTTCGGGCGCCTGCGGAAGACTTATGTGCTGTTTAAAGTACGAGCAGGACGCTTACACAGAGCTTCTCAAGACAACTCCGAAGGTCGGCGCTATTGTCAGAACAGCCGACGGAAAGGGCGTTGTTGAGGATACAAACCTGCTTACAGGAAAGCTCAGAGTAAAGCTTGAAAGCGACGCAGTTGTGACAGTTCACAAAAGCGACGTAGAGGTTATAAAGGACTCGGTTATCAGAGTCAACAAGGACGAGCTCCGTGCTCTCAAGGAGCTTGAATAATGCCGTCGTCACCTGTGCATCTGTATGTTGCAAGGCTTATTGCCGACGATTTGAAGGTGAACGATACAGCTCAGTATCTGCTCGGCTCGATTGCGCCCGACAGCGTAAACCTTGAGGGGTTTGCACCGCAGGAGGTGCGTTATGAGGCCCACAACAGAAGCCTCGACCTCGATGAGTGGAAGAAAAAAGCCCTCAGCGTCTATGAGGACACAAAGGGCAGGGACGAGGATTTCGCCAAGGGCGTTTTGGTGCATATTCTGACGGATATTTTCTGGGACGAGCTTATCCAGCCCGATATGCTTTCAAAGCTCGGACAAGAGGGCGACGGATACGAGGTCCTCAAGGACAAGAAGTGGCAGGAGCTTTACCGCTTCAATACGCTTATCACAAGCAAGGATTGGTACTCTGAGGTGCTTGACACGCTCAAGGGTGCAGGGGCTCTTGATTACCGCAATATCGACAAGGAAATGATGAGGGGCTTTCGTGACTATGTCTGCGAGGATTATGAAGACAAGCTGTCGCAGGACAGACCAAGGGTGCTCACAGAGGACACCGTCATCATCACCGCCATGGCAACTCTCGGATATATAAATGAAAATGTAAATATTAAAGCCTCCTGATATCAGGGGGCACACCTGCCCTAAACTAAGCTACAACTCATAGTTTGTGTGGCAGGTGCTCAGAATTGCTGTCGCAATTCTGCCGACTTTCGCACATAAATAAGCCCCCGTTTCTGGGGGCTTTTTTGTGGCGAGCCGCCACGGGCGATTGTGCCTCCCTCTACTTTTTGAGAAACGAAAGATAGTCTGTCGGCACGGTCGGTAGCCCGTCCCAATAGTTTGCTATTAACCGCACTGTGTATTGACGGGCTTCGGATTTACCGAAGGAAATTCTCTAAATCTTTATGTACTTCTCTCTTGAAAGAGAAGTACCAAGAGTTCAAGAGCTTCGGAACTCCTATACGGAGCTTCCTCGCTCGGCTTTTACCGAAAACAAGGCGTTGCCTTTTACAAGGAATACGGCTTAGCCGTATTGCAAAATTTCCTCAGGAAATTTTGCGGGTACACCCATAAACAATGTGGTATAAAAGCCTTACAAAGTCCGCCAAAAACTGTGTGGTTTAAAATGGTCGCACAAACTCTGCGGAATAATAAAAGCCCCCTGTTTTCAGAGGGCTTTTTTTATAACTCTTTCCGATTTTCGCTTTGTCCAACCTAGTCTATTTATCCGCCCCCCTACAGGGGGGCTAAGCAAACTCTTTGTCATAAGTAACCCTTGTGGGGGGTCACATCCGCCCAGCGCATGGGCTGGCGGCACACCACAAAAAACCCTGACAGTGGGTTAGGCTGTCAGGGCTAGCAGATACAAATTAAATTATGCGTTTGACTTGTTGAGTCTTGTTGCAAGGTTTGACTTCTTTCTTGCAGCAGTATTCTTGTGAAGGATACCCTTTGTGCAAGCCATGTCAATCTTCTTGATAGCAACCTTAACAACCTCGTTCTTGTTTTCAGCGTTGTCAGCGATAGCAAGGTCAGCCTTCTTGATAGCTGTCTTGAGGTCAGACTTAATCATCTTGTTCTTGAGAGTCTTCTTAGCAATAACGAGAGTTCTCTTCTTTGCAGACTTAATGTTTGGCATTCAAAACACCTCCTGTATTTTTCCAATCAATATTTTACGCTTATTCGGATAAGCTAATTGCATACTGAGAGGGGATGCAATAGTGCATATTAAACAAGCATCAAGAAATATAATACCACATATCGAAGCTTTTTTCAAGTCCTTTTTGAGAAAATCTGCGACAAATTTTTCTCCCTCAATTGTATAACTTCTACTAAAATCGGCTCAAATCGGGCTTTTTCACAAAGGAGGAGCAATATGTCATTGCGAACCGACCTCGCAAGAGAGAGCATATCACAGCATGGGAGCCTCATTTCCGAAGGCGGAATTTCTCACACGGAGGAAAACGAAAACGGGCTTTCAATCTTCAGAACAAGGATTTTTACAAAGCAAGCCTCCGACCTTCTCTCAAAGCCAAGGGGTAGCTACGTCACAATTTCCTCGCAGGCGTTCTCACTCGAATCAACTCCGCAGGAGTTTAAACAAAGGTCTGACACCCTGGCAAGAGAGCTTGGGGCACTTTGTGAGGGAACAAGAAATCCGCTTGTCGTCTGCCTCGGCAACAGAGATATTACCCCCGACAGCCTCGGCCCGCTTGTTTCAGACAAGCTTTTGGCAACAAGGCATATCCACAGACTTGCCAAGGACATAGACACAAAAACACTCGGCAACCTGTCTGTGATTGCGCCCTCGGTTATGGGCAAGACGGGAATTGAAGCACTCGAAACAGTAAAAGCCGTCGCAGATGTAGTAAAGCCCGACGTAATTGTCGCAGTAGACGCACTCGCCTGCTGTGAGGGGGAAAGCCTCGGCGGTAGTATACAGCTTTGCGATACGGGCATTTCTCCGGGAAGCGGAGTAGAAAACGCAAGAGCGGAGCTTTCACAAAAAACGCTCGGCGTCAGAGTCGTAGCCGTGGGAGTGCCAACGGTCATTGATGCAAAAAGCCTTTGCGGTGGCAGCTGTGATACCATATATAATAGTATGTTTGTCACACCGAGAAATATAGACAGCCTCGTCAGACGTATGTCAACACTTGTCGCAATGGGAATAAACAGAGCCTTCCACCCGTCTCTTTCAGTCGATGAAATTGTCTCGCTGGTGTAGTCTTGCAAAGCCCACGCAGTTGTGCTATATTTATAATAGTATGTATGAGTGAGGTGGCAGTATGAAAATCTATATCGACGCTGACGGTTGCCCCGTTGTTGACGAAACAATTGCACTGGCGAAGGAGTTTGATATTCCTTGCTTTATAATCTGCGACACCTCCCACCGCTTTGAGAGGCAGGGCGCAAAGACAATCACCGTTGACAAGGGCGCAGACAGTGCCGATTTCTATCTTGTCAACCTCGTGAGCAAGGGCGATGTCGCAGTTACGCAGGACTACGGACTTGCAGCAATGTGCCTTTCAAAGAGAGCGATAGTCCTTGACCAGAACGGCAGGCAGTATACAAACGAAAATATCTCAGGACTCCTCGAAATGCGAGCTGCCGCCAAAAAGGCACGCCGTGCAGGTGCACACCTCAAAGGTCCTAAGAAGCGTACCGCAGAGCAGGGCGAAATGTTCATAGACTCACTGAGAAGGATATTGACCGCCGAGACGGCGGAGTGATTGTGCCTCGGGTAAGTTTGCTGTAAAGGCAAGTTAGCTGCTCGGCAGGACTGAACAAAGGCATACAATCTCCGTGAATTTTCGAGGAAAGGACAAAACGGGATATGATACGGACAATTAAAAAAGGAAACCGCATGGTAAAGGTCGTATCGGAGCAGGACGTGCAGGCGGTTGCCACACCCGACGACGCAGAAATGGACAAGAGGGTTAAGGCGGCTGTAAAATCAGAGCTTGACAGGGCAATAATATGCAAAAAGCCTGTTGCGAAGTACGACAGGGCCAGTAAAAAGGCATATATTCAGCTCCCTGACGGGCAAAAGAAATATGTTTTGTAAACCATGCACCCTGCTTTGCGGCTTTATGTTGCTTGAAACAGCCACACCGATACTATATATAGTATAGCGAATTTACGCTATCCACAACGCTGTGCAAACTGCACAAATTGAGCATACAAAGTTTAGAAAAGTTCTACACCTCAAATTTGCACAAAAGCCTTGAAAACGGGGCTTAATAGTGATAAAATATATCTTGCGTGACTGCAACTGCCGCGAAATGCGGCAAAGATATGCGATGAAGCGGGAGGTGGCCGACCTCTGAGTCGGGGAATTTCCGTGGAGTATGTCCGATTTTAAACCGGGCGACCGAAATACTTACAGCTTTGTAGATGGCTCTGCATTCTTGCGAAGGGTGGCGTATGCCGCTTTTGTGCACTGGCATTTATAATGTGTGTATTATGTCGACTCCCGAAAACAAATCGAATGTTTTCGGTTCTTTTTTCGGAGAAAACGTGAAACACACGGGAGCGTGTAAAAGATTTCAAAGGCTTTAAGAGCTATGAACAACAGGTCTTGCCCCCAAAGAATTTATGCTTTAAGGAGGCGATTTAAGTGGCAGTCAATGAAAAAATCAGAATCAGAATCAAGGGTTATGAGCACGCTGTAGTAGATGCAGCAGCAGCTAAAATCGTTGAAGGCGCAAAGCGTTCTGGTGCAAAGGTAAGTGGTCCGATTCCACTCCCAACTGACAAGGAGATTGTAACAATTCTTCGTGCTGTACACAAGTACAAGGACAGCAGAGAACAGTTCGAACTCAGAACTCACAAGAGACTTATCGACGTTCTCAGACCAACAGAAGAAACAATGAGCTCTCTCCAGAATCTCGAACTTCCTGCAGGTGTTGAAATCGTAATGGAAATCAAGTAATTTCCTAAAGAGATTTAAAAGCTAATCTCTCAACGGTTTTACGGCAGGTCACGTTGGAAACCCCAACCAATAACCTAATTAGGAGGAAAAGAAAATGCAAAAGGCAATCATCGGAAAGAAAATCGGTATGACACAGATTTTCGATGAAGCAGGAAAGATTGTTCCTGTAACAGTAGTTGAAGCAGGTCCATGCGTTGTCGTACAGAAGAAGACAACAGAAAATGACGGATACGAGGCAGTTCAGCTTGGCTTTGGTGATATCAAGTCAAAGAACGTAACAAAGCCTCTTCAGGGCCACTTCAAGAAGGCAGACGTAGCTATGAAGAGAACTCTCAAGGAGTTCAGACTTGACGACGTATCAGCTCTCAACGTTGGCGACATCGTAAAGGCAGACGCTTTTGCTGAAGGCGACATCGTAGACGTATGCGGTACAAGCAAGGGTAAGGGCTTCGCCGGCACAATCAAACGTCATAACAACCACAGTCTTAAGGATACTCACGGTACAGGTCCTGTTCACAGACACGCAGGTTCAATGGGCGCTTGTTCTTCACCATCAAGAATCTACAAGGGTAAGGGCATGCCTGGTCACCTCGGTGCTGAAAAGGTAACAGTACAGAACCTCAAGATTGTAAAGGTTGACGCAGAAAATAATCTTATCGCAATCAGAGGCGCAATTCCGGGTCCTAAGGGCTCTGTAGTAACAATCGCAGATTGCGTTAAGAAGGCTTAGTGGAAGGAGGAAGTAATATGCCAAATATTTCAGTATTTGATATGAACGGCAATAAGGTTGCTGACACTGAGCTTAGCGATGCTATCTTTGGTATTGAGCCAAACAAGACAGCTATGCACGCTATGGTAGTAAATTACCTCGCAAATCAGAGACAGGGCACACAGTCAACACTCACAAGAACAGAGGTTTCCGGAGGCGGAAGAAAGCCTTGGAGACAGAAGGGAACAGGTCACGCAAGACAGGGTTCCACAAGGTCACCACAGTGGGTACACGGCGGTATTGCTCTCGGTCCAAAGCCAAGAAGCTACAGATACTCTCTTAACAAGAAGCTCAGAAGACTCGCTATGAAGTCTGCGCTTTCTACAAAGGTAATTGACCAGAACATGGTTGTACTCGACAGCATCAAGCTTGAAGAATACAAGACAAAGACAATTGTTGAAATGCTCAAGGCACTCAACGTTGACGGCAAGGCACTCATCGTAATGCCTGAGGTTGACGCTAAGGTAATCAAGAGCGCAAACAACATTCCAGGTGTTAAGACAGCACTTGTAAACACACTGAATGTATACGACATTCTTAACTACGATAAGTTCATCGTTGTAAAGGATGCAGTTGCTAAGATTGAGGAGGTATACGCATAATGGGAAAGCTTGCACAGAAGATTGTAATCAAGCCTATCATTACAGAGGCTTCCATCGAAGCTCTTCAGCTTCGTAAGTATACTTTCGCAGTAGCTAAGGACGCTAACAAGGTTGAAATCGCTAAGGCAATCGAAGAACTCTTCGACGTAAAGGTTGAAAAGGTAAACACAATGAACTGCCTTGGCAAGAATAAGAGAATGGGTAGATTCGAGGGCAAGACTCCAGACTGGAAGAAGGCAATCGTAACACTCAAGGAAGGCGAGAAGACAATCGAGTTCTTCGATAACCTCATCTAGTAAAAAGCCTTGTAGGGCGAAAGTAAAAGCGTGCTAAAGAAAGCACAGTGCCTTGGAAAACAAGGCGTAAGTATGGGAACGACTTCCCCAAAGAAGAAAGGAAGCAACGTTCTCGCAAAACTTCAAAAGGAGTGAAAATCACATGGCAATAAAGAGCTACAAGCCAACGACAGCCGGCAGAAGAGGTATGACAGTTACCGATTACAGCTGCTTGTCTAAGGTTGCTCCGGAAAAGAGTCTGCTTGAACCTCTCAAGAAGAAGTCAGGTAGAAACAGCTACGGTAGAATCACTGTTCGTCACAGAGGCGGCGGAAACAGAAATAAGTACCGTGTAATTGATTTTAAGAGAAATAAGATTGGTATGAACGCAACTGTTATGACACTCGAGGTAATATTCCTGCTTGTGTTAGGGCACTTGAGGTTTGTGATTTTTGTGTTGGTAAGATTTTAGAAAAAGCAAAAGACAATTTTTATGAACTTGTTATTACCGCTGATCATGGAAACTG
>JAFQLH010000067.1 GCA_017396665.1 Oscillospiraceae bacterium | reverse complement strand
GAAACACCGATAAATACGTCAGCACCCTTCATTACATCTGCAAGACTGCCTTTAAGCATATCCCTGTTGGATATTTTACTTATCTCCTCTTTAATGGTGTTAAGCCCCTCTCTGCCCTCGTAAATTGCACCCTTTCTGTCGCAAAGTACAACATCACGAAGTCCCATAGCAATAAGAAGTCTTATGATAGCAATTCCCGCAGCACCGGCGCCGCTTGTTACTACTCTGATTTCTTCAAGCTTCTTGCCTGTCAGCTTGAGTGCGTTGAGCATAGCTGCAAGACAAACAACCGCAGTGCCATGCTGGTCATCGTGGAATATAGGAATATCACAGCACTCCTTGAGTCTTCTTTCAATCTCAAAGCAACGTGGAGCAGATATGTCCTCAAGATTAACTCCGCCGAATGAGCCTGCAAGAAGTCTTACTGTGTTTACAATGTCGTCAACTTCCTTCGAGCGTACACAAAGAGGTATAGCATCAACATCTCCGAATGCCTTGAAAAGTGCACACTTTCCCTCCATAACAGGCATACCGGCCTCAGGACCTATGTCACCAAGACCGAGCACAGCAGTTCCGTCTGTTACAACAGCAACAAGATTTGAACGTCTTGTAAGCTCGTAGCTCTTGTTTATGTCCTTCTGAATTTCTAGACAAGGCTGTGCAACACCCGGAGTGTAAGCAAGTGAAAGGTCATCTCTTGTCTCAAGCGGAGCCCTGCAAACAACCTCAACCTTTCCGCCCCATTCATAGTGCTTCTTAAGTGATTCTTCTGCGTAATTCATATATCGTTTTCCTTTCGGGTTAATTCGTACATTATGCATTGTAGCACATTTTTTATCATATTGCAACTTTTTTTGAAGTCTAAAAGCACAATGTTTGTATACTAAAACAGTATACAAAATGATATATATGTGTTATAATAGTATCAGAAAAGAATGGTTATATTCTTTCCAAGATGGGTATAATACCATCGAAACACAGAAAACAGGAGTGATAAAATGAAATTTGCATTCTTTGATACAAAGCCTTATGACAAGCCGTCGTTTGAGCGCTACGGCGAGCAGAGGGGAATTAAGTTCAAGTTCTTTGAAACTAAGCTCAACGAGGATACAGCCGCACTCGCAAAGGGCTGTGACGGTGTATGTGTGTTCGTAAATGACAACGTAAATGCCGCAGTTATAGATAAGCTCTGCGAGCTCGGAGTGAAGATGATTGCACTTCGTTGTGCAGGCTATAACAACGTAGACGTAAAGTATGCCTTCGGTAAAATCCATATCGTGAGAGTACCTGCGTATTCTCCTTATGCAGTCGCAGAGCACGCAATGGCAATGCTCCTTACATCCGTAAGACGAATCCATAAGGCTTATATCAGAACAAAGGACTTCAACTTCAGCCTGAGCGGTCTTACCGGCTTTGACCTCTACGGTAAAACCGTAGGTGTTGTCGGAACAGGTAAGATAGGCAGAATCTTTATTGATATCTGCAAGGGCTTCGGTATGAATGTCATAGCCTACGATAAGTTTCCTGCAAAGGACAGCGGACTCAATTACGTTACACTCGACGAAATCTATGAGAAGAGCGACGTTATCTCGTTTCATTGCCCGCTTACTGAGGAAACCTATCACCTCATCGACGATAAGACAATCGACAAGCTCAAAAAGGGCGTTATCATTATCAATACATCAAGAGGTGCACTCATCGACGCAGAAGCACTCCTCGAAGGAATCAAGTCAAGAAAAATCGGAGGTGCCTGCCTCGACGTTTACGAGGAAGAAGCCGATATATTCTTTGAGGACTACTCAGGCCATATCGTCGAGGACGATACCCTCGCAAGACTTATCTCGATGCCGAATGTCATCGTGACTTCGCACCAGGCATTCCTCACAGAAGAAGCACTTATGAATATCGCAGAAACAACAACCGATAATATCGTCGAATTCTTTGATAAAGGTATGTGTACAAATGAGCTCTGCTACCACTGCGGCAGAATTGAAGAGTGCAGAAAGAACAGAACAGGCAAGTGTTTCTGATAAATATGCTCAGAATATAAAGAAAGGGTATCGGGTTATAAGCCCGATACCCTTTGATATTTTAGCGTAAAATTGCTATTGTAGCGTGATAAATCCCTCGTCTGCCTGTGGCTCTTCGAAAAGTGAGATAGCCTTTTGAAACAGTCCTTCATCAACATAGTAGTCGTCAGAATTGCCGTTTATTATAGCCTCGTTGCGTCTTCCGATACGCATTTTCCACTCGTTTTCACAAGGGGACAGGTAGTATAGCTCATATTCAAAGCCACGCTCAGAAAAATACTTCTTTGTGTCATCTCGCCAGGCCCTTGTCCAGAAGCCCCATTCAAGAATAACATCAACCCCAGCAGAAAGAAGCTCTACAGCCTTTCTGAGAAGATAGCCCTTTATCCTGTCTGTCATAGCGTCGTGATTCTCTCCCAATCCTTCGGGAAACAAGCTCAGCGACACCTCGTCGCAGGAAAGAATGACAGCGCCTCTCTCGTCTGCCAGCTTTCTTGCAAGTGTAGACTTGCCACAGCAAAGTCTTCCGCATATTAGTATAACCTTGCCCATATTACTCCTCAGCAGTTTCATACATAAACATTTCCTTTAGCAGAGTATCTCTTTCTTCGCCCTGGAGCTCCGTGCCACCAAGAGAAACTGAGGTTATCTCCATTCCGAGGTAAACATATCCGTCATAGTCAAGCTTGAAGGTGATTTCCAAATTCTCCCCGTCAAGCGTAGCCTTTGCGGTAACAAAGTGCTCCTTGTCAATGCATTCGTGTTCATAGTCAACAACCTTTTCTACGTTACCCGAATAGCTTTTTCCGTAGCAATGCTTCTTTATAATGGTGTCAAGAATGTCATCATCATTGTAAATAAGATTATCATCTGACGGGAGATTTGTAATGTAGCTTGAGTAGTATTGGCTGACATACGAGCAGTAGGTCTCGTCAGTCGCCAGGAGATTTTTTATAAAACCGTTTGAAATAAAAGCAAACGCAAAGCAGGCAGCCGCAACAACAACCGCAGTCGCAGGACGCTTGAGCCAGGTGTTTCGCTTTATTATGTATATAACAGGGAAGAACACCTCTACAGCAATCTTATCATCCTTCCACATACCCAGCTTTATAAGTCTCTTATTGTCCCAGTAGCAAGCAAGTATCCTCAGTATAATTGTGAGTCCCCACAGAAGCATACCATGGTACTTGTTCATGCAGTAATAGTCAAAGAACAGCGAAAGGAAGGGGAGAACCGCAGCATACCATATAAGTGCGTTGTCAGCAGTAGGCAGCTTCTTTATGTCAATAACATTATTCTGATTCTCACTCATCAGACTCTTCTCCCTTCTTTGAATCCTTGTAGCCCCAGCCGTCAATTCCGCTCCTTCTCAGAGCACCGAATATCCTGTCGGTGAAGCCCTTGTCACCCTTTTCCATGTTGGCAAGGTATTCCTTCATTTCTTCACGCTTTGTGTGACCGTCAACAGGGCATTTTGATTTCACAACAGAAAGCCCGTTCCTGTTCGCCGCACGCCTTATTTCATTTTCAGGAGCAAGCACCATAGGCCGTATAAGCGTTAAGTCCTTTCTTGATAAGTAGCTCTTCGGTGCAAAGCAACCGATTCTGCCTTCGATGAAAAGGTTCATCATAAACGTCTCAACTGCGTCATTGTAGTGATGTCCAAGCGCAACCTTGTTGCAGCCCAGCTCCTTAGCAGCATCGTGAAGTGCACCTCTGCGCATTCTCGCACAAAGAGAACAGGGGTGCTCTTCCTTTCTTACGTCAAAAACAATCTGACCTATCTGGGTCCTCTTGAGAACATATTCAATGCCCATCTCTTCACAAAGCCTTGCAACTGCCGAATAATCTCCCTCAACACCTTCAAAGCAAGGGTCAAGAGTTACAGCAACAACCTCGTAGTCAATGCCGATAAATCTTCTCAGCAGGCATAAGCCCCTCAGAAGAACCAGACTGTCCTTTCCGCCTGAAACACCAACGGCAATCCTGTCACCGTCTTGTATAAGGTCAAATTCAGTTATTGCCTTTCTCATATATCCAAGTGTCTTTTGCATAAATCTTCTCCGGAATAATAAAATACATATCTATTATATAACATTTTCTCTTTTGTTTCAAGTGCCAAAAAACGCTGTCCTTTTCAGAACAGCGTTATGTCTTTTATTCCTCGTCGTTGAGATATGTCTCAACAATAAAGCGTGGGCGTTGCTTTGTTTCAAGATAAATCTTTCCGAGATATTCACCGAGAATACCCATTGAAAGAAGCTGAAGTCCGCCAAGTGCCCAGATGGATACCGCAAGACTTGCCCAGCCAACAATCGTGTGACCTGTAAAGTATCTTACAAGGAAGTAGATAAGCATAATAACGCTCACCATAAATGCCATTACGCCGAGTCCCGTGATGAATCTCAACGGCTTTACAGACAGGGAAGTGATACCCTCAAGTGCAAGTGCCAGCATCTTTTTGAGCGGATACTTGGACTCACCCGCAAGTCTCTCCTTGCGTTCGTATTCAACAATAGTACTCTTGTAACCAACCATCGGCACAAGTCCACGCAGGAAAATGTTAACCTCGTGGAACTCAGAGAATGACTCAAGCGCCCTTGCACTCATAAGTCTGAAGTCTGCGTGATTGAAAACAATCTTCGCACCCATCTTGTCAAGAACCTTGTAGTAGCCCTCAGCAGTGAAACGCTTGAAGAAGCTGTCCTTTTCTCTCGAAGAACGTACACCGTATACAACATCGTAGCCCTCTTCGTATTTTTCAAGCATACCGTCAATAGCGTCGATGTCGTCCTGAAGGTCAGCATCAAGTGAGATAACAGCGTCAGCCTTGTCCCTGAGCGTCATAAGACCGCCGAGAAGAGCGTTCTGATGTCCTCTGTTACGGCTCATCTTTATTCCGCCGAAGCGGTTGTCACTGTTGTGAAGCTCTTCAATAAGCTCCCAGGTTCTGTCCTTGGAACCGTCATCTATAAATATAATTCTGCTGTCAGCAGTAATCTTTCCCGCTGCAGCGAGGTCGTCATACTTTTTCAGAAGCTTCTGCGCTGAGTCAGGCAGAACCTCTTCTTCATTGTAGCATGGGATTGCAAGATAAAGCTTAGTCAAGGCTTTGCACATCCTTTCAAATTCTGTCCTTTAATAATATCACATTTAGTAAAAGAAGTCAACCAATTGCCGCAAAAAAGAGGCACCTTCCACACTATACCGCGTGGAAGACGCCTCTATCTGTTGTTGCCAAGTCCGAAGCTTATCTCAAGTGCACTGTTAATCCTCGTCATCGAAGCCGGGTCAAGCTCACCCATGCGTTCCTTCAGCCTGCGTTTGTCAATCGTGCGTATCTGCTCAAGAAGTACAACAGAATCCTTTGCAAGCCCGCAGCTTCCGGAGTTTACCTCGATGTGTGTCGGAAGCTTTGATTTGTCACGCTGGCTCGTGATAGCCGCCGCAATAACCGTCGGACTGTGCCTGTTTCCGACATCATTCTGAACAATAAGTACAGGCCTTACTCCGCCTTGCTCAGAGCCTACAACAGGACTTAAATCTGCGTAGTATATCTCACCTCTGTGTATGGACATTTTGTTTCCTCCCTTTGAAATATTGCGTCGCTTATATTATTGCCGTAAAACCTCTCTATAATCATAAATCAAAACTATTTTTGTTACACGTATTCAAAAGCAATTGCTATCAGTCCCGTAATATATTATGCCTCCTTGTAAAGCCTTGTCAAAACAGCACGATGTTTGTATATTGTGCTGTAAAACTGCTTCGTTATTAGAGCTTTTTCAACAAAATTCGAAGTATTTGTTTGACAATAACCTTTTAGTGTGCTAGAATAAATTTGTATGTTGACAGGGGGGATTTGTATGGTCTGCAAAAAGTGTAAAGAGGTTTTGCCCGACGACGCAAAGGTGTGTTCCTGCTGCGGAACTGCTATAAAGCAGAAGAAGCAAAAAGAACCTAAAGAGAAAAAGGAGAAAACTCCAATCGATAAAACAGCCCTGCTGTCGAAAATTAAGCTCGTCGGCGTAATTGCTGTCCTCGCAGTTATACTCATTATGGTAATTGTCCTTATCGTCAATATACTTGTCGATGACGGAACCGATACAGCAGAGGTGCTTTCTGAATATATCGGAGAGGATATCCTCGACGCAGTAAATGAATCTGATATAAAGATTGCCGATGAATCAAAGTTTACCGCAGTCAATAACGCTATGAAGTTTGACTATATCGTCGAAGCAGAGGATTCTGTCAAGGTCGATGGAATCAATTTTCCGGAGTGGGTAGTTACTGTTTGTCTTAACGAGGAAAATGAAATTGTAACTGTTACACATACCGATTTTACTGTGTGCAAGAAAAACCACAAGGGTCAGGAAGCAGACGGGGAGATTAACCTCGATAACGTCAAGACTAACCAGAAGTATAAGAAGGTCATCAAGGAAATTGACCTCGACCCGTATAGTATTACATACGAAAATGCGTTCATCACATACACATATAAGTACTACTACGAGGACGAAGCCGAGAATGAACAGGCAGTAAGACTCACTGTTACATATAATAAGAATATGGAATATCAGTACTATAACTCTACTCTTATTTACCCATCAGATATCTGATTTTTAAGGCGGTTTGGTTTACAAACCGCCTTGTTTTTGTTATGTAACAGTTACAAAAGGGCTACAAATTGTTGCTGAAAGTTCACAAAAGTGCGTTTTTTGTTGACATCGAACTGTCTAGCTGTTATCATAAGGTAAAGTATGCGTGCATGCTGTTTTTGTTGTGCACGCCCCATTAAATGAGGAGGAAAAGCTTTGGACGTTAATGAACTTAATCTGTGTCTGGGCTGTATGAATGAGCTCGAGCCTGACGGAAGCTGTCTTAATTGCAGCCATAACGGTAATATTCCGAGAATACAGCCGTACCTTGCTGCCGGCACCGTTTTAGACAACAGATATTTAGTCGGAAGAGTCCTTTCCTATAACGGCGAGGGTGCATCCTATATCGGATATGATAAGGTGGCTCACGAAAAGGTCGTTGTAAGAGAGTACCTGCCTGATACCTTCTGTACAAGAAGCAGAGGTAACGACAGCGTGCAGGTAAATCCCGACTGCCTCGCTAAGTATAAGACCTATATGTCTGAATTTGCCGAGGTAAATAAAACACTCTCAAGACTCAGAACATTACCGAATATAGTTCCGGCTGTTGACCTGTTTTCACAGAATAACACAACCTATACAATCTATCCGTATGTCGAAGGCGTTTCGCTCAAGAAATTCCTCCAGTCAAATTCGGGAAGACTTACATGGGAGCAGGTAAAGAAACTGTTTCCACCTATATTCACAACTCTCAGCCTCGCACATAATGCAGGTATAATCCACAGAGGACTTTCACCTGAGAATATTATAGTTACAACAAAGGGCGAGCTTAAGGTTATCGGCTTCTGTATAAGTGCTATCAGAACCTCTACCTCTGAGCTTACTCCTGAGCTCTATTTGGGATATGCTGCCCCTGAGCAGTACAGCTCGCTTGAGTGGCAGGGAAGCTGGACAGATGTCTATGCTATCTCAGCAGTGCTGTACCGTATGCTTACAGGCTGTGTCCCAACGGAAGCTTACAGAAGAATAGGAAATGACGACCTCATCGAGCCTATCAAGGTTAACCCTGATATCCCTGCAAGTATCTCAAGAATCATTATGAAGGGTATGTCAGTCAAGAGCGAGGACAGAATACAGACTGTTACGGAGCTTGTAACAAGACTCTTTGAACAGCAGACAGCCTACGTTGAGCACGAAAAGGGCGCAACACAGACAATCCCTGTGCAGAAGCCTGAAACAGTTCACGTGACAAAGCCTAAGTCTGCCGATGAAGAGAATTCTGACGAAAAGGTTAAGTCAATCGCTATCATAGCTCTCGCAGCATTTCTTGTGCTTTTGGCAATTATCCTTATTGTAGTCATCTTCAGTGGTGGGGATAACGGACAAAGCTCGTCGGGCGTTCCTTCAAGAACCTATTCTCATACTACAACTACAACAACTACTACAGCTCCTGTAGATGATTCTGACCCGGATGAGTCAGTTTCAACCTCTGCTACGACAAGCGGACTCGGCGAAGGCTCTATCGTTCCTACACTCGTAGGTCAGTATTATAACGCCGTAAAGGATTCTATCTCATCTTCGTTTACTATTGTGGTAACAGAGCAGTATGACAATCCTGAGTTTGCTAAGGGCTTTATCATAAGCCAGAGTATAGAGCCCTGTATCGAGTATGACCCTGATAACAGACCAGAGCTTAAGCTCGTCGTTTCTGCAGGTCCG
>JAFQLH010000066.1 GCA_017396665.1 Oscillospiraceae bacterium | reverse complement strand
GTTCGTCCTGAGCCAGGATCAAACTCTTAATTAAGTTTGTATATTATCCGCTTAAGCGGTTAATACCTTTTTCGCTCAGTTTCTATACTGACTTGCATTCATTTTTTGGTCTTAATGCTTGACCTTCTTAATTACTCAAAGTAATTTTTACAAGGGTTTTTTCTTGTGTTTTCGATTGTTCAATTTTCAAGGTGCTTTCACTGCCCTCTCTTGAGGTCAGCTTGTTTATTATAACACATCGTTTTGAGCTTGTCAAGTGTTTTTCAAAAAGTTTTTTCAAAATTCTCGAAATTTTCTTTCTCGCTCTCAAGCGACTTTATCATTTTATCATTTGCAGGCTGAAAAGTCAACACTTTTTTGACATAATCAATCGATTTTCGCATTATTACAGCAAAGCCCGATAAACTTTATAACTTTATGTTCAAAATGCACACACCGTATCTTTAGCAGTAATATTGTTCTTTATTTTTAATGAATAAACGGACTATTACAAGTAATAATAACCACAAGTGAGGTGTTTAATATGACAAGACAAAGGGTGCTTACATTTGCACTTATACTTTCAGGCTGTGTGATGTTTTTCTCTGCTTTATACATTATAAATGACAGCAGCAAGGCAACACCCTCCGTATCTCAGATGGGTTCAAGGGGTGCTGAGGTCAGGGCAATCCAGCAGTTCCTCATTGACTGGGGATTATATAACGGTGATGTGACGGGATATTACGGTGAAGAGACGACGGCTGCGGTAAAGAAATTTCAGAAGCTCAAGGGCATCAGTCAGACAGGTATTGCGGGTCCGCAGACACTTGCGGCGATGGGCATAAGCATCGGAAGTGTTCCTGCGGCTACTGAATCCAATGTATATTTACTTGCGAGAATTATCTCTGCTGAGGCAAGAGGTGAGCCTTACGAGGGGCAGGTTGCTGTTGGCGCTGTTGTACTGAACAGGATAGAACACCCTTCCTTTCCTGACACTTTATCGGGAGTAATTTATCAGAAGGGAGCATTTACGGCAATAACCGACGGACAATTCAATCAGCCCATTTCAGATTCGGCATATAATGCTGCGAGAGATGCACTCAACGGATGGGACCCTTCGGGCGGTGCGATATACTATTATAACCCTGCAAAGACAAATGACAGGTTTATTCACTCGAGACCTATTATAAAAACCATTGGCGGGCACAGGTTCTGCTCATAATTGATACAGAAGAGGCACTTCCGGTTTCTATCGGGAGTGCTTTATATTATAATAGAGTGTTTTGAGATTGTATTTTGTTTTGTTGCGTGGTATAATGTAAAAAACGAAATCGGAGGCATTTATGGATATAAGACATATTGCTGATAGAATATTATCAGTTCGCAGTGCTGAGAGAACGACAATCATCGGCATAGACGGACTTGGCGGTGCGGGAAAGAGCACTATTTCTCAAAGTATTTCTGATTTGCTCAAAGGTGAAGGGCTAAGCGTAATAGTTTTACACATTGATGATTTTATTCACACAAGGTCAGTAAGATACAACGGTGATTACGAAGAATGGGAGTGCTATTACAAACTGCAGTGGAGATATGATTATCTTCTGGACGAAATTATATTCCCTATAAAAAAAGGTAACAGCATTTCTAAAAAGGTTGAGCTATATGACAAGGACAACGACCGCTACTATCTTTATGAGGTTGACGCACCTGTCGGCAGCATTGTGATTATTGAGGGTGTATTCTTGCAGAGAAAAGAGCTTTGCGGAGTTTTTGACTACATGATATACATTGACATTCCTGAAGAAGTAAGGCTTACACGTGTTTTAAGACGTGACGGATACATCGGCGACGACAACCAAATTAAGCTTAAATATGACAATCGGTACTTCCCTGCTGAGCGTCATTACGTCAGAGAATGTGCTCCTGTTCAGAATGCTGATTTTGTCATAGAGGAATAATAACGCTTGGCGTTGTTACGATTGACTGCGGCAAATACGTTTGATATAATTATTGCAGAAAACAAGACTTGGAGGGCTTATGAAGATACACGACATTTCGCAGGAGGTTTTTAGCTGCACCGTTTTCCCCGGTGATGCTCAGCCCGTTGGCAAGAAGGTTATGCTTATAAAGAATGGTGATGTTTGCAATCTCACAGACATCAGCATGTGTGCACATAACGGGACACACGTTGATGCACCGTATCATTTTATAGACAGCGGAAACACTATTGACAAGGTTTCACTTGACAGATTTGTAGGAAAGGCATTTGTGACACATCACGAGGGACTTGTATCTGCTGAAGACGCATCAACGATTCTTGCAAAGGCATCAGCACTTGGCAATGAATACGCAAAGAGGATACTTATCGGCGGAAAGGCTACTGTAACCCCGGATGCGGCAAAGGTTTTTGCTGAAGGCGGGATACTGCTTATAGGAAACGAATCACAGACCGTCGGTCCTGAGAATGCGCCGAAGGAGGTTCATCTGATACTGCTGGGTGCACAGGTTGTGTTACTTGAGGGAATAAGGCTTGGAGGCATTAAGGATGGCGGATACTTGCTTTGTGCACAGCCTATAAATCTAGGCGGGAGTGACGGAGCACCTTGCAGGGCGATACTTATATCCGAGGAGGAATAGCTTTGGTAAGAATAATGTTTGTTTGCCACGGCAACATTTGTCGCAGTCCGATGGCGGAATTTGTACTTCGTGATATGGTGACAAAAATGGGCGTTCAGGATGAATTCTACATAGCGTCGAGTGCAACAAGCACTGAGGAGATTTTCTGCGGAAGGGGCAATCCTGTTTATCCGCCTGCGAGAGATGAGCTTAAAAAACACGGTATATCCTGCGAGGGCAAGCGTGCTGTACAGCTCAGGGCTTCAGACTACGACTGCTACGACCTGTTCATTGGCATGGACAGTGCGAACATACGCAACATGATGAGGATACTTGGCGGTGACAAGGACTCAAAAATCCGAAAGCTTCTTGACTACGCTTATGGCGGAGATGTTGCGGACCCATGGTACAGCGGTGACTTTGAGGCAACCTACAGAGATGTAAAGGCAGGTTGTGAAAAGCTTCTTAAATCGCTTGGTTACTGATATTAAGTTTGTCACATTTGCAAAACAAAAAAGTCCGCAAATGTGCTTGACTTTCTCTGCTGAATTTGATATAATATAAAAGCTGTCTAAATCAGCATGAGTTATTAGCTCAGTTGGCAGAGCATTTGACTTTTAATCAAAGGGTCCCGGGTTCGAATCCCGGATAGCTCACCAAAAAAAGCACTCCGTAATGGGGTGCTTTTTTGTTGTGTATGAATACACGGTATATGCAGTTGCAACAGAATAAACTATTTAGGATTTATTGGAGTGACAGTAATTTCGTCGGTCAAACAATTATAGCAAACCTCTTCATAACCCCTCGAACTGCCTTCCCGATATTCCGACACGTGCATTACAATTTCATAATCTCTATTGCTTATAATGGCATCATAAGCCCGCTCGCCATCAATAATAAACCTTACCGTCGGAACATCATCGCTGTACCTAGGCAGGTCTGAACAGAAACCGTCGCAAAGCTCCTTGGCGATTTCAACAAGATTTTCTCTGTCGTATTTGTCCTCATACACACATACAAAGTGTACTGCGAATTTACAGCTTTCAGCAAAACCTTTGATGTCACCATCCAAAAACTTTCTGAAATCGTAATCAAACAAAACAGAATGAATCTTACAATCATATATGCCTAAGTATGTATCAATCACATAATTATTGAGGACATCTTCAAGGTCATTTTCCTCTTGGAATACCTCCTTAAAACCGTAATCGCCGTGAGTTGTGCCATCATATACATTACTATCATGCAAGTGTACATAGAAGTAGCCCTTTTTCAAAAGCGGTGTATTAATTTTATAAGAGCCATATCTATAGTCGAGGATTTCCATATCATCGTAGTTTTCTCCGTACTCCTCGGCAAGATATTGCTCGACGTATATTCTTCCTGCTTTTTCTTTTTTCGACTCATCAATAGAAGCTTTTATGGCGTGACCGATACCTATTACAAGTGTTGCACATATCAGTACCAGCACTATGCGACGAGTGCCCCTTTTTTGTTTCTCCCCAAACTTTCCGCTTCTTACAGAGAATATGTAGAACATTATCTGAAAAATTAAAAGTACGGGATACACCGGCACTAATGAAAGGAGTCCGGCAACAATAATCATTGCAGGGAAGCCGTATTTGTCGCCCCAAAAATCAATTCCGAAAATGCCTGACCAGAGTATAAACAGATACGGAATGAAGCTAAGAGCAAACCAGATAAAACGCTTTTTTCTTTTCCGTTCATCTATAAGTTCCGTTTCGTTATCTTCGGATTTGCTTCTATCCGTACTGTCTTCGTCGTTCAAAGGATTATCCGTTTCCTTAGTCTCACTTTTCAGTTTTTCTTTTGCCGCTTTCTTTTTACTGCGCTTATCTATAAAATAATATATCGGATAAGCTGCAAAAACTATAAGCAGAAAAGCCAGTAATACATTCCTACCTATTGCATCAAACCAAATGTCGCCTATAGGGTGAACGAAGCTGTATAAGTCGAGCTGTCCTCTGCGGATACTGGTGGTGATACCGTTTTTCATACCTATATAGATTAAATATCCCCACAGGATTAAAGACATAGCAAGAACTACATATCTGAAGCTATCTGCTTCACTCTGTTCTTCATTATTTTCATTTGCATCGGTATTCTGATTTTCCGGCATTTCGTTGTCTTTTTCTCTTGGGTCTTTTTCGTCCATTGTGCTCACCTGCTTTCCGTTTATCATTCAGACATTTTTCAGGTCATCATATTATGCGTATGATATATTAGCAAAAAGGTGTGTCAATCGGCACACCCTTTATTATCAGATTTATGCTTAATGTGTATAAGCCTTGTCGAGTGTCCAGCCAGGTTCAGTTGCTTCCTCAGGATAACCTCCGATTATTGTACTGCCGTCGCTTTCATACCATATAACACCGCTCGGAAATCCAGAAGAATTTACTTCGACCTTACACTTAGTGCCTACGTAATCACTTCCCATAGATACACTTACTGCAAGCTGCAAATCAACATCTTCGGGCTTTGTCGGTACGAGCATTTCGGATACATCAGAGGAGGCAACAATTGTGAACTCATAAACGCCCTCAGGGACTTTATAGCCTGCTGAAAGACATTTCTGTCCATAGACGCTAGATGCGGTAAACACAGTTTTGGCAACAGCATTTGCGTCAGCGAGCTGCTGATTGACATCTACTGTTGAGCTGCTTTCCTCTTTCTTTGAGCTACTTTCTTTCACATCGCCTTCTGAACAGGCTGTCAGTATTGATGCTGCAAGGACTGTTGATATGATTGTAAGTGCTACACGCTTAAATAGTTTCATATTCAAACACCTCTGCTTATATTGTTGTACAATATAATATCACAGCCGCATACTGTCGTCAAGTGTTTTTTTATCAAATCTATGACATAGATTATATCCACATAATAAAGGCGGTTTTATCCTCGCTGTTGTACCCTGCTTTTCTGTAAAAGCTCAGCGTAGACTCCTTTTTTGAGCCTGTCATAAGCATAAGCTTATAGCAGTTGCTTTCAATTGCAAGCTGTTTTGCGAAGTCAAGGCAGGCGGTTGCATAGCCTTTTTCTCTATGGTTCACATGCGTAACTACGTTTTCGATAAACGCATACGGTCTTTGGTTATGGGTAAGGTTAGGTACAATTATGCAGGTACAGGACGATACAATTTCCCCGTTCTCCTCGGCTACTATAATACTATATTTTTTATCTGTAATTATCTCATTCCAGATTTTCTTCAGTTCATCGGTAATTTGCGGGATTTCGTTATCGTGGAGGTTTGTATAAAGCTCCAGGATTCCGCAAAGGTCATTTTTATTCGCAAGTCGAACTATCATTATTCATCCTTTTCCTTTCCGCTTCAAGCTTTGAAAAGACGCATCCGCAATAGTCCTGTCTATACAGGTCAAACTCCTTTGAGAGCTCTATTGAGCGTTTATATCCGCCCTTCTTTTTGAAGTCGCTCGGCAGCCATTTTACGCCATACTTTTCTTCGAGCACAAGAGAAATCTCGGCGAGCTTTTTTGAATTCTTATAAGGTGAGATAGACAGCGTTGTTGTGAAGTAGTCAAAGCCGTTTTCTTTAGCGGTCTGTGCTGTAAGCTCAAGTCTGAGCATATAACACTTGAAGCAACGCTCGTTTCCTTCGGGGAGTTCTTCGAGGCCTTTTGCGATTTCAAAGAAGCTCTCGGGGTCATACTTACAGTTCATCAGCCTTACGCCTTCACAGAAGCTTGCTGTTTTAAGCAATCTTTTAAGCTCGTCGAGTCGTTTTGTATACTCACTTTCGGGTGTGATATTCGGGTTATAGTAGAGCATTGTTATATCAAAATGCTTTGAAATGTACTCTAAAACATATGACGAACATGGGGCACAGCAGGCATGGAGCAGGAGCTTTGGTTTTACTGTTCCCTGCTTGTCTATAAGCTTCTGTAGCTCGATACTATAATTTCTTTTTTCGTTATTCTGCATTTTATCACCTTATCAAAACAGCCCGCAGTAGCTTCTGCGGGCTGTAATTTTTCAAAGAATTATTCAGCAGGCTCTTCTACTTCCTTCTTCTTGCCGAAGATAAAGAGTGTTGCTGCCATACCGATAAGCTCAAGAACTACGAGTCCCACTGCCATAACGCTCTTTGAGCTGTCAGAGGTCTGAGGGTTCTTATCGTTCTCAGGCATATCCTGTACTGCCTGCTCTACGTCTTCCTTTGTAACGCCTTCTTCGACATCTTCTTCAGGGATTGTAACATTTGTATCAACGATTTCTTCCTCTGTTACTTCGTCATCTGAAGCTTCTGCCATATAAGGTGTGATTTCAATCTTTTCGATTGTAAAGGTTGAGTTTTCTTTGAGGTAGAAAAGCTGTACAAACACGAGTGCATCGTTCTTATCGAGTGTAATGTTTGTAGCTTCCCAGACCTCGCTGTCTGTATTCTGGTAATACTTTGTCCAGTTGCCTTCAACGTCATTCATACTGATAGAGCCTGTTGCATATCCGTCAGATGTGATAGAAACCTTGACGTTGTAGCTCTTATCAAAATCAGAAACATAGTCCTTGAGGTTGATGCAGTATGGGTCAACGAGAGTTTCGTCGTACTCCTCAGCACCCTGTGAAAGCTCATAGAGCGGGTCTTCGTCGGTAATTACGACTGCGTCCTCGGAAGGCTCTTCTGTTTCGGTGTTCTCTGTTGTTGTAGTAGTAACCTCAGGCTGTTCTTCAGTCTGCTGAGTTGTTGTTTCAGAGGTTGCAGCTTCTGTTGTTGTAGCTTCAGTTACTTCCTCGGTTGTGGTTGCTTCAGTTGTAGTAGCCTCAGTAGTGGTTGTGGTAGTTGTTTCTGAAGGTGTTGTTGTAGTAGTTGTTACAGGCGTTGTGGTAGTGGTTGTAGTAGGAGTTGTTGTCGCCTTTGTTGTAGTGGTTGTAGTAGCTTCTGTTGTAGTAGCAGAAGTAGTAGGTGCTTTGGTAGCTTCGGTTGTTGTGGTTGTTGTTTCCGAAGGAGTTGTTGTGGTGGTAGTTGTTTCTGAAGGTGTTGTTGTAGTAGTTGTTACAGGCGTTGTAGTAGTGGTTGTAGTAGGAGTTGTTGTCGCCTTTGTTGTTGTGGTTGTTGTTGTAGGTGCAGCAATCTTAATCTTTACAGGATTAGAGGATGTCGGAGCACTATACGGTGTACTTACCATTGAGCCGTCGTCATTATACACGAGCTTTTCTACTGAAATCCATACATTAGCTGTTCCTGACGCATCATCCTTTGCGGAGAATGTTACGAGGCTGAGTGCGGTATCGACGGTAATATTATTAGCGCTCATATTGGCACCGACGATTTTTACAACGCCTTCGCCGTATGTATAGTTTGTGATAACTGAAAATCTGCTCTGGGAATCATATTTTCCGTTAAGCTCAGAGGTTGTAGGAACATACACGTCGAGCAATTCTTCGTCATAATGCAAAAACAGCTGAAATCCCGATGCACCGTTGTCACCTGCTTCAAAGCCGACAGACACGTCAAAGCTTTCACCCGGCTTAACTGTTGATACAGTCGGGCTTACAGTAATTTCGTTTGTAGACGAAGCGACTACCGACCCTGCAAACACAGAGGTCAGCATAACAACGGCTGTTCCGATTGAGATTACAGCCTTCTTAAATCCAATATTCATTTTTGCCTCCTTGTTCTCTGTCACCGCTTCTGAAAAAGCCGAAGACGGCGGGAAACTCTCTTTTGTTTTATATATTTTTCTCTCTTTATATTTATAAAATTCGTTTTGTAGATTTAGTATAACATATTACAAAAAACAATGTCAATAGACATTTTGCTATAAAAATTATTTTATATTTCTACAATTTGAACAAAAGGGCGTATTTTCGGGTTGTTTTGCCATTTTCAATCCCCTTTTGGCACTAGATATTGAGCCTTGTTTTCTTAATCGACACAAAGCTTAGGGATTTTCACTAAAAAAATGAGATTTGTAAATTTTCCGTGAACTCGAAAACCGTGAAAAAAGCCCGATTTTTCGCTTGACAACGGGCTTTACATCTGTTTATAATATATACTAAGGTATTATGCCGAAAAAGGCAGACAAAACAGACAGATAAATTACCGTGGAGAAACTAAGAGGAAGGCAAAATGAAATTTTCTAAGAGACTGACGAAAATTACTGCTATACTTGCCAGCGCCGTTATGTGTTTTACATATGGCGCCGATTTTGTTGTCCAAAATCACGAAGCCTCTGCTGTTTCCCTTTCCATCGGAACTGTTGTTGCTTCATCGCTGAGAGTAAGAAGCGGTGCGGGAACTACCTATGCTACGCTTGGTTATCTTTCCGACGGAACGTCGGTTACAATCATCGGACAATCTACTGCTGCTGACGGCAAGGTATGGTACAAGATAAACTACAACGGAACAGAAGGATATATTTCTTCGTCTTATGTTGAGGTTACGGGAGAGGTTACCGTTCCTGATGTTCAGGAGCCTACCTATGATGAGGATATGGACTTCGAGGAATATCTTGATGCACAGGGCTTCCCTGAGAGCTACAAGGCTTCGCTGAGAGAAATTCACGCAGCTCATCCTAACTGGGTATTCAAGGCACACAAGCTCGGCATTGACTGGAATGTTGCTCTGGAAGCTGAGTCACAGGTTGGTATCAGTCTTGTTTCATTTTCAAGTCTTGCGTCCTGGAAGTCAATGGAGAAGGGTGCATACAACTGGAACACAGGAAAATGGTACGGACTTGACGGACCTAGCTGGGTTGCGGCATCTGAACAGATAATCGCTTACTACATGGACCCGAGAAACTTCCTCAACGATACCTCGATATTTATGTTTGAGCAGTTATCCTACGACCCGAATGTTCACACACTTGAGGGTGTAAAGGCAATTCTTTCGGGAACGTTTATGGATGGAAATTATGTTACACCCGACACGGGCGTTACCTACTCCTACGCACAGACCTTTATGGATGCTGCGATTGCGACAGGCGTGAGCCCATATCATCTGGCTTCAAGGGCAAGGCAAGAGATGGGTGTATACGGAACACCTCTTGCGACGGGTACTGTTCCCGGATTTAAAGGATACTACAACTTCTTCAACATACAGGCTTATGCGACTTCGACACTTACTGCACAGCAGATGGGTGCAAAGTACGCTTCTACAACAAATTCAACCTACTCTCTTCCATGGACCAATCAGCGTAAGGCTCTTATCGGCGGTTCGACGTTCATAGGAAGAAGCTACATAAACCGTGGTCAGGACACTCTGTACTTACAGAAGTTTGACATGGTTGACGGTGGGAACGGATTTTTCAGTCATCAGTACATGACAAACATTCAGGCGGCTGCTTCTGAAGCTTCCCACATGAAGAAGGCATACAACGATGCTATACTCAGCTCTGCGCTTGTATTCACCATTCCTGTATACGACAACATGCCTGCGACGGCTTGCGTAAAGCCGACATCTACAGGAACAAACAACAACTTCTTAAGCTCTGTTTCTGTAAACGGCTACGAGCTGACACCTTCCTTTAACAGATACACAATGAGCTACACTGCGACAGTTCCTTCAAACGTAAGCTCGGTTGTTATTTCAGCTACACCAAACACACCATACGCTAAGGTATCAGGTACTGACGCATATGCACTCAAGACGGGCAACAACATATTTACGATTACTGTAACTGCTCCGTCGGGTGCTACGCGTGATTACACGATAACTGTGAAGCGTGAGGGTGACACGATGCACTACACCTATGGCGATATTAATGATGACGGATACATTGACACGGTTGACACGCTTATCATCATGCAATACTCGGCAGGAAACGCTACTCTATCCCCTACTCAGCTACTTGCGGGTGACGTAAACGCAGACGGCTTTGTAGATGTTGTAGATGCACTTATGATTCTGCAATACAACGCAGGAACTATTGAAGGCTTTAACTAAATACACACAGTAAAAAGACCTTACCGGAATCCGGTAAGGTCTTTGATATTTTATACGATTTTCTTGATTGCTCCGATTTTACAAGCCTTGGCACATTCTCCGCAGTTTGTACACTTGGAGTAGTCGATTCTTGCGAAGTTATCTTCAACGGTTATAGCACCGCTCGGACATTTTTTTTCGCACATCTTACAGCCTATACAGCCTACTGAGCAGACGCTCCTTGTCACCTTTCCTATTGCAGTTGAGCGACAACCTACTTCGTACTGCTGGCTTCTGTTTCTGATTGCTATCAGGGCATTCGGACAGGTTTTTGCACACAGTCCACAGCCTGTACAGATGTTCTGATTTACGACTGCTACGCCGTCTATGATGCTGATGGCATTGGAAGGACAGACTGCGACACAGTCACCGTAGCCGAGGCAACCGCTTGTACACACCTTACTGCCGTTGTAATAGTTATTTGATGAACGACAGCTATGCGAACCTGTAAAGGTATACTTATGTGTTGTAACATTACAGTTTCCGAGGCAACGAACAAATGCGACCTGCTGTTCTACTTCGCCTACTCCGACGCCGAGGATTTCCGCAATTTTCTGAGCTGATTCGTTTCCGCCCGGCTTACAGAGGTTAGGCTCTGCCTTTCCTTCAAGGATTGCTTCAGCGTACGCATTACAGCCTGAGAAACCGCACGAGCCACAGTTAATCTGCGGAAGTGCTTCCTGCAGAGCTTCGAGTCTTTCGTCTGTTTTTACTGCAAACACCTTAGACACGATTGTAAGCAACACGCCTGCGGCTATGCCCAATGCGGCAAATATCAAGATAGGAATTATATAGTCCATTTATCTGCCTCCTGTTCTAACCGATAAGTCCCGAAAAGCCCATAAAGCTCAAGGAGACGATTGAAGCGGCGATAAGTGTTGCAGGGACACCACGGAAGGTTTCGGGGATTTTTGAGTCGTTGATTTTTGAACGCACACCCGAAAACAGCAGGAGTGCGAGAGTAAATCCAATACCTGTTCCGAGTGCGTTTACTACTGACTGTGCGAGGTTATAGCTTTCGTCCACATTTGTGATTGTTACACCTAAAACTGCACAGTTTGTTGTAATGAGCGGGAGATAGATGCCGAGAGCTTTATAGAGCGGTGGCATAACCTTTTTGAGAATCATTTCTACCATCTGTACAAACAGGGCGATTACGAGAATGAACGCTACAGTTTTGAGATAGGTTATTTCAAACTTCTCGAGAAGCATATAAATCGGGTATGTACACAGCGTTGCGCAGACCATTACGAAGATAACTGCTGCGCCCATTCCGAGAGAGCTTTTCATCTGCTTTGAAACTCCGAGGAATGCACAGATGCCCATAAACTGAGAGAGCACGATATTATTCACGAGGACAGTTCCCACGAGTATGAGGATATATTCCATTACTGTGCACCTCCCTGTGTAGCTTCTTTATTTTCACAAGCACCGATATTCTTGCAGCTATCTGCATGAGGACAGCCTGAACAGCCGAGCTCTGCAGGTGGCTTTTTATTTGCAAGCTTATTGACAAGTGCTATTATACAGCCGAGCACGAAGAATCCGCCTGCCGGCATTATGAACATAACCATTGAGTTATCGCAGAGCACAGGAATCTTCATTCCCATAAAGCTGCCTGCACCGAGGATTTCTCTTATACTTCCCATTGCAAACAGTGCGATAGTAAAGCCGATACCCATTCCAAGTCCGTCGAGGGCAGAAGCTACGACCTTATTCTTTGAGGCAAACGCTTCTGCTCTGCCAAGGATTATACAGTTTACTGTAATAAGCGGCAAGAATATTCCGAGTGCTGAATAGATTGTCGGCAGATAGCACTTGAGCAAAAACTCGATAAGAGTAACGAAGCCTGCGATAATTACGATAAAGCTTGGAAGTCTTACTGTTGAAGGGATAACCTTCTTCAGAAGCGAGATAACGATATTCGAGCAGATAAGCACGAACGTTGTAGCGACGCCCATACCCAGTCCGTTTATCGCCTGATTTGTAACAGCGAGTGTAGGACACATACCGAGGAGACCTACCAATACGGGGTTTTCTTTAATGATACCCTTTGTCAGCTCAAACATTGAGCCTTTTGCGGAAGAATTACTCATTAAAAATCGCCTCCTTATTCTGCTCATAGCATTCGATAGCACACTTTACGGCTTTTTTGAATCCCTTAGAGGAATATGTAGCGCCTGTGAGATTATCGATTTTATCAATTTCGTCAGCCGTTATTCCTTCATATTTTGCGAGGTAGCCTTTGTCCTGTGTTTTTGTACCGACACCCGGGGTTTCGCCGCAGGAGAGGAAATACACACCTGCTACCGTGAGGTCTTCGTTCACGCCGACAAGGACATGGATTCCGTTCTTGCTGTATCCGTCTGCCATGACTTCAAACACACAGACCTTTTCGTCACCTGTCGGGACAATTACTGTTGTAACACCGTCGAAAGTAACGACTTCGCCGTTTTCGTCTTTAAGAATTTCAAACTCGGTATCCGCATAGATACTGTCGCAGCCCTTTGTAAGCTCATCGGTCATAACGCCTGTTGTATCGACATATGTAAGCTCATATGCACCTACGAGCAGACCGCAGACGACCGCACAGATTATACACAAAACGAGTGACGGGAGTATTTTATCTTTCATACTACATCCCCTCCTTCTGTGGTTTTGCCGGCTTCTTAGCACCGACCGGCTTTGTACGGCAAAGCATATCAATATACGGAGTTACGATGTTCATTATAAGAATTGAGAAGGACACGCCTTCAGGGTACGAGCCATAGAGTCTTATTACGCAGGTAATTATACCGCAGCCGATACCGAAGATTATTTTACCTGTCTGGGTTACAGGGGTTGTTACATAGTCAGTTGCCATAAAGATTGCGCCGAGCAGAAGTCCGCCTGCGAGCACCTGGTACAGAGGGTCGACGCCTGCTATCCAGGAAAACAGTGCAACGGTTCCGACATATGCGACAGGTGTTGAAGGGGTTATAACCTTCACTGCACAGAGATACACAAATCCGAAAATCAGTGCGAGTGCACTTGTTTCACCGATACAGCCGCTTGTTGTTCCGATGAACATATCAAAATAGTCTGCTGAGCGTGACGCAAGCGGAGTTGCCATTGTTGTAACGTCCGAGGAAAATGGCTCAGACCATGTTGTCATAGCTGATGTAAACGAGAGCGTAATGACAATTCTTCCGACGATTGCAGGGTTTGCAAAATTACAGCCAAGTCCGCCAAAGAGCATTTTTGTCACGACAATTGCAAAGAACAGACCTATAAGCGCTATCCAGAAAGGTAGCGTTGGCGGGAGGTTAAGTGCAAATATCAGACCTGTTACTGCTGCTGACAAATCGCCTGTTGTATCGGGGCGTTTCATTATAGCGCCTGAGATACGTTCGAGAATAACGGCTACGGCTATACAGAAGCCTATGAGCATAAGAGCTTTTCCGCCGAATATTACTGTTGCCGCAATTACTGCAGGAAGCAGACCTATCATAACGTGGCCCATAATCTTCGCAGTTGATACATCATTCCTGATGTGCGGTGAAGGAGATACTAAAAGCTTTTCCATACTGTTCACACGCAATAAGCGTTACTCCTTTCCTTTATCGTATAAGTCCCTTTGCGAGCTGGTTTGTTTCTGCGACATTTCTTCTTGCCGGACATACATAGCTACAGCTTCCGCAATTCATACACAGATTGAGCTTTAGCTTTCTGAGCATATCGGCATCCTTTGCCTCATACGCCTTAGCGATTTCATTAGGCATAAGCTTCATCGGGCAGGCTGACACACAGCGTCCGCAATGGATACAGGCTGTTTGTTCTTCCTTTCTGACTGCAAGCTTTTCAGTAAAGCCTAAGATTGCGTTGTTGGTTTTTGTTACAGGTGTTTCAAAATCATAGAGGCACATACCCATCATAGGGCCGCCTGCAATAAGCTTTGCGATTGCACCTTCGGCGCCGTCGGCAAACTTAATAAGCTTACTTACGGGTGTTCCTACGAGAGCCATTACGTTACAAGGTGTTCTGAACGCATCTCCGTCGAGTGTTAATCTTTTCTCGACAAGCGGCATTCCTGTTTTAAGATAACGTGAGATAAAGCCTGCTGTTGAGACATTGAGAACGATTATTCCCTTTGCCGAAGGAAGCTCGCCCTCGCCTACTATTCTGCCGGTTGCGGAATATGCGACGACCTTTTCTGCACCCTGCGGGTAAGATGCTCTGAGCGGTACGACTTTTATATTACCCTCGGATGCTGTTTTCTCCTTCATAAGCTTTATTGCTTCGGGCTTATTCTTTTCGATACATATGTATGCGTTTTCTATTTCGAGATATTTCATAACCTGCTTAATGCCGTCGATGACATCGTCAGGTCTTTCGATAATCTCTCTGCAGTCGCTTGTTATGTAAGGCTCACACTCTGCGGCATTTATTACAAGCGAATCTATCGGCTTATCCTTAATATCGACATTGAGCTTGATATGTGTCGGGAAGCCTGCACCGCCAAGTCCGCAGCAGCCGCTTTCCTTTATAGCTGCTATAAAGCTTTTGAGGTCATCGACCTGCGGAGGCTTTACATCTTCTGAAACAGTCTGGTTTCCGTCTGTTTCAATTACGACCGCCTTGCAGACCTTTCCGCTTGCGAGGAGGTAATCCCCGATAGCTTTTACTGTACCTGAAACTGATGAGTGGACAGGTGTTGACATAAAAGCTGTACTATCGCCTATCTTCTGCCCTACCGTTACTGTATCTCCGACCTTAACTGTCGGCTCGCAGGGTGTTCCCATATGCTGTGACATAGGGATTTTCACAACTTCAGGCAGTGGCAGCTTTACTGTCGCTGACTGGGCTGTTCCCTTTTTATGCGGAAGGTGTATTCCGAAGAATGGCATATATATTCCTCCAATCATTAAGTTGCGTTATTTAAGTGTGAAGCTTTTATCCTTAAGTGTTATGCTCTCTGAGAGCTTATCAGAGGCATAGATATTCTTGTTCTTATCAATAGCAATTATCATATATTCGTCCGATGCAAGATACTCCTTCACCATCTCAGTTCCGCCGATATAAAGCTCTGTTGAGAGCATATCGCTCATTATTCCGCTATCGCATATAACGGTAACTGACATAATATCGGTATCGGCAGGATAGCCTGTTTCAAGGTCGAATATATGGCTATAGGTTTTTCCGTTTTGTTCAAAAAATCTTTCATAGCCGCCTGAGGTTGAGATAAAGCACTCATCTGTTTTCACTGTCAGCAGTGTTTCAGACGGTTCAAACGGATTTGTAACTGCTGTTACAAATCTCTCGCCGTCGGGCTTTTTTCCATACAAAAGTGTAGACGAGCCAAACGTCACGATTGCACAGCTTACGTTATTTTCACTAAGCTTTTTCTCAATAATGTCACAGGCATAGCCTTTCGCACAGCAGCCCAGATTAAGCTTTGTTCCTTCCATAAGCGTAATACTGTTGCCGCTTAAAGTTATCTTATCTTTTCCTACAAAGGACAGCTCCTTTTGTATGTCGTCTTCATCCGGCACAGTAGGATTATCGCCGTTTACATCCCACAGTTTTATAAGTCCGCCTGCTGTTATACTTACCGATGACAGCTTTTCTTCCGCTTGCAGTGAGGATTTTACTGCGTCAAGCAGGACATCCGAAGCGTTTGCATTTTGCTGTGCATTAAGCTTATATATTTCAGAGCCTTTGTCGTAAACATCCAGGGCAGCATCGAGCTTATTTACAAGCTCAATATACCCGTCGGGTTTATCGCCTGCAACCTTTACCATGAAAACTGTATCCATAGCCATTGTTGTTCCCTGCTCAAACTGCTCCTCTGCTTTATTCCCTCTATACAAGAGGGCGAGCACGACGAGTACGGCAAGCAGGATTACGATTACGGCAATGCTTTTTGATTTACTTATCAAAAATCTCACAGTCCTTTCCGGGACAGTTGAATTTATCAGAAAATTGTGATACAATATTCTTACGTTGTATTCATTTACACCTGTATTCCATTTATAAAGATTATTATATACGATTTTTTTACTTTTGTAAAGTGCTTTTTTAGTAGAAATACACATATTTTTTAGAAGGATGAGAAATAATGAAGGCTTACAGAATTCAGTTTATCAGACACGGACTTACCCAGGGCAATCTTGACGGCAAATACATAGGTCTTACTGACGAGGGACTTTGTGAACAGGGCAGGCTTGAGCTTCTGGAAAAGGTATCAAAGTACAAATATCCTTACGCTGAAAAGATATATGTTTCCCCTCTCAAGAGGTGCAGGGAGACGGCTGAGCTTATTTACACAAACTGCACAATGCGTCTTGTTCCTGAGCTTCGTGAGATGAATTTCGGCGACTTTGAGAACAAGCGTGCCGTTGAGCTTATGGACAGAGAAGACTACAAGAGCTTTCTCAAGGGCGGACTTGACAATCCCCCACCTAACGGTGAGTCTATGAGAGATGTTGTTGAGAGATGCTACTGGGCAATGGACTTTATCATAAGTGACATGATGAAGCTTGGCATAACAAGCACTGCTGTTGTGACACACGGCGGAATGATTATGAACATCCTCAGCTGCTTCGGCTTGCCAAAGCTTTCGCCTATGGAGTTTCCTTGTGATTTCGGCGAAGGCTACGAGGTTCTTGTTACGGCGGATATGTGGCAGAGGTCAAACTGCTTTGAGATACTTGGAAAGTTCCCATATCTTATGGCTGACGAGGAAGAATAGGCTTAAAACATATTAATCGGGAGGTGAAGACATGAACAACGCACAGATTAAAAAGCTCGCGACGATAAGGCTCGGTGGTAACTGGGGTAACTGCATTGCTATAAGCACCACGATGCTTTCCATCGGTCTGCTTATTATACTTGGCGAGGTTCTGCTCTATCACTCCTACGAATTAATCTCCCCTTTTGAGTACTCTTATTTTGATTATCTAAAAACCACTCCGGGTGCTGTGCTTCTTATATTGAGAATAATATGCTACTACCTTATGCTTGTGCCTGAGATTGGCTATTCGAGGACAGTTTACGCAAGGCTTTCGACGGGTGAAAACTTCATCGGTGTAAGATGGTCGATGAGACATCAGAGCTTTGGCAGTTATGTAAAGACAATATTTATTCAGACGCTGTCTATCATATATCAGGCTATACTGTTCATACCGCTTGTACTGTCGGTATTTGTCGTAATGTACTACATTGAAAGAGTTAAGGACCATATGAGCAACACAAACCTTATTATGTTTATGCTCAGTCTGTTGTTCTCAATTCTTCTTTTATGCTTATTTGTATTTCTGAGAATAAAGCTCAAGCTTCTTCCGTACATTATGACTTTCAGGCGTGACGTGAAAATCTTTGACGCCTTTATTCTGTCCTTCAAGCTTATGAAGGGAAACACTCTCAGATACATTTTCTTTATCTTTTCCTTTACAAAATACTTTGTTCTTTGTGTGTTTATTTTCCCGATTCTTGTTTTACTTCCGTACTACAACATGAGTATGTCTATATTCTGTCAGAGTCTTATTTCTTCCGAAAAGATAGACGAATATCTGGCCGAAAAGGAGAAACAGTCGTGATACTTGAGTTTTCAGTCGGACAAGAAGGGCTTGCGGTAGAAGATGTTCTGAAGCAAAACGGTGTTTCGAGGAGACTCATTCTCAAGCTCAAGCGTGAGCCGATGGGGATATGCGTAAACGGCAACCATGCAAGGACTATTGACAAGGTCAGCGTAGGAGATGTTGTTTCAATTTCGCACAGCGACACCAAGACACTTGAAGGAAACGAGTCGCTTTGTGTGCCGATAATATACGAGGACGAGTATTTCATAATCTTTGACAAGCCGGGGAACATGCCTGTTCATCCTTCCATAAAGCATCAGGGTGACACTCTGGGGAACTACTTTTCTTATCTGCACCCATCACTCACCTCCAGACCTGTCAACAGACTTGACAGGGACACATCGGGGCTTTGCTGTGTTGCGAAGGACGCATACAGTGCCAAGAAGCTTCAATACAACATTCACAAGAGATACTCCGCAGTTGTATGCGGAAGGATAACTGAGGCTTCTTCTGTTGACCTGCCGATAGCCAGAGAAAAAGACAGCATTATAAAAAGGTGCATTCGTCAGGACGGGCAGGAGGCAAAGACGCTTTATACTCCGATAAAAACAAATGACAGGTACACCTTGCTTGAGCTGACGCTCATAACGGGGCGTACCCATCAAATCAGAGTTCATATGTCGGCGGTAGGATATCCGCTTGCAGGTGATGATATGTACGGCGGTGACTGCACAGACATTCACAGGCAGGCTCTTCACTGCTCTCATCTGAGCGTAAAGCATCCTGTTACAGATGAGCAGATGGAATTTGACTCGCCGCTGCCTGAGGATATCTCGTCGCTTATATACTAACCCAAATGACTGAGGAAAACCCTTTCCTAAAACTTATTATACAAATTTCAGCCCCATAGGGTATGCACCAAGAGAGATTATAATCTCCGCTAAGTGATGTACACCCTATGGGGCTGAGTTTTATAACAAAAGTTTCAAGAAAGAGTTTTCCACAGGGACACGCAAAACGTCTATACAGGCTCAAAATCGACCTTGCCTGCACTGACGTTAGCGTTTACTATCTTGACACGCATTTTATCACCGACGCTGTACTTATCGCCTGTATTCATATTCTTGAGTGTCATACCGCCGTCGTAGTAATACTCTCCGTCGGGCATTGTTTCGATATGGGCAAGTCCTTCGCAGGTATTAGGAAGTGTAACAAAGACGCCGAAGCCTGTTACTGAGGAGATAATTCCGTCTGCCTCCTCGCCTATTTTCGACTTCATAAACTCCGCTTTATATCTTTCCTCACAGTCACGCTCAATTGTCATTGCACGTATTTCTGTATTTGTGGAATTATCCGAAGCAGAATCTACGAAGGAAGAATACTTCTTTGAGCACTCATCAAATGACACACCTGACAGGTACGCAGACATTATTCTGTGGATAGCGAGGTCGGGGTATCTTCTTATAGGTGAAGTAAAGTGGGCATAGTCGGCCAGCACAAGACCAAAGTGACCTATCGGTTCGGGCGAATACTTTGCTTTTGCCATTGCTCTCAAGACCATATTATTTACAGCCAGCTCATAGCCCTCGCCCTTTGTTCTTTCAAGAATATCGGCAAAGTCCTTGGGCTGGAATTTCATTTTATTGTTCGGGAACGGAACGTTCAGAAGTGTGAGATATGCTTTAAGGTTCATAAGCTTTTCGTCGCTTGGGTCTTCGTGGATACGGTAGACAAACGGAAGCTTTTTCTCTCTGCCGAAGCGTGCTGCACACTCATTTGCAAGTAGCATAAAGTCCTCGATGATTTCCTCGCTTCTGCCTCTTTCTCTTGGCTTAACATCTACGCATATATCGTTCTCGTCTATAATGAGCTTACTCTCGACGCTTGAGAGAGACGGAGCACCTCTGTTCTTACGCTTGCTGAGTAGCTTATCTGCGATTTCGTTCATAACGGGCAGGCAGTCGATAACCTCTGCATACTTTTCAGTAAGTGCTTTACCGTTAAAGCCTTCGAGAAGCTCATTGATTTCAGAATACACGCCCTTGACCTTAGAGCGGATGACGGATTTTGAAAACTTAAAGCTAACCACATCTGCATTGTTATCGAGCTTCATAAGGCAGGAAAAAGCGAGTCTGTCCTCATTGGGATTGAGGGAGCATATACCGTTTGACAGTTCCTTCGGGAGCATAGGGATAACCCTGTTTGCGTAGTAGACGCTTGTACCTCTTTTGAAGGCTTCGTCATCGAGCGGTGATTTTTCCTTTACATAGAACGATACATCTGCTATATGGACACCGAGCTCGTAGCCGTTCTCTGTTCTTTTTACTGAAACAGCGTCGTCGATATCCTTTGTATCGGCGCTATCTATTGTGAAGATTCTTTCGTTTCTTAAGTCAAGCCGCTTTTTTGCTTCGTTTTCAATCTGTCTGTAATCGCTGACCTCACGGGCATTAGCTATAACGCTTGGCGGGAACACAGGGGTTACGCCGTTTACATCGAGAACTGAAAGTGCACAGACAGATGCTTTAAGTGAGCTTCCGAAGGAAGACACGATACTGCACAGGTGGTCGCTATGGCGTTTGCCTCTTTGAATTATTTCGACCATAACCTTGTCGCCTTCCCTGACCTCGATGCCGTCGGGGTTCAGGAAGTCCATAGCACTTTTACACAGGCTATCGGGCATAACTCTGAGTCTGCCGAATTCCCTTACTATATCACCTGTAAAGCGGTTACAGTTTTCTGCTGCTACTGTCACTACCTCGGCTTCGGGAGAATCGCCGTAGCTTTTAACCTGCCTGCACATTACTATATCTGTAGGCATTGCACCCTTAAGTGATTTTCCTGAAACGAAGTATTCGGTAGCGGTTTTCACGTCTTTTACAAAGGCGAAGGTTTTTGTTACTCTCACCACCTCACATTTAATAAGCTTCTTCTTATCGGTGAGTGCGATTCCTTTTTCGCTTTCTATTATCACGCCGTCGTTCTTCATATTCTCCAAGGCTTTTGTAAAGTCCTCAAAGCTGAACTTATGGTATGATTTTCTCAGCTCTGCCAGGAGCACCTTGAACTTTACAGGCTTTTTCCCCTTAGCTTTAAGCTTATCTGCTATTATTTTTTCATAGTCCAGTTTTTTCATTTGTTTCTCCGTTTTATGTTTATATTATTATGCTCTGTATGCTATAAAAAAACCTCCCGCCAAAACAGGCAGGAGGATAATTTTACTTAACAAAAGGAATAACGATATTAACTACAAGTGCAATGATAAAGAATGCACCTGCACAAACCTTTGTCCATCTGTTGAGCTTAGCTTCTCTTGTGCGGCTTTCATTTTTGCCATAGAAGGTATCAGTCGAGCCTCCGCCTACTGCTGATGTAAGTCCCCCGTCCTTTCCTTCCTGGACAAGAACGATAAGAATGATTATAAGGCATGCTACGAGGAGAACGCCTCCGAGAATGATTTCTGCTGTGGTCATATATTTTACCTCCAAAGTAATAGTCACATTAACATACTATTAAAGTATATCACAAGAGCTTAAAAATTGCAAGTACTTTTTCAAAAAATATTGCTAATTACTCCTTGTCACATTAACGCAGATTATGGCATATTATACACCAGGGCTTAACAAAGCCTTGATTCAAGGAGGAGATACAAATGGATTTTAACATTGCTGAATTTGCACAGCTTATTGCGGGAAAGGAAAACAGTCCTGCAAAGGTTTGCGAGTGCAAGATAGCTGAGGGCAGGTTCCCCAAAAGCACACCTATCGGCATGATGTATGTTCCTTTTCAGAAATGGGAGGAGCCTTACGAGCCTGAGGTTGCAATATCCAGGGGCACTATGTTCCCTGACCTTGACCTTCCCTTCTTAGGAAAGGAGGTCGAGTAGGATGGCACTTTCCGACAAGCAGAAGCTTATGAGAAAGATACAGGCACAGTCATTTGTTCTTGTTGATGTTACGCTTTATCTTGACAGTCATCCTAACTGCAAGAACGCACTCGACTTTTATCACAAGCACAAGGCTATCAAGGAAAAGCTTATAAAGGAATACGAGAGAAACTACGGTCCTTTTACTGCTATGGGTGTTGAAGACACAGACAAATGGACCTGGTCCACTACTGCGTTTCCTTGGGAAAGGGGTGAAAGCTGATGTGGCAATACAAGAAGATGCTTCAGTATCCTGTTAACATCAAGAATCCGAATCCGGCTCTTGCAAAGCTTATAATGAGCCAGCTCGGAGGTCCTGACGGTGAGCTCGGTGCTTCTATGAGATATCTCAATCAGAGATATTCTGCACCTTGTCGTCAGGTACAGGGAATTCTCACGGACGTGGGCACTGAAGAGCTGGGTCACATGGAGATGATATCGTCGATTATTTTCCAGCTTACGAGAAACCTTACCGAGAAGGACATCAGGGAGGGTGGCTTTGACGCATACTTTATCGACCACACGACAGGTATTTATCCTGCTGCGGCGACAGGTGTTCCCTTCTCCGCTGAAGTGTTCCAGTCGACAGGTGACGCGATTGCCGACCTTTCAGAAGACCTTGCGGCCGAGCAGAAGGCAAGGAAGTCTTATGACAACCTGCTGAGGCTGATTGATGACCCTGACGTAAGAGACCCTATCAAGTTCCTGAGAGAACGTGAGGTAGTTCACTTCCAGCGTTTCGGCGAGGGACTGAGACTTGTTCAGGATATGCTCAACTCAAAGAACTTCTACGCTTACAACCCAAGCTTTGACAAATAGCAAAGCAAAATGCCCTGTGAAAAACACGGGGCATTTTTGTTTCTATTAGTTTTTGTAGTTTATTCCGTTATCCTTTGCAAACTGCTCGGCATAAGAGCCTGCTGGGGTTATGATGGTGATACCGTCATAACTGCATTTTGTTCCCTCACTGCCGCCATCTTCATAGTAGTTATGCTGACAGAAGCTGTGTTCATCCTGTTCTGTAACTGATGCAGGGACATAGAACGTACAGTCCTTGAACGGATACGCCATCTCGCCGTAATACTTATGTACTTCGGTTGCACAGTCGGCGACTATTACTTCGCTGATTTTATAAGAATGAGGTATACAATACGAAAATTCGAGACCTCCGTCTTCTGTCGGATAGAGGTATACTTTCTCAAGTCCTATGCAATATTCATAGCACTGGCTTCCATATCCATTTACGTTCATATAGAGATTAGTTTCTTTAAGTTTACTGCACGCAAAGAACTGTAAGCCTTCTGTGCAATTGTCCTTTTGACTTGACGTACAGATTCCGCTTCCGATAACGGGGACTTCCCCTTCATCGAGTCCATAGACAAGCACCTTTTCAAGACTATCACAAAAAGCAAAGGCGGCTCCTCCGACTAATGAAACAGAATCAGGAAGCAGTACCGATTTCAAATTCGACTGTTTCGGGGCTTCTTCCAGCGCTGAGATAATCTCATTCATGTATCTTGAATATGAAGCAATATACACAGATGCTATATTATCGTCATCCTCGTCTCTATCCCTCATAAAATAGTAATGTTCATTATAGGTATACTTTTCGAGATACTGAGCTATATCAGATTTTCCGATTTCCTCAAACTTTTTAATCAGAGCTGACAGGTCTTCTTCGCTGTTAAAATACATATCCCACTCGTCACAGTAATTGTCTATATCTCTGTAGGTAATGCCCAGCTTCTCCATTTCAGCAGTTGCTTCGGCGTCAAGCTTTTCATACTTTTCCGATAAGCCTAAATAGTCCACGAGAGCACGCACGGGATAATGTCCATAAGCTTCAGTGTACTCATAGTCATCATAATACCAGTCATCAAGCGACGACGGACTGAATGCAAATTCGCCTATTGCTACGACGGGCTTATCATCAATTGTCTTAGGGATAACAACCTCGTCGGACTCGCCTACATAGGCTGTTATCACGACTCCGCCTACGCATTTCGGATTTGTTGTTTCGTCGGCTGTAAGCACGTGCCAGACAAAATCGCTCTCAGCGTTTGGTGTGATTTCTTCGTTGTCGGAAACACCGGAATCAGGGACTGAGGAGTCGGTGTTATCAGGTGCACTTGAGTCTGTTATGCTTGAAGCATTCTCAGAGCTGCTGTCTGGTTGTGAGGTTGTGTTACTGCTGTTTTTATCGTCACTTCCGCAAGCTGTAAGTAGAGATGCCGCAAGCAGAAGTGCTGTTAATGCTGATATAATTCTTTTCATATTAAATTCCTTTCATCTGAAATTTATACTCCGATTATAACTCAGTTGAGTATGTTTGTCAAGCTGTTATTACTCATATATTCATCTGTTAAAGACATAAAAAATAAAGTAAAATATAATCATAGGAAGATGAAGGGAGTATATTATGGAACAAGAGAAGAACTTCATTCTGATGAGAATTGAGCAGTTTCTTGATGAACGCAACTGGACAATATACCGACTTGCGAAAGAATCTGATTTGCCATACTCGTCACTGAACAACATATTTGTACGAAACACAGTGCCCGGCTTTGTTACTCTTGAAAAAATCTGCGGCGGTCTCAATATAAGCCTTAAGCAGTTTTTTGACGACGAGACAACCGTCTCAGAGCTTTCTGATATACTCGACTCTGATGAGCGTGAGGTTATTTCAATATACCGAAATCTAAAAGCCAGCGACAAGGAGCTACTCAAATCATATCTTTCAGGTCTTAGCAAGAGACTGCCGTAGGCTTCTGAATAGGATACACAAAAAGTCCGCAGGGATTACTCTGCGGACTTTACTTATTCTATCAGAATTCTCTTTTATCGAGGATTACTATTTTGCATTTTCTTGCCCAAGCCATAAACAGCTCGCCGTTATCCTCGTGCCAACTGAAAACACAGACCTTCTTGCCCTTTGAATGAATCTTTATCTGATTCATCGAGGTACACTCTACGTGTGAAATCTGGTCACTTGTGAGGCTTAAATCGCCTACTGAGACAGTTTTTCCACGAACGATAACAGGTGGCTTTTTGCTTGTTACAAACAGTGCAACAGAAACTATTACAAGCATGACAGCGAAGGCTCCGAACACAAACGTAAAACTGCTCGCCATTTCTTTTGTATCGCCACGGGAATACTTGATAATAAAGTATGTAATAAAGAGCAGCATAGCTCCGATGAGCGGGAGCATTGCTTTGACTGAGCCTGAGCTTCCTTTCACTTCAAAGCTGATATCAGACAAATCCTCTTTGCAATTTGAAAAAGCAGTTCTCTCGGTTTGCAGCTTAGCTTGTCTTCTTGCTTCGATACCGTCAGCGAGACCTGAGTACCTGTTTCCCATTATAATCAACCCCTATGTTTTGTAATATAAATTTATTATATCATTTATGCACCTTATTGTCAACAAAAAAGCCCTCGGCAGTCGAGGGCTTACATTATTAAACATAGAAAAGCAGTTCGCCGTAGGTTGGGTATGGCCAATACTTCTGACCAACGAGTGATTCAAGCTCATCGGCTGGCTCTCTGAGGACTTTCATTGCCGGGATAACTGTATCGTGGCAATACTTGGCGAGCTTTTCGCAGCCTGTAATCGGCTGTTCGAGAGGCTTCTCAATTTCGCTCAGCTCGTTATAAGCCTTATACATTTTCGAAGTAAGGTCTGTGAGCTTTCTGAGCATATCGTTTTCATACTCTGCGTTTACGCCGCACTCACCTGCGAGCTTAGCTGTCTGAGCAAGCTCCTTAACATATGAGGACACAGCCGGGAAGATATCCTTATTAGCCATATCGAGCATAGTTCTTGCTTCGATTTTGATAGTCTTGATATACTCCTCGAGGAGAATCTCGATACGTGAACGGATTTCGGTTTCGCTATAGACGTTATGTCTCTCAAACAGCTCGACATTCTTCTTATCTGCAAAATGAGGAAGTGCGTCAGGAGTTGACGGATAATTAACGAGGCCTCTCTTCTTAGCTTCCTCTACCCAATCGGAGCTATAGCCGTCACCGTTGAAGATGATAGCACTGTTTTCCTCGATAGTTCTCTTAATGAGCTTATTGAGTGCTTCCTTAACATCTTCAGCACCCTCGAGCTCATCTGCGAACTCGTCGAGGACATCTGCAACGATTGTATTGATAAAGGTTGTAGGACCAGCGACAGAGAGCTTTGAGCCAGGTGAACGGAACTCGAACTTATTACCTGTGAAGGCAAAAGGAGAGGTTCTGTTTCTGTCGGTTGTATCCTTCTTGAAGTTAGGGAGGATATCTACGCCGACCTCCATATACTGCTTACCTGTTGCGTGGTACACCTCTCCCTTTACGATTGAATCGAGGATTGCAGTAAGCTCATCGCCGAGGAATATTGAGATAATTGACGGCGGAGCTTCAGAGGCACCGAGTCTATGGTCGTTATTTGCAGAAGCTACTGAAATTCTAAGGAGGTCCTGATACTTATTAACGCCCTTGATTACGGCTACGAGGAAGGTAAGGAACTGAGCATTTTCTGCAGGAGTTTTACCGGGATTCAAGAGGTTGACGCCTGTATCGGTAGAAAGTGACCAGTTGATATGCTTACCGGAGCCGTTTACGTGTTCAAAAGGCTTTTCAGTGAGCAGACACTTAAAGCCGTGACGTCTTGCTGTTCTCTTCATAAGCTCCATTGTGAGCTGGTTATGGTCAGTTGCGACATTTGCTACTGAGAAAATCGGAGCAAGCTCGTGCTGGCAAGGTGCAACCTCGTTATGCTTTGTTTTTGCAAGCACGCCGAGCTTCCAGAGCTGCTCGTCGAGGTCTGCCATATAGGCTGCGACTCTTGTTTTAACTGTACCGAAGTAGTGGTCGTCGAGCTCCTGTGTTTTAGGTGGCTTTGCACCATAGAGCGACCTTGCGGTATATATAAGGTCCTTTCTCTTGGAATACATTTCTCTGTCGATGAGGAAGTATTCCTGCTCTGCGCCGATATTCGGTGTAACGTGTGCTGCATCGCTTCCTAATATCTTGAGGACTCTGAGAGCTGATTTATTGATAGCCTCCATTGAACGAAGCAGCGGAGTTCTTTTATCGAGAGCTTCACCGCTGTACGAACAGAAAGCTGTTGGGATACAGAGGATATTTCCTTTGATAAAAGCGTATGAGGTAGGGTCCCATGCTGTATAACCTCTTGCTTCAAAGGTTGCACGCAGACCGCCTGACGGGAAGGAAGAAGCGTCTGTTTCGCCCTTTATAAGCTCCTTTCCTGAAAACTCCATTATTACGTGTCCGTCGCCTGATGGAGAGATAAAGCTATCGTGCTTTTCGGCTGTGATACCTGTCATCGGCTGGAACCAATGAGTAAAGTGGGTTGCACCCTTTTCTACAGCCCAGTCCTTCATTGCGACAGCTATTGCGTCGGCGAGTGACTGGCCGAGGTGTTTTCCTTCTTCTATTGTTTTCTTGAAAGCCTTATAGACATCGCTTGACAGTCTTTCCTGCATTACTGACTCATTAAAGACGTCTATGCCGAAAATTTCAGGGATTGACATACATATACCTCCGTACGGTATGAAGACATACCGATTTCATTCTACAATAAAAGTATACGTTTTTTCACCCTTTCTTGTCAAGAAAACAAGGCTATGAAAAACAAACTTTCATAGCCTTGACTAAAAACGAACGAGTGGTATTTATTTTTTTATAAATTCTGTCTTTACTTATAGGTAGTACATAAAAAGCTGACATTTTATCATACCGTTATACAGCTTTCTGCGTTTGTCCGCCTTCTTTCCGAAGAACTTTTCAAAGTCCTCGTGCGGTGAAATTATATAGCAAGGATTATCCTTTGATGGTGAGAGCTTCTGACCGAGAACCTTATAGAGCTCTTCCGCCTGTTTTATCTCCAGGAGTCTTTCGCCATACGGTGGATTACATATTGTAATTGCGCCCTTAGGGAGCTTAAAGCTTCTGACATCAGCATTATCGACTGAGATTTTTGAATTGACGCCTGCTTTCTTTGAATTCATAATTGAAAGGTCTGCACAGGCCGGGTCTATATCAGAGCCGTAGGCATGGAATTTCCCCTGCTTATCTATATCGGCGAGGGCTTGTTCCCTTGCATTTTTCCACACGTTTTTATCAAAACAGCTCCAGTCCTCTGCGAGAAAATGTCTTCTTATTCCCGGGGAAATACTGAGCGCTTTATAGGCAGACTCGATAAGAAACGTACCGGAGCCGCACATAGGGTCACAGACAATGCTGTCACGTCTTACTCTTGCGAGGTCAACGATACCTGCTGCGAGTGTTTCCTTGATTGGAGCGTCGTTAGACTTTCGGCGGTAGCCTCTTTTATGGAGACCTTCGCCACTTGTTTCGAGGTAGATTGTTGCTACATCCTTAAAGATAGAAAACTGTATGGGGAGCGTTGCGCCTGTTTCCTCAAACCATGATATGCCGTATTTACTCTTGAGTCTTTCTACAGCAGCCTTCTTGACAATTGACTGGCAATCGGGGATACTTGTGAGCTTTGAGTGGAGTGAATAGCCTGTTTTAACGGGGAATGCGTCGTTCTTTCCGACAAAGCGTTCCCACTCTATACTTTTGACACCCTGGAACAGCTCCTCGAAGGTTTCCGCTTTAAAGCTTTTAAGCTCTATGAGGACTCTTTCTGCGACAGAGGTACGAAGGTTTGCTTTTGCAAGTATTTCTGCATCTCCGTCGAAGGACACCTTTCCGTCGGTGACGGTAATATTCTCGCCGCCGATTTTCTTTATTTCAAAGTTCAGCACACTTTCGAGTCCGAAGTGGCAAGGACAACAAAGTCTTAGTTTTTCCATAAACACTCTCCGTATTTTGTCTAAGCAAATGCCTTCGCACGAAGCAAAGGCATTCATCGTCAAATATTAGTTTCCGTAGATATCGGAATCGTCATCCACGTTATCCATAGCGTCATCGTCGATATCGAGGCATTCCATACAGGTTTCAGGCGTATTGCTGTTCTTAAAGTAGCCCATAGCTGTTGATTCACAATCGGCAGTTGCTATAAGACCTGTTTTTGTACAATATCTGAGGTGGGAGACATTTGAGTCGCCCTTGAAGGTCTTGACTGTACCTGCGTCGGCAATTTCGCCGAACACGTTCTTCCACATCTTAGCGATGCTCTGGTACTTTGAAGTATCAATGACATCAGGGTTTTCATAACCTACCCAGATACCGCTGACATACTCAGGAGTACAAGCGACAAAGGTAAGGTTTTCCCAGTTTTCAGATGTACCTGTTTTAGCGATAACCTCAACTGTATCGAGGTTTGCAGCCTTTCCTGTACCGTCCGGACCTTCTACAACCTGAAGCATCATTCTGTTGAGGACATATGCTGTATCAGAGCCGATAGCCTTAAGCTGATAAGGGTCGTGCTCATAGACTACCTTATCGTCCTTATCGACAATCTTATTGATAAACGAATGTCCGTAATACACGCCACCGTTGCCGAATATCTGATACGCAGCCACGAGTTCCGAGAGGTACATACCTCTGGTAAGCGAGCCTACTGTCATAGGAGAATATGCGACGTCACTTCTTCCGCTGTCGTCTCTCTGTACGAGGCTTGTAAATCCGAGACTTCCCTGGAGGAAGTTATAGCAATATGACGGAGTGAGCATTCTTACGAGCTGTGCCGCACCTGTATTTGTAGAGGTTTCGAGCATTTTCTCTACTGTCATGAGCTTATGGCTCCAGTTCGGGTTATCGTCACCATACTCAGAGTAGTTATTCGGGAACAGGTTTGGTTCTGTACTTCCTGCAGGGGCGAGGTCAATCGGGTCGTCCTTGAGGAGTGTTGACCATGTCACCATATCCTGCTCGATAGCGGGAGCAAATGCAGAAAGCGGCTTAATGGTTGAGCCCGGCGAACGGGTAGCCATAGTAGCGTTATTCCACACTCTTGAGGATTCCTTTTCGCCTCTGTTACCTATTACGGCGAGCACCTTGCCCTCATAGTCCATACAGATGAAGGCACTGAGCAGGTCGTCTTCTTCGAGCTCATACGACTGGAAGTTTGTATCATCGAGGTATTCCTGCTCGAGCTTTTCCTGCATTTCAAGGTCAACATTTGTATAGATTTTATATCCGCCGCTATAGAGTCTTGATGAAGCGGTATCATAGTCGATTCCGTAGATATCCATAAGCTCGGTAATTGCCTGGCTGATAGTAGCATCGACATAATATGAGCTTACAGAAGACTGAGCGGAAAGCTGTTCTCCGCTTGTGGAATAGGTTGTATCTCCGACAATCTTTATTGTTTCGAGCTCTGAGAGTGCGTTATAGTACTCGTCAGAGGAAACGGCGCCGTTCTCGTACATTTTGTTTAGGATATAGGTAGCTCTGCCCTTATTATTATCAGGGTTTCTGTACGGGTTATAGAATGTCGGGTCTTTATTGATTGCGGCGATTGTAGCTGCCTCGGCAAGCGTAAGGTCATTAACGTCCTTGCCGAAGTAGAAGTTACTTGCAGACTGCACGCCGTAATAGTTACAGCCCTCTGCTCTTCCGAGGTAGATAACGTTGAGGTACGCTTCGAGGATATCGTCCTTACCGTAGGTATTCTCGGTATTGATAGAACGCAGGATTTCTCTTATCTTTCTCGAAACACCTTCAACGCCGTCTCTTGCGTCGTCGCCTGTGATTACCTTAATAGTCTGCTGGGTAATAGTAGAACCACCCTGCATATTATCATAGATTGGGATAAAGATATTTACAAAGGCACCGAAGGTACGCTTGAAGTCAACGCCATCGTGGTCATAGAATCTTTCGTCCTCTGAGCAGACGAACGCGTCGATTACATATCTTGAGATTTCGTCAAACTCTGTCCAGACCATTTTGTCACCGGCAGATGACATTGTATAGTAGACCTGCCACTGCTCGTTTGTGCCGTCGTAGTCGGGGTTAGGTGCAAGAATCTGCGAGGTATAGGTAAGCTCGATTTCTTCGAGTGAAACATAGTCCTCTGTACCTTCTGCGAAGTTGAACACATACACCGTTATCGCCGTTACAAACACTGAGCCTGTAATTATGATAACGAGTATAAGTGAGCAAAGCAGAGTTCCCAGCACTCCGAGAGTTTTCTTGATGCTCTTTATTATCTTTTTCTTTTTAGCTGAAGTTCTCTTGTTTTCCATAATTCAAAGCTTATGCCTTTCAAAAATTGCTCTTTACTTTATTATTCTACAAGTATAGTTTCTGATGCCAAAAAAGAATTTATTCTGCATTGTAATTTCTTCCTAAAACGAAAAAGGGAGACGAACAAACGCCCCCCTTATCACAATCAGATTATTCCTCTTCTTCTGCTGCAGGAGCTTCCTGTGCTTCTTCTTCAGCAGCTTCTTCCTCTGGGAGAAGTGCTCTCATAGAAAGGCTGATTCTGTTCTTTTCTGTATCAATTTCAGTAATCTTTACTTCAACCTTCTGACCAACCTCAAGCAGGTCTGCTACGTTACCAACTCTGGTATTAGCAATCTGTGAGATATGGATGAGGCCGTCAACGCCCTCGATAATCTGTGCAAATGCGCCGAATGAAGTAATTGAAACAACAGTTGCTTCGATTACCTGGTCAACAGCATAGTTTGCAACAAACTTATTCCAAGGATTTTCGTCATCCTTCTTATATGTAAGGGCAATCTTGCCGTTTTCAGCGTCGATGTCCTTGATGATTACTTCGATTTCGTCGCCTACTGCAACCACGTCAGATGGGTGCTTGATTCTGTTCCATGAAAGGTCAGGCTTTCTGATGAGTCCGTCGATTCCGCCGAGGTCTACGAACACGCCGTAATCTGTGATAGACTTAACTGTACCCTTAGCTGTTTCGCCAACCTGAGCATTTTCAAAGAACTTAGCTCTTGCTGCAGCTCTTGCTTCCTTAGCTACTGCTCTGATAGAGCCAACTACTCTCTGCTTAGCAGCTACTACTTCGAGAACCTTGAAGTCAACTTCCTTCTTGAGAAGCTCTTCGAGCTTATCGTCACGTCTTGCTGTTGCCTGTGATGCAGGAACGAATACTCTTACGCCGTTAGCGTTGAGGATTACGCCGCCCTTAACAACGTTTGTAACTGTACCCTTGAGTACTGTTCCGTCTTCGAGAGCCTTTTCTACTGCTTCGAGACCCTTTACAGCGTCTACCTGCTTCTTGGAAAGTGTTACGATACCGTCCTTATCGGAAATCTTGAGAACGATGAGCTCAACCTCGTCGCCCTTCTTTACGATGTCGCAAGCCTTTGCGGAAGAATCATATGAGAGCTCGGATGCAGGGATAATACCTGTATGCTTTGTTCCGATGTCAACCATTGCTTCGCTGTTGTTGACAGTTGTAACAATACCAGTTACCTTTTTCCCCGTATATATTTTTTGAAAGCTCTGGTCGATTGCCTCCAGGTTGAATTCTTCCATTGTGTTTAAAATTTCACTCATGGTTTGTTGTACCTCCTTGATTATATATGCCGGGGTTGATGCACCGGCAGAAATCCCTATTTTCTCGGCATTGCCGAAGTTGAGCCCTGTGAGCTCCGAAGCTGTTTCGATAAGATATGTAGGACAATACTTTTCACAGACTGCTGACAGCTTATGAGTATTGGAGCTATGCCGTCCGCCGACAATTATCATCATGTCGCATTCCTTTGCAAGCTCAGCCGCTTCACGCTGACGCTCACTTGTTGCATTACATATTGTATCGAAAACCGTAGCGTCCGGCAGCTTTTCTTCGATTACTGCAAGACACTTTTCCCAGACCTGCGTATTATAGGTTGTCTGGGCGAGCACCGCTACATTTTTTCCGCTGAGCATTCCGCTTCCGATAATACTCACAAGCTCCTTCTCGTCAGAAAAAACGACAGGCTCAGTTACACAATGTCCTGAAATGCCGACTACCTCGGGATGTGTTTTATCCCCTGCGATAAGCACTGTACAGCCTTCCTCTGTTTTATCCCTTGCAATCTTGTGTATTCTTGAAACGAACGGACAGGTAGCATCTATGACCTGCGAGCCTATTTCAGCCAGCTTATCGTAGACATTCTTACCCACGCCATGCGAACGGATAACCACTGTCATATCGGCAGTTGCCTGCGACACGTCATCAATTGCAAAGACGCCCTTACGCTCCAAATCCTCCACAACATTGCGGTTATGGATAATGGGACCGAGTGTAACTACTTTATTTCGATTATCTAAATTATTATACACTATTTTTACGGCTCTGTCCACCCCAAAACAAAACCCTGCGGTCTTTGCGGTGAAAAATTTACAATTTGTTAACATTTTCATTCACCAGTTCAGCGATACCATTCATAATAGTAGTCTTTATACGCTTCATTGCACGGGTATCAGCGGAGTCTATCTTGAGCTCTTCGGGGCTGATTGGTTTACCGTAGCTGACGATAACCTTTGACCTGAACTTAAGCTTTTCTCCTTTGAACGAGATAGCGACAGGGACAACGGGAACCTGTGCGACAGCGGCTATAAGAGCCACGCCTGTTTTACCTCTGCCGAGGGTACCGTCCTTTGAGCGTGTTCCCTCCGGGAAGATAATGAGGTTTCTACCGCTTCTGAGCTTTTCGATTGAGGTTGTGATAACGCTTGAGTCACCGCTTCCTCTTACAACCGGGAAGGCGCCCATATACTTGATGAGCCATGTAAAGAACTTATTGCCGTGGAACAGCTCGTCCTTTGCCATATAGCTGTTAGGGACCTTGGCTTTTGTTGCTATAAAAATAGGGTCTAAATAGCTTCTATGGTTTGAGGCAAAGATATTTGAGCCTGTTTTAGGGACATTCTCCTTGCCGGTGATTTTGAGATTGAAGGCAATTTTAAAGCAGAAGGTAACGAGCACTCTGAGTATTGCATAGCCAAATAGCTTTAGCTTATTATACTTTTTCGGTGTACCGACAGGTTCAATACTACTGAAGTCGAAGGCTTCACGCTTAGCGGCAAGTGACGACCTTCTCTCCTCATTCTTCTCTGTATTCTTCCCGGCAAGCTCTGCCTGAATGGTATCATATATTGCTTGCACAGCCTGCTCCAAATCGAGCTTTGTAGAGTCTATTTCCACAGCGTCGTCTGCTTTCCTGAGCGGAGCGACATCTCTATGTGTATCGTTATAGTCACGCTGATTTATATCTGCGAGGACCTCCTCATAGGTTGATGTATCACCTTTTTCCTGCAGCTCCTTAAAGCGTCTGTTTGCTCTTTCCTCGGCAGTTGCGGTAAGAAAAATCTTGACATCAGCGTTTGGCAGAACGACAGTACCGATATCTCTGCCGTCCATAATGATATTATTTGTTTTAGCGATATTACGCTGGAGGTCAAACAGGAACTGTCTTACCTGCGGGATAGCTGAAACTCTTGATGCACCCATTGATACTTCGGGTGTTCTGATTTTATCTGACACATTTTCGCCACAGAGAAGAACCTGCTGTGCGCCGTCTACATAAGAGAGGTTGACTTCCACCTGCGGAAGCATTTCCACTACCTTGTCATCATCCGAGATATCGACGTCATTTCTGAGCATAAACAGGGCGATTGCTCTATAAAGTGCACCTGTATCGACATAGACATACTCCATTTTCTTGGCGAGCATTTTTGCTATTGTGGATTTTCCTGCACCTGACGGGCCGTCGAGGGCGATATTTATTGACATAAAAAACTTCCTTTCATAAGTGCGACTAATACGCAAGCTTCTCTGTAATTGCCTGTGCGGCACAATAGGCTGTTGAGAAGGCAATCTGGAGATTGAAGCCTCCTGTATATGCATCGACGTCGATTATTTCGCCGACAAAATAGAGTCCGTTCACAAGCTTTGACTCCATAGTTTTCGGTGAGATTTCCTTGATGCTGACTCCGCCTCTTGTAATAATTGCTTCGTCGATTGGTCTGAAATCCCTGACAGTGAGTGTATAGCATTTTATCGCATTCACGAGTGCCTGACGCTGTTGTTTTGTTATACTATTGACCTTCAGGTCGGGTGGGATTTTGCTTCTTGAAACAACAATCGGGATAATAGCTGACGGCAGAAGCATACCGAGTGAATTGCAGAAATCACGGTTAAGCTCCTGCGAGAAGTCACGCAGGATTCTTTCGTCGAGCTGTTTTTCGCTGAGTGCAGGCTTTAAGTCGATTTCGACTGTATACCTGTTCTTTTCGATTTTGTCTATATGGGCACTTGCAGAGAGTACAAGCGGCCCTGAAATTCCGAAGTGGGTAAAGAGCATTTCGCCCATTTCGGAATAGATTTTCTTATTCTTTATATTATCCTTGAGTGTAAGGGTTACGTTCTTAAGCGACAGTCCCATCATTTCAGCAGGCTCGCTTTCCTCGGTAACAATCGGAACGAGTGACGGGCATAGCTCAGTTACGGTATGTCCCATACTTTCTGCAAACGCATAGCCGTCACCTGTTGAGCCTGTATTCGGGTAGGATTTTCCGCCTGTTGCGACAATTACGTTATCGCAAAGATATCTGCTTTTATCGGTAACAACCTCGCAGATGTTACCCTCGTTCTGAGAGAGCGAGAGCACCTTTTCCTTCACAAATCTGACTCCGAGCTTTTTAGCTTCGTCTATGAGTGCATTAACAATACTTTGCGACCTATCGCTTTTGGGGAACACTCTGTTCCCTCTTTCGGTTTTAAGCTCCACACCGAGCTCCTCAAAAAATCTGATAGTATCCTTTGGCTCAAAGCTGCTGAGGGCACTATACATAAATCTTGAGTTATGCGGGATATTATTCATCACGGTCTGGGCGTCGCAGTTATTGGTGACGTTGCATCTTCCCTTACCTGTAATGAGGAGCTTTTTTCCTAAGATTTTATTTTGCTCTATAACGAGGCATTTCACGCCGTTTCTTGCAAGCATTATTGCAGAGAAAAGACCTCCTGCGCCTGCACCGACGATAATGACCTGACTTTTATTCATAGAAGCAATCCTTTCGGTTGGTTTTTTATCATCCCTGAGATTCGGGCTTTGCTTCCTCGTACACCTCATACTCACGCCAGATTTCCTCCAAGCGTTCAAAGTTTCTTGTTACAACGTCCTTATTTCTTGCTGAAACTGCAACGATGAGTGCATTTATGAGGCTGAGCGGAGCTACGAGCGAATCGACGAATGATGCCATATCGCTTTTTGCAAAGAGGTTACAATCTGAATACTGTGTAAGAGGTGATGAGGCACAGTCGGTAATTGCTACGACGCTTGCGCCTCTTGACCTTGCATACTGGAGAGCGAGTACGGTTTGTCTTGAGTATCTTGGGAAGGACATACCGATAAGCACGTCCTTTTCATCAATACGCATAATCTGTTCAAACAGCTCACTTCTTGTTGAGGCATGGACAAGCTTGACCTGTGGGAATATGAGATTGAAGTAATACCACAGGAACTGTGCAAGTGAGGCTGAGCTTCTTGCACCGATGATATAGATTGTATTACAGCCTGCGATTTTCTCAACTGCTTTATTAAAGTCCTCGTGGGAGGTTTCCTCCATAGTTCTTCTTATCTTCTCGATATCGAGAGAAAGCATTTTATTGAGGATATCGTCATCGCCGATTGTATCGTTTGTTACCTCGATACGCTGAACGGTAGTGAGCTTACTTCTCATCAAGTCCTGGAGTGAGCTCTGGAGGCTTGGGTATCCGTCAAAGCCAAGCTCCGAGGCAAATCTTACGACGGTAGATTCACTGACGCCGACGGTTTGTCCGAATTTAAGGGCAGTCATAAATGCTGCTTTGTCGTAATGCTCCTTGATATAGTCTGCGATACGCTTATGACCTTTTGACATTTTCGCATAGCTCCGGTCTATAAGCTCAATGAGGTCGCTGTTCATTTACACATCATCTCCGATTTTCAGATACACGCTTTACTTTCCACGTCTTCTTCTGTTTTTACGCAGAAGTGCTTTTTGTTTTGCGAGCATCTGTGCTCTTTTATTCTGGGTCGCTTTATTATCTACTGTTGCTTCGCTTTCCTCAAATCTGAGGATATCCCCTTCCCTCAGTGTCGGGGGAAGCGATGAGGCAGGAAGCACTATACGGCTTTCGTCCTCTGCTATACAGGTTACCTTTCCGTCTGATATTTCACTTACCGAATAGGTTTTCATAGTTTATTCCTCTATTCCTTTTCGAGAATAACATTCAGTCCTTCGCCGTCAGATTCAAACACGACGCTGCCGTTCAAATCGGTTCTGTATATCTTGTCACAATACTTTGATATACGCTTGAGTGCGGCTTCCTTAGGGTGACCGTAGTCGTTATTTCTTCCTACTGAAATCACGGCATAATCAGGCTTTACTGCATCGAGGAAGTTATAGCCTGACGAACCGCCTGAGCCGTGGTGGTTTACCTTCATAACCTTTGCAGAGAGGTCATAGTCGCTTCTTGAGAGGTTATCCTCTTCATCGAACTCGGCATCACCTGCGAAGATAAACGAGTTATCGCCATGAGTTGCTTTAACTACGATTGAGAAGTTATTGAGGTCCTCATAGCCTGCGTTTACGTCCTGGACATATAGTTTCAGCTCTACGTCACCGACCTTCAGCGTACAGTTTTCAGCTTCTGTGACGTTGACATCTTCGCTGTCCAGGGTATCGAGGTAGTTATCATAGGTAGAGTTTGTTGGGAAAAGCTCATCGGGGATAGGAGGCATAAGAAGCTCGCCGACCTCAAAGTTCTTGAGGACCTTTGACATACCGCCCATATGGTCTGTATGCTGGTGGGAGACTATCACATACTTAAGCTTTTTAACGCCCTGGGCTTTAAGGTACTTTACAACCGTATCGCCGTACTCTACCTCGCCTGCGTCTATGAGGACTGCTTCTCCGTTTGAGATAATAAGCGAGCAGTCGCCCTGTCCGACGTCGACAAAGTGGACGCTTGTGCTTGCATTTGTAGCGGGCTTATCGGCAAGTCCGAGCTTTACCTTAAGTGCATTTTCGTCGATAACTCCAGTAGCGGTAAGAATCTTATAGATTACCACCACAAGCACCAGAGCAATCACTGCAAACAGAAGCATTTTCTTTTGCTTATCAGGGAGCTTTTTTACAGCCGATGCCACTTTCTTTGTGGTTTTTGCGTATGTATTTTTTCTGGTATTTGTATTATAGCTTTTTCTGTCTGACATTCTAAAACCCCATTATTCTCTGGTTGCTTCTCTTTCGAGCCACTGCTCTCTGGTCATAAGCACCTGTCTTGGCTTTGCACCGACCGCAGGACCTACGACACCTGCATTTTCAAGGTCGTCCATAATTCTTGCGGCTCTTGCATAGCCGAGTGAGAGCTTTCTCTGGAGGAAGGAGGTTGAAGCTGTTTTTGTTTCAACGACTATTCTCATAGCTTCCTCGAACATATCGTCAGATTTCGGAGCACCTGTATCTATCTCTGCACCCTGTGGCTTTTCGCCCTTTGGAACAGGGATATTCTTTTCGATGCCCTCGAGGACCTCGTCGTCATACTCTGCACTTTCGTTGTCCTTGAGGAACTTAACGACTGCTCTGATTTCGGCAGTTGAAACGAAGCTTCCCTGGATACGCATAGGCTTTCCGAGGCCGACAGGCTTATAGAGAAGGTCACCGTTTCCGAGCAGCTTTTCTGCTCCGCCCTCGTCGAGAATGATTCTTGAGTCGGTATTATTGGAAACCTTGAGTGCTACTCTTGATGGGAAGTTTGCCTTGATAAGACCTGTTACGACGTCAACTCTAGGTGACTGAGTAGCGATGATAAGGTGCATACCTGCTGCACGGGCAAGCTGTGCGAGTCGGCAGATTGAGTCTTCGACTTCCTTTGAAGCTGCCATCATAAGGTCGGCAAGCTCGTCGATTACAATAACAATCTGAGCGAGCTTATCATAGCCCTGCTCCTGGGCCTGCTCGTTATAGTCGATTAAGTCTCTTACAGAATTGTCTGCAAAGAGCTTATATCTTCTGAGCATTTCTGTTACTGCCCAGCCGAGTGCACCTGCTGCCTTTCTCGGCTCTGTAATTACAGGCGAGATAAGGTGTGGGATTCCGTTATAAATCGGGAATTCAACCTGTTTCGGGTCAATGAGCAGCAGCTTTACCTCGTCGGAGGTTGCTCTGTAGAGGATATTCATAATGATTGAGTTTGTGAAAACAGACTTACCTGAGCCTGTTGTACCTGCGATAAGCACGTGCGGCATTTTTGAGATATCGCCGACAACTATTCCGCCTTCGATATTCTTACCGACAACGAAATTGAGCTTACCCTTTGCATCTCTGAACTCGTCGCTGTCGATAAGCTCTCTGATTGATACCTTATCTCTGTTTGTGTTTGCAAGCTCGATACCGACTGCGGCTTTTCCCGGTATTGGTGCTTCGATTCTTACGCCCTGTGCGGCGAGATTAAGTGCAATATCGTCGGCAAGACCTGTGATTTTACTTACCTTTACGCCTGCTGCAGGCTGGAGCTCAAAACGTGTAACGGAAGGTCCTCTGTGGATACCGATTACTCTTGTCTGGACTCCGAAGCTCTTGAGGGTTTCAACGAGTGTCACAGCCTTCTGCTGACTTTCGGACTCGCCAGCCTTGGCGCTTGATTTATTACTTGTAGGAGTAAGCAGAGTAACAGGCGGGAGCTTCTTTTCCTTCTTGATTTTTTCCTTATCGAGAAGTGAGGACTGTCCGTCATTTTCGACGAAGATTTCCTCTCCCTCCGGTTCTTCCTCTATAAGCTCTGCAATTTCAGGAACCTCGAAGTCCTCGGTTGAGCGGTCGATAAGCTCCTGCATCTGCTTTGCTTCGAGCTCTGTCTGCGAAGCTTTTTCTGCTTCCTTCTTCTGTTCCTTTGAAGGCTCGTTCATTTTTTCAAAGTTGTCCATTTCATCAAAGTAGGACTTTTTCTTAGGCTTAGGTCCGAACGGTCTTGGCGGGAGGATAATATCGAGCTCCTCGCTATGCTCAAGCTCGTCTATTGTAGCAAAGCCCTCGTAGCCTGTATCCTCGTCCTCATCCTCGACATAATACTTTGCGATATCGACTCTTTTTTCCTTCTTTGATTCCTTTTCGGGCTTTGGCTCCTTTTCTGCGGCAGCCTCCTGCCTTTGATTTCTTTCGTTTCTGTCCTCGTCGATAGCGTTCTTAACGGCTGAGCCTGCTTTACGGAACGGCTTTGTTATTCCTGAGAAAAGCTGCACGAGTGTAAGGTTTGAAAGAAGCAGGAAGAAAATAATTGTGAGCAGGATAATGATTATTGTTGCTCCGACCTTCTTGAATGCGGCAAGGAGTGACCAGCCGAATATTGCGCTGAGAAGTCCTCCGCCCTTAAGGTTTATACCGTCACGGTAGAGTCCCTTGATTTTGAGAAGTGCAGTTTTTCCCTCTACATCCCCTGCGACAAGAATCTGTGCAAGTCCTGAGAAAAGGAGAATGAGGAGTATTCCCTGCATAAGTTTTGTGATAACTGCATTCTGGGATTTATCCGCAGCTATCATGATTGCTATGTACATCACAAGCGGTGCATACAGAAATGCTGAAAGGCCGAACAGACCTCTATGGAAGTCATAGAGTGTTTTCCACAGTCCTGCACCTTCGATGAAGGTTACAAAGAGCATAAACAGTCCGTAGAAGAAAAGCACTATTGAAAACGTACGTCTTTTTTCTGCATTTGATACGGGTTTTGTTGTCTTAGCTGTTGTTTTTCTTGTCTTTGCAGACGACGATGTATTATTCTTTTTTGCTGCAGTTGATTTTTTCTGCTGCGCCATAAGTCTTGCCGTCCTTTCTTTTATTTTTAATTCCTGATTATCTGATATTTACTGAAACGATGTTTCCTGTTACGATTTCATAGATTGAAACTCCGATAACGAGTACACCGAGTATGAAGGTATAGATTGAGAATATTTTGAACTTATCGCTCTTTAAGAGCCATGAAACCATTTTGATTGAGAGCAGTCCGACTACCATTGCTACGAAGAAGCCAATCACGAACTCTACGGGATAGAACTGAACGTCGCCCTTAGCGGCATCGACTGCTTCTGTGAGGCATCCGCCGAGTATTGCAGGGATACCGAGGATAAACGCATATCTTACTGCTGTATCTCTTGAGAAGCCACGCAGGAGTCCCGAAGAAATAGTTGAGCCTGAACGGGATACGCCCGGCAGGAGTGCTACGCCCTGGAACGCACCTACCACAACAGCGTCCTTGACTGTGATATCCTTAGGGATTTTCTTTCCGTTTGCAAATCTGTCTGCCAAAAACAGAATAACTGAGGTATACAGGAAGCAGAAGCCTTCGGCCAGGATACTTGAGTCCTCGCTTATTCCTGTGAAGAAGTCCTTGAAAACAAAGAACGGGATAAGCATAGCTGTTGAGAAGATGAGCATAAATATGAGTCTTCTTTCGCCGTTCATTTCGCTCCACTTGAACTTACCTGATACTACGTCCTTACAGAGTCTTCCGAACTCCTTGATGAGAGCCCAGATTGTATCACGGAATGCTATGAACACCGCAAGCAGTGTACCGAGGTGTAAAAACACAGAGAGAAGAAGTCCTCCCTCACCGCTTTCGCCTGTAAAATGCTGATACAGAGAAAGGTGTCCTGAGCTTGAAACAGGAAGAAACTCTGTAATACCCTGTATGATTGCCTGAATAATTGTACTGATAATTCCCATTATGTAGCTGTCCGAATTTATCGGACATGCCTCCTCTCATATTATGTCGAGGTAGTCGTAGGGGTTAGTTGAAAAGAAACAGCTTTCGCCCTTGACTTCCTCATAAATTATATTGCTTTGCTTTGCAAAAATATCATCAATTGCCACGACAGTATAAAGCATAATCTAGTACTCCTTAGGCACATTCTCGATAAGCTTATAGAGGCACTCTACCGCCTGCGACAGTCCGCCGAGCTCGTCTATCAGACCTTCTTTGACTGCTGTTTCGCCGTCGATAGTTGTTCCGACATCCATCACAAGCTCGCCCGTTTGCATCATAAGCTCCTTGAAGCGTTCCTCTGTAATTTTTGAATTACCTGTCACGAAGCTGACTATTCTCTCCTGCATTTTATCGAAGTACGAGAGCGTTTGCGGCACGCCCAGCACTGTACCGTTCATTCTGACGGGGTGGATAGTCATGGTTGCGGTAGGCACGATAAACGACCTTTTTGCACAGACAGCGAGCGGGACACCGATTGAATGTCCTCCGCCGACCACCAGCGACACTGTCGGGGTTTTCATACTTGCGACAAGCTCTGCGATTGCAAGTCCTGCTTCGACGTCGCCTCCTACTGTATTGAGGATTATGACCAGTCCTTCGATTGACAAATCCTGCTCGATGGCGACAAGTGCGGGAATAATATGCTCATACTTTGTAGTTTTGTTCTGAGGCGGGAGGATATAGTGACCTTCTACCTGCCCTATTATTGTAAGGCAATGTATGAGGTGCTTTGAGTTATGCGACACGACCTCGCCTATCGTTTCGATTCTTTCGATATCGGAATTTGTCGCTTTTTCCTCCTGCCCGGAGTTTTCGTTTCCGGATACAATTTTCATTCTGAAATCACACCGCCTTTCTGCCCTTTATTGTTGGCAGAATACGGTTTGGATATACCGGAATGAGCGCAAAGTTATACATATTATATTATACCACAAATACGCTGAAAGTCAAGGGATTTTACATTTTGAAGGCGGCTTTGAAAGCAAAAAAACGACACCATGTTTTCCATGATGTCGTTTATAGTTTACTGCTTATGGACATATTCCTTTGACAGCTCTGTATTTATCCAGTTCACGATATCGCTAAAGCACATTTTATCTACAATTGCAAAATACTTTTTGTAGATACCGTCCTCAGAGTCGATTGACTCTGTATAGACAAAACCGTCTGCTGAGACAGTTACACTTGACTTATTGCTTGCTGTATTACCGAAAGTAAACTTGACATAGTCTGTATCCTCAGAGGTCGGGGACGGTCTTGAGCCGGAAATGTTTCCGAAGCTGTCAATCATACTGCTGATTTCGTGGAAGTCATCGATATTAAGGACATAGCAGGAGCCGTATTTTCCGTCGACAAAGACCTCTACCACGGCGTAAGAGCCTTCATAGATTTTATAGTTATAATACTTATCGAACACGATATAGTAATACGAATCCCCAAGATATGCACTATAGGATGCGACACCTGTTGTATCGAGTGACACAGGCTCGAGCACGTCCCAATACTTATCGTACACTACCTTACCGTTTGCAGCTTCAAGGTAATAGGAAACAGTACTTGCTTCGTTATCCGAGGTCTGGGAAATCTTCAGCGGCTCAGCTAAAGTAAACCAGTTATTCTTCCCGTCGCCCTCGGTTGTAACGATACCGTTTTCGCCTACAAAGGCATACTTCTCCTCTCCTGCCTCAGTTGTAAGGAGAAAAGCATCGGGTCTTATCATAACTATTTCGCTATAGCCTGCTGACAAAATGACATTGCCCTCGCTATCGAGGAGACCTCTTTTATTATCACTCTTATAGCTGTAATAGCTTCCATCCAAAAAAGAATACTCACACTCGTAGTTTTCAAAAGGCTGTTCTGTTACCGCAGAAGCAGATGCCCTTGCATCAAAGCTTGTATATATGAGGTTATTGAAGAGTGATATAGCGTCCTTATTCTCTAAAAATGATGGGAAGGAATACTCATATTCCTGCTCTACGACAGGTTCAATACCATCGACCGAGCTTGTTGTGGTGGTTGTCTGGGCAGAGCTGCTTTCCTTATCGTTACAGCCCGAGAGGCAAGCCGTTGCCACGCACAGACACAGCACTGCTGCAATTACTCGTTTTATAAGCATATAACACACCTTCCTTTCGTTGTTTCAAAAGCTAAGTATATTATACACAATTGTCCGTCTTTTTGCAAGTATATTTTTGATTCGGCCTTCAAAAAGCTCTTTGCTAATATTGACTTTGGGCAAAGGAAAATGTATAATTATATGATAGGCAGATATATCTGCCCTAAATTTATTATTACGGAGGCTTTTATTATGATTGAACTACTCGAACTTCTTGAAAAGAACGCACGCACGAGCAACGCTGAGCTTGCGGTTATGCTTGGAAAGACCGAGCAGGAGGTCGCCGACGAAATCGCACAGCTTGAAAGAGACGGAGTTATCAAGGGCTACTCCACACTTATAGATTACACTGCTATCAACCCTAACCTTGTTACTGCATACATTGAGCTCAAGGTTACTCCACAGGCAAGAACGGGCTTTGATGACATTGCAAGATTCATTTCACAGTTTGATGAGGTTAAGGGTGTTACACTTATGTCGGGTGCTTTTGACATAGGTATCACTATCATCGGTGAGAACCTTATGGTTATCTCAAGCTTTGTATCAAAGCATCTGGCTACTATTGACGGTGTTGTTTCTACTGCTACACACTTTGTTCTCAAGACATACAAGGACAACGGCCTTTCTATGTGCGATGACGAAAGCGATGAAAGGGGTCTGATTTGTCCGTGATAGATTACGAAAAGGTTCTGTCCACAAGAGTCAAAGGAATGAAGCCGTCGGGCATCAGAAAGTTCTTTGACATTGCCGGCAAGATGAAGGACGTTATAAGTCTTGGTGTCGGTGAGCCTGACTTTTCTACGCCGTGGGCAATAAGAAAGGCTGCTATTGAGACTCTTGAGAGAAGACAGATTGTTTACGGCCCGAACAGAGGTCTTGACAGGCTTCTCACGGCTATTTCTGAAAATCTTATGAAAAAGCAGGGACTTTCCTACAACAAGGACAAGGAAATCATTGTTACAGTCGGTGGCTCTGAGGCTATTGATATTTCACTTCGAAGCATTATCGACCCGGGCGATGAGGTACTTGTTGTTGAGCCTTGCTTTGTATGCTATGCTCCGCTTGTTGAGCTTATCGGCGGTGTTGCTGTACCTGTACCGACAAGAATTGAAAACAACTTCAAGCTGACTGTAGATGACCTTAAAGAAAAGATTACTGACAGGACAAAGCTTCTTATTCTCCCCTTCCCGAACAATCCTACGGGAGCAATTATGACAAAAGAGGATTTAGAGCCTATTGCTGAGCTTTTAAGGGACACTGACATAATGGTTCTTTCAGATGAGATTTACTCCGAGCTTACCTACGGTAGAAAGCATTTTTCCATTGCACAGCTTGAGGGAATGCAGGAGAGGACTATTCTTGTAAACGGCTTCTCTAAGGCTTATGCTATGACAGGCTGGAGACTGGGCTATGTTGCTGCACCTGCACCGATTGTATCACAGATAGTGAAGATTCATCAGTACGCTATAATGTGCTCGCCGTTCGTGAGTCAGAATGCGGCTGTTGAGGCTCTTAATTCCTGTGACAATGATGTAAAGAAGATGACGAGCGAATACGACAAGAGAAGACGTTTCCTTGTAAGCGAATTCAACAGGCTGGGACTTACCTGCTTTAATCCTGAGGGTGCGTTCTATGTATTCCCTTGCATCAAATCGACGGGACTTACAAGTGAGCAGTTCTGTGAGCGACTTCTTTATGAAAGAAAGGTTGCTGCTGTTCCGGGAAGTGCTTTCGGTGGCAGCGGTGAGGGCTACATCAGAATTTCCTATGCTTATTCTCTCAAGCATCTTAAAGAGGCTATTGTCAGAATCGAGCAGTTTATTGAAGATTTGAAAAAGGAAAAGGAAAATGGATAGCATTACCGTAAAGGCACCTGCCAAGATTAACATTACGCTTGATATTCTGGGCAGGAGAAGTGACGGATATCACGAGCTTCGCAGTATTATGCACTCGGTTTCCGTATACGACACGCTTATTATAAAAAAGCAGGATACAGACGGACTTTCGCTTTATTGCGACACACCGGGTGTGCCTTGCGATGACCGCAACCTTGTTATAAAGGCTGCGAGGTCGTTTCTTGAGCATCACGGGATAAGGCAGGGGCTTTCATTTGAGCTTACAAAGACTATTCCTTCTATGGCGGGAATGGGCGGTGGAAGCTCTGACTGTGCGGCAACGCTTTTAGGTCTTGACAGGATGTTTGGCACAGGAATGTCACAGGATGAGCTTATTGAGATGGGCAAAAGACTTGGAGCTGATGTTCCCTTCTGCATTGCGGGTGGCTGTCAGATTTGCGAGGGCATCGGTGAGAAGCTGACAACACTTCGCTCTATGCCTGACTGTTACATTGCTGTAGTAAAGCCGACTGTTTCTGTAAGCACGCCGAAGGCTTTTGCGGCATACGACAATATGCCTTCTCCTAAGATGAGCGACTTTAAGAAAATATGCCTTGCATTTGAAAAGGGCGACCTTGGCGGAATATGCTCCGAGATATTCAACGCACTCGAATACGCAAGCGATTGCGAGGAGATTTTCGCTATAAAGGACGAGCTTTGCAGACTTGGTGCGAAGGCATCTATGATGACCGGAAGCGGTTCTGCGGTATACGGAATCTTTGATAATGAAGAGAAGGCACAGGCTTGCTGCGAGGCGATGTCTGAAAAGCTCCCGTTTGCGAGAGTTTGCAGGCCACTTCAAAACGGTTGTGAGATATATGAATAACGAATACAGAAATTGCAGGCTGTGTCCGAGGGGCTGTGGTGCTGACAGGACTGTTTCGAGGGGCTTTTGCTCAGAGAGTGACAGGCTGAGGATTGCGAGGGCTGACCTGCATTTATGGGAAGAGCCTTGCATCTGTACAAAAAGCGGAAGCGGGGCGATTTTCTTTTCAGGCTGCACGCTTAAATGCTGTTTTTGTCAGAACCACGAAATTTCCCAGGAAGGCAAGGGCTACGAGATAACGAGCGGTGAGCTTTGTGAAATTATGCTTTCGCTTCAGGACAGGGGCGCTTGCAACATAAATCTTATAAGCGGCACGCAGTTTATTCCGCACATCAAGGAGGCTATCTCGCTTACACGAGGCAGGCTTCACATTCCTGTTGTATACAACTGCGGCGGATACGAGAGCGTTGAGACCATACGCTCGCTTGACGGATACATTGACATATATCTGCCCGACCTCAAATACTACTCTGAGGAGCTTTCAAAAAAGTACTCGTCGGCGGGTGACTATTTCGAGGTTGCGACAAGGGCGATTGATGAGATGGTACGTCAGGTTGGAAAGCCTCAGTTTGACGGTGACGGACTTGTACGGGGTGTTATGGTAAGGCATCTGGTGCTCCCTTCTCACAGGAAGGATTCCATTGAGATAATGGATTATCTGGGTAAAAGGTACGCAAGCGACGAGATACTGCTGAGCATTATGAGTCAGTACACACCTGTTTTCAAGAGCTCGCTTCATCCGGAGATAGACCGCAGGCTCACGACCTTTGAGTATGAGAAGGTGCTTGATGCGGCTGAAAAGTATGGCTTTACCTGGTACATTCAGGGCAAGTCTTCCGCAAGGACAGATTTTATACCACAGTTTTATGGTGAGAAATAAATTTAAGGCTGACAGAGATTTCACTCTGCCAGCCTTATTTTATGCATTTGCCTTTTTCATCTTTGTTGTTTGTCTTTGTGCCATAACGAGCTTATAGTAGACGCCCTTGTTACGCATAAGGTTTTCGTGGGTGTCAAACTCTGCAAGCTTACCCTTATCGAGCACGATTAGTCGGTCGGCTTCTGAGAGGGTTGAAAGTCTATGGGCAATTGCGATAGTTGTTCTTCCCTTTATAAGTCTGCCGAGGGCTTCCTGTATCTGCTTTTCGGTTTCTGTATCAAGCGAAGCGGTTGCTTCGTCGAGGATTATAATCTTAGGGTCATGGAGTATTGCTCGGGCGATTGCTACTCTCTGACGCTCACCGCCTGAAAGCTGGTAGCCCTTGTTTCCTACCCTTGTATTATATCCGTCGGGGAGCTTTGTGATAAAGTCGTGGGCATTGGCGATTTTAGCGGCTCTGATAACCTCCTCGAAGGTTGCGGAAGGCTTTGCGTAGCAGATGTTTTCAAGCACAGAGCCGTCGAAAAGGAAGGTTTCCTGCAAAACGACGCCTATCTGACTTCTGAGGCTTTTCTGCGAAAGCTCTCTTATATCGGTGCCGTCGATAAGGACACTGCCGCCTGTTACGTCATAGAGCCTTAATATGAGGTTTATCATTGTTGATTTTCCTACACCTGAATGTCCTACGATACCTATCATTTCGCCCTTATTTATCCTGACGCTGATATCCTTAAGGACAGGGTCATATTCTCTGTAGCCGAAGTAGACATTCTTAAACTCTATGTCGCCCTTTATATCAAGCTCAACAGGGTTTTCAGACTCCTTAAGTCCGTTTTTATCCTCGAGCACCTCGAACACCTTGCTTGCTGAAACGGCGGCATCCGCAAGCTGCTTCGGGATATGTATGAAGCGTCTTATCGGGTCATAGAGCATTGAAACATAGGTTGTAAACTGCACGAGCTCGCCCAGCTTCAGACCTCCGTCTATAATGAGCTTTCCGCCGAAATACAGCACGAGGAAATTTCCGACTGTCATGATAAGCTCTGAAAACGGGATTGTGAGATACCAGACGATTTCCGCTCTGACGCTTGACCTTGCGGCTTTGAGTGAGCAGTCAGAATATTTCCGGATTTCCTTTACCTCAGTTCCGTAGGACTTTATAACTCTGATACCGTTTAAGATATCGTGGAGTGTTGAGTCGTGCTCTGTCATATTACGCCACACTCTTGTATATCGCTTTGCCATAACATGAAACAGCTTATCTACGAGCAGGAACACAAACGGTATAGGCAGAAGCACGAGCATTGCGAGTCTGAAATTCATACAGCAGATAATAACCACGAGGACGACAAGCGATATCAAATCGACTATCAAATCCTTGCCGTTTGTTGTAACGAAGTCCTCGAGCTTTGCGGCGTCGCCGGACACACGTCTTATAAGCTCGCCTGCTGTTTTCTTTGTAACTGCTGACATCGACAGCGACTCGGATTTTGCGAAGACCTCTTCACGCAGGTCCTTACCCATATTTAGTGCGACCTTGAAGCTGCACTTCATATTGATACGGTTAGGGATACAGGTAAACGCAACGAGTCCGACGAGGCAGACAGACAGGAATATAAGCCCCTGCCAGTCGGTATTCTTCGGTGTTACATAGTCGTCGATTATAAGTCTTGAGATATTCGGGACAATTATCCAGACGCACTGCTCGAAAATTGTACAGAGCACTGCGATTATAAAATACATTTTATACGGTGCGACACGCTTTATGAGCTTTAAAAACAGCTTGCTCTTTTTTGCACAGAAGGGGCATTCGCTTGCTCCGTCGAGCGGTATACCGCACTTTTCACAGGTAGGCTCGTCCTCATCGGTTTCGGTGATGAGTCTGCCTGTTCTTGCGTAGAAGTCAAGAAGCTTTGAGAGCTCTGCATACCGCAGAAACTCCTGCTGTCTGAACACGCACAGGCACACCTGTGTTCCGTCCTTTCTTATTCCGACAAGGGAAGATGAGCCGTAATTCTTCTCACATTTAAACTCGGAAAACTCGTCGATATAATGACGTTTTACCGGCTCACCATCGAGATAGATTACAATTTCGCTGTCATCTATACAGGTATGTCCGTTTACTCTTTTGCCGTCTGTAGTAAGGTCATACGGCAGAGAAAACAGCACACTTTCCTGCTCTACTCCTTTCGGGAATGATGTTTTAAGATTCATATTGTTTTCCTTTCGGTTAAGGTTTAGGTGAACATTTCCATTGCTGCGATGCTCTTCTTATCAAGCTTTTCCTCGACGTTGTCGCAGAAATATTTATTGCCGTCGGCGTCGCAGACATAGAGATATTTTCCGCCTATGAGCTTGAAGTTTGTATACCAGTCACGGATGCATATAGTTTTTCCGCCTGCGGTTGTTTCAGCCTTCACAAACAGAGAGCCTCGCATATTTTCCTTTATCGAATAAATCCTTGTTATTTCAGGCATATAGTACTTATATCTGAGGAAGTCGGACACCAGCTCATACTGCTCCTTCGGGAGCTTCTTTATATCCTCGATAACTCCGATTTCACGGAACTGTCTTTCCTCGTCTTCTATATGCACGCTGATATACAGCTCCTGCTGATAAAACGGCTGGAGTCTTGTAAGGTTAACCTTGTTGTAGGTTTTTCCGTCCATATGAAGCGTCATATAGCCGCTTTCCTCTTTCTCAAATCTCAGCTTTGAGCAATCTAGTATAGTCAGCTTATCGGCTTCATAGCTTTCAATTATCTGTGACAAATCTTTCACTCCTTTAGTCGTTTATAAATTTAAGTGCTTGTGACTGGAGCTTATAGAGGTCGAAGTACTTTCCCTTATTTCTTATAAGCTCGTCGTGTGTACCGATTTCCTTCATCTCGCCGTTTTCGATAACGCAGAGCATATCTGCGTCACGAAGAGTTGAAAGTCTATGGGCAATAGATATAATTGTTCTTCCTTTTTTGAGGTCATCTATTGCAGACTGGATTTTCCTCTCGGTTCTTGTATCCATTGAGGCGGTTGCCTCGTCCAAGATGAGGATATTCGGCTTCTGGATAATGGCTCTTGCGATAGATATTCTCTGCTTTTCTCCGCCTGAGAGTGAGACGTTTGCCTCGCCTATCATTGTATTATAGCCCTCGGGGAGCTTTGTGATAAACTCGTGGGCGTGGGCAGATTTTGCGGCGGCTATTACCTCTTCCATTGTAGCGTTCGGGTTTGCGTAGCGGATATTATCAGCGACGCTTCCTATAAACAGGTAGGTTTCCTGCGAAACTATACCGATATTTCTTCTCAAATCCTCGAATGCAAGCTCTCTTATCGGGATACCGTCTATGGTAATCTCGCCGCCTGTTACGTCATAGAGTCTTGCGATTAGGTTTATGATAGTGGACTTTCCTGCGCCTGTTTTTCCGACGATACCGAACATCTGGCCTGCCTCAACCTTAAGTGAGAGGTTCTTGATAATCGGGATACCTGCTTCATACTCGAAGCTCACATTCTTAAGCTCAATATCACCCTTGAGCTCCTTTACACGGGTCGGGTTCTTAGCTTCCTTGACGGTTGGCTCGGAGTCCATTATTTCAAACATTCTTGAAGCGGCGTCCATGCATCTTGCCCAGCGGTCGCCTATCCATGTAAAGAAGTTTATCGGCTCGTAGGTCATATTTGTATAGGACACGAGTGCTGTCAGAGCGCCGAACGCGATATAGCCTTTTATAACCATAAAGGCACCTAAACAGAACACGCTCTGGTTTACGACTCTGCAGACAGACCATATAAACGGTATTGTATCTGCGGCTCTGCCGTTGATTCTCAGGTTTACCTTATAGGCTTCCTCGTTCTTTGAGTTATAACGCTTTGATTCGTCGTCTTCTCTTGCAAACGCCTTTACTACACGCTGTCCGTTCATAACGTCAGAGAGGACTGAGTTTGCACTTCTTGTTGCGATATCGAATTTTCTGTACAGCTTTCTCTGATTTCTGTAGAAGTTTCTCTGGACTATGTGGATTACGGCGATTGTTACGATAACGCTCAGTGCGAGCACGGGGCTTATGATTGTCATAATCACGGCTATTCCAGCCATTCTGACGAGGTTCATAATTCCATACGGCACGATATCGACAAAGAACCAATAGACATTCTGGCTGTCTCTGTCTACTCTTGACATAAGCGAGCCTGTCTGCTTACTTGTAAAGAAGTCGAGTGAGAGGCTCTGGAGTGATGAGAAAATCTTCACTCTGAGCTTATGTATAACCATAGGCACGATTCTTGATGTGATAACGCCTGACACTACTCTTAAAATCATTGACAGGATATTTACTGCCACGATTACAAGCACTATCTGGAGCACCTTTCCGTAATACCTTCCGCCCTCTGTGAGCACGTCGTCATAGAACATCTGTGCACTGAACACGGGGGCGATTACAGACAGCGCCATTGCGATAATGAGCGTAAGCAGGATAAGGAAAACTTCGAGCTTGAAATCCTTGAACATTGAGAGCAGTCTTTTGAAGATGCTATGCTTATCGACGCAATACGGACATACAGGTCTGTTCGGGTCGGGGAAACGCTCTCCGCACACTTCGCAGTGGGTTTTGACAGCTTCCAAAAGTCTGTCGTCGATTGGTTCATTATTGATTATACAGTTCACTCTCTGGCAGAACTTTTCAAACTTATCGGAAAAGCCGAGAGAGAATCTTGCGACAGAAAACTCCTGTCCGTCAGTTTTCTCAATCATAAGTCTTGCGGTGTGCTGATATCTGTCGACGTACATACGCTTTATTTCACATAGCTCATACTCGCTGTATTCCTTTGTTTCAAAGCCTGTGAGCACACTTCTTTTCTTATTGTTCTTAGCTCTTCCGTAAAGCTCATAGCCACTTATTACGCAGACCTTTTCTTTTGTGAACGTGATATACACGTCGTAATAGCAGCCTTCTCCGTCAAGGTCTGCCTTTACGCAATAGAGAAGCTCATCTACCTGCACTCCACGTTTCTCGAGCTCTGTCGAAATCTCGTTTTGCAGGACATCAAAATACTTCATAATTCTCCTTTCTCCTTCGTAAGACACAAAAAGCGCCCTGGCACATTAAGATGCCAAGACGCTTAAATTTCATAAAAATGCCGGTACTTATTTTATAGCTTCGGTACGGACACTTTCGGTCAAGACAGGATAATGCGATAATATATTACTGATAAAGCGATTCATTCTTGTCATCATGTCCGTCCTCCTCTCATAAATTTTTGCGTTTCAAAACGCCTTAATAACAATCTGACTTTGTTATTTTAACACCGCTATGTCAATTTGTCAAGGGGTATTTGGAAACTTTTTGTGCTATTTTTTGACGTTTATATTTTTATATTGCTATGCTTTGTTAAATGGTTGACAAACCGCCGATTTTGTTATAAAATAATAGTGTATTTGATTTTGAAAGGACATGATGCAAATGGGACTTACACTTACAGAAAAAATTCTGAAGGCTCATATCGTTGACGGCGAATTTGTCAAGGGCAACGAAATCGGAATTAAAATCGACCAGACACTTACACAGGACGCAACAGGTACTATGGCGTACCTTGAATTTGAGGCTATGGGAGTTCCCAGAGTAAAGACAGAGCGTTCTGTTGCTTACATAGACCACAACACACTTCAGTCGGGCTTTGAAAACGCTGACGACCACCGTTTCATCGGCTCTGTTGCAAAGAAGCACGGCATTTACTTCTCAAGACCGGGTAACGGCATCTGCCATCAGGTTCACCTTGAGAGATTCGGTGTTCCCGGAAAGACTCTTATCGGTTCTGACTCACACACACCAACAGGCGGCGGTATCGGTATGATTGCTATCGGTGCAGGCGGACTTGACGTTGCTGTTGCAATGGGTGGCGGAGCTTACTACATCACCTGCCCTGAGGTTGTAAAGGTTGAGCTTACTGGCAAGCTTTCTCCTTGGGTTGCTGCAAAGGACGTTATCCTTGAAGTTCTTCGTCGTCTTTCCGTTAAGGGCGGTGTCGGCAAGGTTATCGAATACTGCGGCGAGGGTGTAAAGACTCTTTCAGTTCCTGAGAGAGCTACTATCACAAACATGGGTGCAGAGCTTGGTGCTACAACATCAATCTTCCCTTCTGACGAAATCACACTTCAGTTCCTCAAGGCTCAGGACAGAGCTGACGTATGGCAGGAGCTTTCTGCTGACGAGGACGCTGTTTACGATGCCGAGGTCAAGATTGACCTTTCTACACTCGTTCCACAGGCTGCATGTCCACACTCACCTGACAATGTAAAGAACTTCGAGGAAATCGGAGAGCTCAAGATTGACCAGGTATGTATCGGTTCATGCACAAACTCATCATTTATGGATATGATGAAGGTTGCTCACATCTTAAAGGGCAAGACTGTTCACCCTGACGTTTCACT
>JAFQLH010000065.1 GCA_017396665.1 Oscillospiraceae bacterium | reverse complement strand
GCCAGCGTTCGTCCTGAGCCAGGATCAAACTCTTAATTAAGTTTGTATATTATCCGCTTAAGCGGTTAATACCTTTTCGCTCAGTTTCTATACTGACTTGCATTCATTTTTTGGTCTTAATGCTTGACCTTCTTAATTACTCAAAGTAATTTCTACAAGGGTTTTTTCTTGTGTTTCCGATTGTTCAATTTTCAAGGTGCTTTGTGTCTGCGTTTCACTGTCGTGTCTCGCAGCGACTTGTTTATTCTATCACGTTCGCTTTCAAATGTCAACAGCAAAAAACACTTTTCGTGCAGTTGACCAATAAAGTTTGAAAAAAGGTGAAATTTGTGTGCAAAACGAAAACAGACGCACAAAAAACTGCACGTCTGATAACGTTTTCCTGTTCTTTTACTACTGTTTGCCCTTACTTTTAAAGCAGAGAGCCGCTAAGAATCCGAACACGATTGCGGCACAAATTCCGCCTGCGGCAGAGGTCAGACCGCCTGTAAACACGCCTAGGAATCCTATTTCGTCCACAGCTTTTCTGACGCCCTCGGCGAGCAGGTTGCCAAAGCCTGTGAGTGGGACTGTTGCACCTGCGCCGGCAAAATCGACGAGGTTGTCATAGACACCAAAGCCGCCGAGTATTACACCGATAACCACATAAGCTACGAGGATTCTTGCGGGAGTGAGCTTTGTATAATCAATAAGGAGCTGGCCGATTGCACAAAGTGCACCGCCTACGAGGAACGCCCAGAGGTAATTCATATTGTTTCATCCTTTCCGTTATCTGATGAAATCCACACGGCGTGGGCAATTGAAGGGATGCTTTCGCCCTGCTGGTTTATAGTTGGTGACATAAGGGCACCTGTTGCGACAAACAGGATATTCTTGATTACACCTGCTCTTAGCTGTGGGACAAAGTATCCGCACAGCATACTTGCGGCACAACCGCATCCGCTTCCGCCTGCGTGGACGTCCTGGCTTTCAGTATCAAAAATCATTTTTCCGCAATCCTTATGGTTTTCCCTCACATCGAAGCCGTCACGCAAGAGCAAGTCGGTAACGATACGGCTTCCGACGAGGCCGAGGTCACCTGTTACGACAAAATCGAAGTCCTGCGGTGTCATTTTAGTATCTTTGAAGAAAGCTGAGATTGTTTCCGAGGCTGCGGGAGCCATTGCTGCGCCCATATTGTTGGCATCGCTCACGCCCATATCAACAATTCTTCCTATTGTAACAGCTCTAACATAGGGCCCGTTTCCTTTGGCGGACACCACCAGGGCACCACTCGCTGTTGCGGTCCACTGTGATGTCGGGGTACGCTGGCCTCCGTAGTCGAGGGGAAAGCGGTACTGTCTTTCTGCTGTACAGAAATGCGATGAGGTAACTGCGAGGATTTTATTTCCGACACCGTTATCAGCCATAAGGGACGACAGGAGGAGTCCTTCTGCCATTGTTGAGCATGCGCCATAGATTCCGAGAAAGGGAATATTGAGGTCTCTGACTCCGTAGGTTGTTCCTGTACACTGGTTAAGAAGGTCGCCGCCGAACATAAAGTCGATGTCTTCGCTTGTGAGCCGGAGCTTATCGAGGGCGAGCTCGATTGCTTTTTTCTGCATAAAGCTCTCGGCTTGCTCATAGGTTTCCATTCCGAAATAGTCGTCGTCATTTGTCAAGTCAAAGTAGTCGTGCATAGGGCCTTTCTGCTCGGTTCTGCCGCCGACGCAGGCACTTGTGACGATACTTGGGCAACTGAGTAATTTATAGGTACATCCGCTAAGGGCTTGCGACATAAAAAAACACCTCCGATACTTTAATTTAGTATCGGAGGAATTCTTATTTTTATTCATTAAAATTCGTAATCTATACAAGCTCTGTCCGTTTTGACGGTTGCGACATACTTACCGAACCCGACGTGTGTCGGGCAGGTCTGGTACTGTGCGAGGCCTTGTGCGTTATCAAAGTCGATAATGAGCGATACGGTAAAGTTGCTTTCGGGCATACCTTCAGCATTCTTCACCACATCAAAGCCTTTTACCATTGGCAAGTCTTTTAACACCTGTGCTTTTTCTATAAATGTATCAGCTTCATCCACTGACACGAGCTTGAACATACAGATATGTCTGAGCATAGTTTTACTCCTTTTAATTATTCCGGCAGGGTGAGGCCGCCTGTGAGGATGTTGTCACTCAATTCGCCTTCTATTCTCTGATAGTCGGCAACGCTTACGTCGTAGGTCATCAGCATAGATTATTCCTCCTTGATAACTTTCGGCGTTTTTCCTCTCTCGTTACCTTGCTTAGAATTGCACGTTAAATATAAGTATACTGTTATGCTCCTTATTCGCCTGACTCTCCATAGAAACAGAAGATTTTGCGTTTCCTAGTTTTCCGAGTGCGGCATCAATTGAGCAAGCTGCACTTTTAGAAAGTGCAGAAATAGTTGAGCCCTGTATTTCGAGAACCTTGGATTCGATATAGTTGTCCTCAGAACAACGCATTTTTATAAGCTGGAGCATACTGTGGTTATGTGCAAACCACTTAAGCTTAGGCACTCTTGGAGCAGCCTGCGTCTTGAACACAGAGGATGTTCTTGAGCTTCTCATTTCTCTGCTTGAGTTACTCACATGACTTTCATTTGTTTCACTCGCAGAGTTTCCTTTTCCGGAAAGGCTGTTCTTAACCTTCATGTCTTTGGAAGAAGCCTCTGAGGTCGTTTCTATAATCTCAATATTATAGCTCTTTGCACCCAGCATAAATGCTATATTCTCAAGCTCTGCAAGTCTTTCGTCCTGTGCTCTGCTGAATATAGTATCGACTCTTATATACCTGTTACGGTCAAAACTATCGATATAATATGCTGCATCACAATCAATAGAAGGAACAAAGGTTACGCCGCTTTCGCTTGCCCACTCGTCATACAGAAACAGCACTTCCGTACCGCCTTCGTTACCGAGCCAGCCTATTGCACCTTCGCACACATCGATTTCTCGTCTGACTGCATCGTCTACTATGACAATCATATTCGGTGTATGGAACTGTTCACTGCGATAGTCATCAGGGAAAACGGGATTATATTTCTTTATCCTTCTCTGGAGCATATCGTTCTTTGTCTTTTCGACAATAACCTTTGTGCTCTTCTGGATACCGCCTGCAGCTTTTTTACCAAGGTCGGTCGCTTTCTTTCCTATATCAGATGCTTTGCCGATAAAGGCAGACAGCGCCTTTGCTCCCTTTTTCTCTTCTTTGCCTTCCATAGAAAAACCTCCTGTTATTTTTTATAACATCCCTTGTTTTTCACGCGAATGCTTGAATTCTTATCTTACTGAGAACTTATAGGTTGTTGTGAAGTTGTACTCCTCGCCTGCCTTGAAGATACAGCTTGGGAGCTGTGGGCGGTTTGGTGTATCAGGTGAGAACTGTGTTTCGAGGCAGAGGCCTGTATAGTTTCCGCAGTGCTTTCCGCCCTTGCCGATAATATCGAGTGCTATACCGATATAGAGCTGCATTGCAGGGAGATTTGTTGTAACTGTCATAACTCTTCCACTCTGTGGCTCATAGACTTCGCCTGCTTCAACCTGCACGCCTGCCTTGTCAGAGAGGACAAAGTTATGGTCATAGCCAGATGGGAGTGTGCCGTTGTCCATACACTCGCCTACTCTTGTTGGCTGTCTTAAATCAAACGGTGTACCTTCAACGTCTGCATCCTCGCCGACAGGGATAAGCTCGCTGTCAACAGGTGTATACTTATTTGCGTTAATCTTTACGATATGGTTCTTGATGTCGCCGTTGCCTGCACCTGCGAGGTTGAAGTATGAGTGGTTAGTGAGGTTGATAGCTGTTGCGGCATCAGAAACTGCCTTATAATTGATTGTAACTGCGTTGTCCTCAGAGAGTGAATATGTAATGAGCACCTTGAGTGTACCGGGGTAGTTTTCCTCTCCGTCAGGGCTTACATAGCCAAATGTTACTGAGTCCTCGCCGACGTTCTCTACTGTCCACACACGCTTATTGTAGCTTACTACACCGCCGTGGAGGTGTGCAACGCCGTTTTCGTTGAGTGCGAGCTGATACTCTGTTCCGTCGATAACGAGCTTGCCCTTACCGATACGGTTTGCAAATCTGCCTACTGCTGCACCCTGGAAAGTTGTTCCCTCAACATAGCCCTTGAGGTCATCATAGCCGAGAACTACGTCTGCGAGATTTCCGTTCTTGTCAGGAACCTCGATTCCTACGATAGCTGCACCGTAGTTTGTGAGTCTGAGGATTGCTCCGTTGTTATTCTTGATTGTGAAAAGCCAGCACTTATAGCCGTTTTCAAAGCCGAATTCGTTTCTTGTTACCATAAAAGGCACCTTCCTTATCTAATCGTTTACATTCCCGAAGCATACGCTTTCGGTACATAGTTATATTATAACAGATTGTGTTTCATATTTCAATCGTTTTATAAAAAAATCCGTTCGGTCAGGACGCTATCCTTCCGAACGGAAAACACACATATTTTACTCACCGCAGACGGCTTTTGCAAGGCTTGTGTCGGTACTTTTAACGTTATCCACTACATTCTTTCGAGGAGCGTTACGCATTCGACTGAATTTCATGTTCTCCTTATTACCCTGTCATTCCACATCACACAACAATTCACTACAATATAACATCTTCTATATACCTTTTCCTAATTCTTTTAAAAATGCTTTTCTCATTTCTTCGTTTCCACAAATTATTCTTTGCTTTGTAAATTGCTTGTATCAGTTCAATATCCATTTCATCAATGTCATCTTCTGAAAATGTAGACAAATCTAAATTTGCAAGATATTTAAAATCAGAAGAAAAATCATGTCGTGACTTCCCGGATTTCGTTCTCACGCCGTCACCCAATGCAAAGATTGGCGGTACAATATCACGTAGTGCAATTTTCGATGATATGCGTTGCATTTTCCACTTGTTTTCTTTATTCATCTTCCCACTCTGATTAGAAAGATAAACGGCTTCAGCTGCTTCTACATCCATTTCGTCGATATCGAACAAAGTTATAGTATCTATATCAGCATCAGACCAAAAATCACTAACATCATTATACTCATAAATACTCTTCCCCGTTTTTGTCTTAATCTTCGGATACCATTCGACAGTAGTCTTACTGTAGATTTTATTGTATATAGATTTTCGAGGATTATTAACTAGCCCCATTCCAGGTTTTCCGTAAAGAGGATTAACAGCTCGCTTTACTTGTCTCTTTACTTTCCCTACGGTTTTTGCTTTGATTCTGCTTTTCAGATTAGGTTTCCTAAGTCCAAGTTTCATATTAATCCCCTTTCTCTATACTTGAATTTTATCTCTTAACCATAAGCGTTACGCATTCTACGTGGGTGGTGCGTGGGAAGAGGTCTACGGCACGGCATTTCACAGCCTTATAGCCGTTTTGCTCCAGGTACGCACAGTCTCTTGCGGCTGTTGCGTGGTTACAGGAAACCATAACAATTCTCTTTGGTGAGAGCTTTATCATTGAGTCGAGCGACAGCTTATCACAGCCCTTTCTTGCGGGGTCTGCGATAATGACGTCAATTTTCTCGCCCTTTTCGACGAGTCTGCTTGCGGCTTTTCCTGCGTCGGCACAGATAAACTCTGCGTTCTCTACGCCGTTGAGCGAGGCGTTACGCTTGGCATTTTCGATAGCAGGCGGGACGATTTCGACACCTATGAGCTTTTTGACCTTATCCGCCATAGACAGACCGATTGTACCTGCACCGCAATACAAATCGAGGAGTGTATCGTTGTGGGTGAGCTGTGCATACTCCTGTGCGATAGCGTAGAGCCTTTCCGCCTGCGGAGTATTGACCTGATAGAAGGACAACGGAGAGATTTCGATTTTGTTATTACACATCACGTCGGTAATTGTGTCTTTTCCGAAAATCGTGACGCACTCTCTGCCCAGCACGACGTTCGTGTTCTTAGGGTTTATATTAAGCACTACGCTTACAATCTGCGGGAACTTTTCTGCAATCATCCCGGCTAGCTTATCGTAGTCGCTTGTTCTTTTTGTTACGACAAGGCAGAGCATAGTTTCCTTTGTATGCTCGGCACGTCTTATATAGATATGACGCAGGAGTCCTTTTCCTGTTTGCTCGTCGTAACAGCTAAGGCAGTTTTCGTTCTGGTAGCAGAGCACAGAATTTATTATTCCGATAAACTCCTTTGGCTGGAGGCTGCAATCACGAAGCGGCATAACTCTATGCGACCTTTTCGAGAAAAAGCCTGCTACTGCTTTTCCGTCTACACTTGCAACGGGGAGCTGTGCTTTATTGCGGTAGCCGTCAGTCTGACAGCAGCCGAGGATGTCTTCAAACTCGGGTGAGAGCTTCCCTATTCTTTCAAAGGAATCTCTGACAAAGTCCTGCTTAATCTGAAGCTCATGCTCATAGCTTAAGTGTCTGAAGGAACAGCCTCCGCACTTATAGAAGGCTTCGCAGTCGCTATCACATCTATGCTCTGACGGATTTATTATTTCATCGACAATTCCGTAGGCATAGCTTTTTGCGGTCTTGACGATTTTGCAGGATATTTTATCGCCTGTTGCTGTGAAGGGCACGAAGACAGCCTGTCCGTCGGGCGCTCTGCCGACGCCGTTGCCCTCGTTTGTCATGCCTGTGATTTCAAGGCTTATAAAATCATTTTTCTTCAAGGGTGAAAAACTCCTCTACTTCTTTCTTCTTTTCGAGCATAAGGTCAAAATGCTTATTATACTCAAGCGGAAACTTATAGTTGAAAACTCTTTTAAGACGTGAATTCTTTCTGTCTACAAGCTTGGTTGAGCCACCTGCTCCGACTGCTATGATAGTCTGGTTTTCCTCCATTATGTAGGTATTATAGAGGCTTTCGTGTCCGGGCTTTGCCCAGCCGATATTCTCCTGATTATCGAGCATATTCTTCTGTCTGTACAGATAATAAGGCAGGTATCCGTTCTCGACAAGTCTGCTTGTTGCGTAGTCAATCATAGCGCCTGTCTGTGAGCCGAGCTGTTTTTCCTCAGTATGATTGAGGTGTGCGGCTCGCTTTATTGACAGGGTATGCACAGTTATATTTTCCGGCTGCAGTTCTAAAATCCTATCAATAGTATTCTTGAAGCTGTCGAGGGTATCTGTTGGCAGACCTGCGATAAGGTCGGTATTTATGACCTCAAAGCCGAGCTTTCTTGCGAGTGCGAAGGCATCATAGAACTGCTCTACGGTATGCTTTCTGCCTATTGCCGAAAGCACGCTGTCGTTTAAAGTCTGCGGATTTATTGAAACTCTTTTTGCACCGCCTGCGAGTATTGCAGAAAGCTTTCTTTCTGTGATTGTATCAGCTCTGCCTGCTTCTACGGTATATTCTCTCACACTGCTCATATCGAAGCTTTCTTCGATTGCCTGCATAATTGCTTCGAGGTAAGGCGCATCGATAGCGGTCGGAGTACCGCCGCCGAAGTAGACGGTATCGAGCTTTTTGCCGAGCTTTTTCATAAGCTCGCCTGTATGTCTTATTTCTGCACAAAGGTTTGAGACATACTGCGGAATGAGTGAAAGACTGCTCTCTACAGACTGCGACACGAAGCTGCAATATGAGCATCTTGAGGTACAGAACGGTATTGAAACATAGAGGCTGAAGGAATTATCCGAGAGGTCTGAAAGTATTCTCTCCTGCACCTTAGCTACTGCAAAGGCTACGTTTATCTTCTTTGTACTGCAAAGAAAATCGTCCTTGAGCTTTTGTCTTATTTCGTCATCCGACATACCGCTTGCACTCATTGCGTTTATCTGCTTTACAGGTCTTACGCCTGTGATTATACCCCACTCGCTTTCCTCTCCTGTAAGTCTTGAGAGGCACTTATAGAGGTATCTTGCGAGGGCCATTTCACATTCTCTTTTATAGTTATCGACGCTGTTTAAGAGGATACCTGCTTCGCTTGCGACATTTCCGTCAATTCTGCAATAGACATACAGGTAGGTCATAACGCCCTTTACCTCACGCTTTATAAAGCAGATATCTCCGTCGTGTCCCTCCTCGCTCGGAGAGACGAGTATCTTGAAGCTTGTTGCGGGTAAAAACAGCTTTACGACGCTTTCAAGCTCATATTTGAAATCCATTGAATTGAATATAAGTTTCATACACTAGTCCACCTGAAGATACATATTTGTTTTTCTTTCAAAGTCAAGGGTTGAGTCCTCGCCGTGACCTGACAGCAGGTGGTAGTCACCCTTCAGTTCCTTGAGAAGCTTAAGGCTGTTTCTCTGCTCTGCTCTGCTCCCGCCCGGGAAATCTATTCTTCCGACTGAACCGCAAAACAGCGTATCGCCTGAGAATACGGTGTTTTCGCAGACATAGCACACAGAGCCCTTTGTATGCCCCGGTGTATGCATAACCTCAAGCTCGAGCTCATCGAGGGTAATTTTATCGCCGTTCTTCACAGGTATAAAAGCTTTAACCTGTCTGCACTGCTGACCGATAATATACATAGCGAGGTTATCGGGAGAGCCTTTCAGCATAGCTGCATCATTTTCGTGTATATACACCTCTGCTCCCGTTTTTTCACGCAAATCCTCCGCTGCGGCGATATGGTCGCAATGGCCGTGTGTGAGGAGTATTTTCTTCAGGGTAAGTTCATACTGCTCAAGCTTTGAGAGGATATATTCCGCATCATCGGGTGCATCTATCAGCAGTGCGTTCTTATTTTCTGTTTCAACAATAAAGCAGTTTGTTGCACACACTGAGAGTGGCATAAGCTTATAAATCTTCATTTTGTCTCCTTTGTCATTTGCAAAGAGCCGCTTATACGGTAAACGGCTCCTCATTATTATTTCAATATTTCTTTACTTACCGCACTCGTCTACTGTGAGCACGCTTGGGATTTTTGACAGTCTGTTCATAACAGAGGTGAGCTGTTCTCTGCCCGCTACGCTTATTGTGACAACGACATTTGCGTTACCGTTTTTAAGCTCTCTTGCAGTTGCCTCGTGCATAGGTATTCTGATTTCCGCAAGTGCGACAGAGATATCGGCGAGAAGACCGATTCTGTCATTTGCGACGATATCAAGAGTTGCCTTGAAGTAGCTTGACGAGCCTGACTTTTCGTCCTTTTCTGCCCATCTCACGTCGAGCCATCTGTCCTTCTGGAGCTCGTTGTCCTTCTGGCTGAGGTAATTCATACAGTCTGCCTTATGGACAGAGATGCCGTGGCCTCTTGTTACGAAGCCGACAATTGCGTCGCCGGGGAGTGGGTTACAGCACTGGGCAAACTTGATTTCGCAGTCGCCTATTCCGTCGACGATTACGCCCGATTTACTCTTGAGGCCTTCCTTTGCCTGCTTCATTATCTGCTCCTCGGTTGGCTCGTGGCGTTCCTGGATACGTCTGTTATAGGCATCCTTGAGGTGCTGGATAAGCTTTGAGACCTGTATTCCGCCGTAGCCTATTGCGGCAAAGAAGTCGTCTAAGGTTTCGCAGTTATGTCTTCTCATATCGTTTGAGAGGAAGTCCTCAAGCTCATTTTCGGGGATTCTGATATAGTTGCGTCTGAACTCCCTTTCAAGCTCGTTTCTTCCCTCGAAGATATTTTCCTCACGTCGCTCCTTCTTGAACCATGAGCGGATTTTCGACCTTGCTTCATTTGTACGGCAAATCTGCAGCCATGAACGGTTAGGGCCGTGGGTGGCGTTGCTTGAAGTAATGATTTCGACAATCTGACCTGTTTTCACCTTACAGTCGAGCGACACCATTTTCTTATCGACCTTCGCACCGCACATTCTGTGTCCTACCTGGGTATGGATAGCGTAGGCAAAGTCTATGACGGTTGCACCCTTAGGGAGAGTAATCATATCGCCCTTAGGTGTGAACACGAATATTTCCTCAGGTGAGAGGTCGGATTTGATTGTTCTGACAATTTCCTCTGCGTCGTCGGAGTTTTGCTGTGACTCTAAAATCTGTCTTACCCAGGCAAGTCTGTTATCGTCCTTTGTGGACTTGGAGGTTATGCCCTCCTTGTACTTCCAGTGGGCAGCGATTCCGAACTCGGCTGTCTGGTGCATTTCGTAGGTTATTATCTGAACCTCGAACGGTATTCCTGACGCACCGATAACTGTTGTATGGAGTGACTGGTACATATTCGCCTTAGGGGTTGAGATGTAGTCCTTGAATCTGTTCGGGATAGGATTGAACATATCGTGGATTATACCCAGAACGTTATAGCACTCATTTACTGTATTTACGATAATTCTTACGGCATAGCGGTCATAAATCTGGTCAAACTCCTTGCCGTCACGGTAGACCTTCTTATAGATACCGTAGTTACTCTTTACTCTGCCCTCGATTGTCGGCATTGTTTTAAAGTCGCCTGCGAGTCTTTCAGATATGCTTGACTTTATTTCCTCAATGAACTTTATTCTGTCGTCACGGCGCAGGTTCATAAGCCTTTCGATTTCCTCATAGGCATACGGGTCGAGGTACTGGAAGGAGAGGTCTTCAAGCTCCTCCTTAATCCAGCTTATTCCGAGTCTATGGGCAATCGGGGCATAGATATTCATAGTTTCAAGGGCAGTTGAGCGGCGTTTTTCCTCGCTTCTGTACCCTAAGGTACGCATATTATGGAGTCTGTCTGACAGCTTTATAATCATAACTCTGATATCCTCGCTCATTGCAAGGAGAATTTTTCTTACGTTTTCCGCTGTCTGCTCTTCCTTTGTTGCGAGCGGGATTTTTCTGAGCTTTGTAACACCGTCTACGAGAAGTGCGACACCTTCGCCGAACTGCTTTGTGAGGTCCTCGAGGCTGCAGCTTGTATCCTCTACGACGTCGTGGAGAAGTCCTGCACATATTGTATCCGAGTCCATACCGAGCTCTGCGAGTATACAGGAAACGGCTATCGGGTGTGAGATATACTCCTCCCCCGAATCACGCTTCTGTCCTTTATGGAATCCGTCGGCTAGCTCATATGCACGCTCTATTTTTTCGGTATCGTACTGCTTTTTATTCTCCCCAAGTTTTCTCAGCAGGTCCTTGAAGGTACAGCCGTCTGCAAAATATTCAGCCATAATTTTTTCTTCCTCCGCAGATATATAGGTTTTGCCTGCCTTTATTCTAAACGCCGGCAAGCTCTTTTAATCTTTTTATAATTTCACAGCCTTCTATATCAGCCTTCTGTGCATTCTCGACGAGTGTGACTGTTCCTGTTGAGCTGTCGAGTGAGACAAGTCCGCACTGCGAAAACGCATTTACGCTGACGGCGGTTTTGGCAAAGTTTACTGATGCTGTGAACATTCTGCACATAAGCATATCGAGTGTTACCGCTCTGTATGTTCGTACAGCCTTATAGACGCTTGTAAGCTCTTCTCTTGTCGGGAGCATGAGCTTTGCAAGCTTTGAATCTGTCTGCTCGCCTCTCATAAACCTCTCGAAGCTATCGAGGGCAGCAAACGCTTTGCTCTGGTTAACTCCGCTTGGTCTGATATCTATAACACGAAGCGAGATAGACTTTCTTGAGCCATACTCATTGATTGTTGCATTAACGAGCATATCCGCCTTATCGCCCTGGTATATACCGAGCTGCTCGGGTGATTTTCCAAAGCACAGGGCGGTCTGGACTGTACTGTCGTATGCGATTTCAAGTTTTGAGTGCTTACCGCCTGACAGCGCAGTTACCTTCTGGACCTTTGCGCCGATTACGGCGAAGGCGGGCTGTTTGTTTCCGCTTCCGTACGGCTCGAGCACAGACAACGAGGCAATCTGACCCACAGTTAAATCCTCTCTTGTCAGCACCTTATCGGCAACAAGCTGTGCGTGAGGCATCTGCCCGAGTGTATCTGCAAACGCTTTCACTCTTTCCTTGAAGCTTTTGATATTTTCGGTTTTTATGGTAAGTCCGCCTGCACACTCGTGTCCGCCGAAGCGTTCGAGAAGGTCTGCACAGCTACAAAGGCACTTGAATATACTAAAGCCGTGAATACTTCTTGCAGAGCCTCTTGCATATCCGTCCTCATCCTCTGAGAGCAAAAAGCAGGGCTTACCGAAAAGCTCGGTAATTCTTGCGGCAACTATTCCGACAACTCCGTGATGCCAGCCCTTGCCTGAGACCACGATGACCTTACTTGACGCTATACTTTTATCGGAATTAATAGCCCTCATTATTTCTTTTATGATTGACGCTTCGACCTGTTTTCTCCTAGCGTTAATCTCACAAAGCTTTTCTGCGTTTTCGTGGGCGACGCTTTCATTGACGAGCATTTCAACTGCGACAGAAGCGTCAGCAAATCTGCCTGCGGCGTTGATTCTGGGCGCTATCATATACGCCATAGCGGTTGAATCTATTTTATCGGGTGTGAGTGAGCAAAGCTCCATAAGTCTGCAGAGCCCCGGATTTTCGGTATTGCGCAGAAGCTCTGTTCCGACTCTCACTATACTTCTGTTTTCGCCTGTAAGCGTTACTACGTCAGCGACTGTGCCGATTGCGGCTATATCGCCATACTGCTCCATAACCGCTTCATATCCGCCGCCGTCGAGTGCGGCACAAAGCTTGAGCACGACTCCGACACCTGCAAGCTCCTTGAAAGGACTTTCGCAGTCCTCTCTGTGAGGGTCTACAACTGCGGCGGCTTCGGGAAGCTCGCTCAGAGGCTGGTGGTGGTCTGTGATAACAAGCTCCATACCAAGCTCTTTTATAAGCTTTGCTTCATTGATAGCTGCTATTCCGTTATCGACAGTAATGATGAGCTTTGCACCCATTTCGTGAATCTTTCTCACGGATTCAGGTGTCATACCGTAGCCCTCTTCCCTGTCGGGTATATAGTATGTAACATTTGCGCCCATACATTCAAGATAGCTATAGAGGATAGCTGTTGAGGTTACTCCGTCACAGTCATAATCGCCGTATATACAGATAAGCTCGAAGCCATCGACTGCTTTATTTATTGTTTCGACCGCCTTGTCCATATCCTTGAGCATGAACGGGTCGGAAAGCTCGTTATCGGTAAAGAATGCGGCAAGTCCGTCGAGGTCGCTTATGCCTCTTGCCGCTACCACCTTAAGTGCAAGCGGTGACAGGTCACACATCTGCGACAGGCTGTTTACTACGCTGTCGTCTGCTTTTGATATAACCCACTTTTTCATCGCTATGACACCTCACTTTTCTCAGAAATGAATATTCATATAATTATACCACAATTACGCCCCGTTTTCAAGATGCAATATTATTAAAATTGCCTTTGATACACCCTTTTCTCTTGATTTTGAGAATAAGATGTGATATTATATTATGGACACATTTTTTAAGGCTTGAGAAGGTTTTTCCCAGGCTTTACACATCGAAAGGAGTACGGCTGTACATTATGAAGACTATCACATCTGTTCTGAGCGGTATTGTATCCGAGGCTTTTGAAAAGTGCGGATATGACAAGAAGCTCGGTAACGTTATTGTTTCTGACAGACTTGACCTTTGCCAGTTCCAGTGCAACGGTGCTTTCCAGGGGGCTAAGCTTTACAGAAAGGCTCCTATAATCATTGCGAAGGAGGTTGCGCAGATTCTTGCCGGAAACCCTGTTTTTGCAAAGGTTGAGGCAGTAAACCCTGCTTTTATCAACCTCACACTCACAGACGAGTACTTAGCGGCATTCTGCGGTCAGCTTGCAAATGACGAAAACCTCGGCATTCCACAGGTTGAGGAAGACACTACTGTTGTTATTGACTACGGCGGACCAAACGTTGCAAAGCCGCTTCACATAGGACATCTGCGTAGCGCTGTTATAGGCGAGGCTCTCAAGAGACTTGCAAGGAGCAGCGGTATGAAGGTTATCGGTGACGTACACCTGGGCGACTGGGGTATGCCGATGGGACTTGTTATTGCAGAGCTTATGGAGAGAAACCCTGACTGGAAGTGTTTCTCTGACGACTTTGACCCTGCTGTTGACACAGCTCCGACACTTGACGTAAACGAGCTAAACGAGATTTATCCTTTTGCAAGCGGAAAGTCAAAGCAGGACGAGGCATTCAAGGAAAAGGCTCACACAATTACAGCACAGCTTCAGGCAAGAAAGCCGGGCTACTATGCGCTCTGGAAGGAAATCATCAGAGCTTCTGTTGAAGACCTCAAGAAGAGCTACTCAAAGCTTTCTGTTGACTTTGATTACTGGTACGGAGAGAGCGACGCTGACAACTACATTCCAAAGCTTCTCAAAATTCTTGAGGACAAGGGTCTTATGTACGAGAGCGAGGGAGCTATGATAGTTGATGTTGCTGATGAAAGCGACAAGGCGCCTATGCCTCCTGTTCTCATAAAGAAGACTGACGGCTCTGTGCTTTATGACACAACCGACCTTGCTACTATCATTCAGCGTGAGGAGGACTTTAAGCCTACATCTATCTGGTATGTTGTAGACAAGCGTCAGGCACTTCACTTTGAGCAGTGCTTCAGATGTTCAAGAAAGGCTTCTCTTGTAAACGAGGCTACCACACTTGAGCATCTTGGCTTTGGCACAATGAACGGCTCTGACGGAAAGCCTTACAAGACACGTGACGGCGGAGTTATGCAGCTTTCTATGCTTCTTGACACCGCTTACGAGGCTGCTCTTGAGAGAATCAACAGGGACAACTTTGACTCAGAGGAAGAGGCTTGTAAGACAGCACAGAAGCTTGCTGTTGCATGCATAAAGTTCGGCGACCTTATCAATCATCGTTCAAAGGACTATATTTTTGATTTGGACAAGTTCCTTTCCGCTGAAGGAAAGACAGGTGCTTACCTGCTTTACATGGTAACAAGAATCTGTTCTGTTCTTCGCAAGGGCGGTATCTCAGACGAGGGCGAGATTGTTATTGACAGGCTTTACACAGATTCAGAGCGTGAGCTTATGCTCAGCATTGCTCTGACAGGCGAGGCATTCGAGCACGCTCTTGCAGAGAGGGCACCTAACTACATCTGCGAAAACGCTTATCAGCTTGCTGTTGCGTTCTCGAAGTTCTACCACGACAACCACATTGTAAGCGAGGAAGACGAGCAGAAGAAGACTGCATGGATAAACCTTTGCAGACTTGTAAAGAAGCTTATAACAAAGCATCTTGATGTTCTGGCTATCGAGCCTGTTGAAAGAATGTAAGGAGGACTCAATATGTTACCAAAGGATATGCTTGCACTCGGCACTAAGAGAAGTGCGATAAGAGAGCTTTTTGAATACGGAAAAATCCGCAAGGCACAGGTTGGCGAGGACAAGGTTTATGACTTCAGTCTTGGCAACCCAAGCATCCCTGCACCAAAGGAAGTTGACGAGGCTCTTTCAGAGCTTCTCTCTACAGACAACACTGTTGCTCTTCACGGCTACTCCTCTGCACAGGGTGATGCTATCGTAAGAAAGACAATTGCTGAATACTTAAACTCAGTTCACGGTACAAGCTTTAACGCTGACAATCTTTACATGACCTGCGGTGCTGCGGCTTCGCTTTGTATTTCACTCAGGGCACTTTTACTCCCGGGTGAAGAGGTTATCGCTTTTGCACCGTTCTTCCCTGAATACGTTGTATTTGTTGAGGGACAGGGCGGAAAGGTAGCTGTTGTACCACCTACTGCAAGCTTCCAGCCTGACCTTGAGGCGTTTGAAAATGCAATAAACGAAAACACAAAGGCAGTTATCATAAACTCCCCTAACAACCCTTCGGGCGTTGTTTACTCAGAGGAGACAATCAAGGCAATTGCACAGATTCTCGAAAAGAAGTCAAGGGAGCTTGGCAGAGAGATATTCATTATTGCCGACGAGCCGTACAGAGAGCTTGTTTATGATGCTGACACAACTGTTCCATACATAACAAAGTACTACAAGAATACTCTTGTATGCTACTCATACAGTAAGTCCCTTTCACTCCCGGGTGAGAGAATCGGCTACATTCTTGTACCTGACGAGGTATGCGACTCAAAGAACGTATACGCTTGCATCTGCGGTGCGGGAAGAGCACTCGGCTATGTTTGTGCTCCGACACTTTTCCAGCAGGTTGTTGCAAAGTGCTGTGGAAAGACAGGCGATGTTTCGGCTTACAAGAAGAACCGTGACCTCATTTACTCAGAGCTTTCCGCACTCGGCTACGAATGTGTAAAGCCTGACGGAGCTTTCTATCTTTTTGTAAAGGCACTTGAGGATGATGCAAACGCTTTCTGCGAGAGAGCTAAGGCTCACGACCTTCTCATTGTATCGGGTGACGGCTTCTTCTGTCCCGGATATGTGAGAATTTCCTACTGTGTTGACGAAAAGACAATCAAGAATTCTATTCCTGCTTTCAGGGCACTTGCTGAGGAATACGCAAAGTAAACTATAATAATTAAGCCCGAATCCGCTTAACCTGTGGATTCGGGCTGTTTTTATTCTGCCGTTTGTTTTATTTTATACGCACTGCAATACTGCTCATACGCTTTACTAAACTGCTCCTTTGTTGTTTCCACTCCGCCGTAGAAGTATGCTTCAAAGGCTTTGCAGAGGGTATCGCTTGGGACTCCGAAGGAGTCGGTAAGCATAGAAAACTCATTTGCGGTATAGGCAGTCAGGTCCTTTCTGAGTCGTTTTGAAAGTCTCTTCACAAGCCGTCTGTACAGCTTTGCTGCAGCGTTTGACGGATTCTTTTTAGAAACGCTTCTTACATAGATTCTGTATATTCCTTCGCCTATCGGCTTTATGAATATGACAATCAGAATACCTGCTACTATTGCGACGCAGATTCCCACGATTGCGCCTGTACTCTTTATAACCGCTCCGACAACTCCGTTTGCGGATTCCTCTGAGTAGAGCATCTGCTCAAAGCCGGGAACTGTAGGTTCAAATGCCACCCAGCCCACTCCGCCGATATAGACCTCTGTATAGGCATGGGCGTAGCTGTCTCTTATAACAAACGCCCCGCTTTCGTCCTTTTCAAATGCGAGGTAGCCTTCGCAGTATCTTGCGGTCAGGCCTACTGACCTTGCCATAAGTGTCATAGCTGTTGCAAAGTCGGTACATATACCCGTCTTGCTTTCAAAGATAAAATACTCTATGCTTTCATCGTCGGGGATATAATAGAGGTCATAGGTAAAGCCTGCTTTGGTGAAATACTCAGCGAGTGCTGAGGCCTTTTCATAGTCGGTTGTAAGCCCCTGCGTTATTTCGAGTGCAAGCTCTCTTATACTTTCGTCGTACTCATCATACTCTCCGTTATGGTGGAGCTTTGCGTACTCCTCTTCCTGCTGAAGCGGTGCATACAAGTTCATTGAATACTCAGAGGCAGGGTCGTCATACTCCTGTGCCTTCAGGTAATACCAATCGAGTATATGCGACCACTCGTCCGGCTCCAAGCTGAGGCTTTCTGCGGTATTCCTGAGAAGCTCGTCGCTGAAGTAAAAGAGGATATAGTCGTCCTCTTTTTCGTTACGGTTTGTAAACTCGCCGTTTACGGTAAAGTTTGTATAGTTGTCGAGAGAATATGTTCCGCTCGGCACACTGAACATACTGAAGGAGACGTTTTCCTCCATCGACACGAACATTCTTCTTTGCATATTGTCGGTATTCTGTATATCAGAGAGGGTTTTGTTTACTATCGCAAGCTCCTTTTCATACCCTTCGTGCTCTGAATAATAGAGCGAGAGTATTCTGAGCTTATTCTCAAGTGACATACCGTTCGCCATATATGCGGGTTCTTCCCATATATACTCGACATGCGGGTACTTATCCACTCCGTAATACCACTTGTTATCCTCAAAGTAGGCATATGACTGTCTTCTTAAATATGCTGTGGTATCATTTGCGTAGGCTTTGAAAAGTATTATACCTGTTGCAGCCTCGCCGTGTATTCTTTCGGAAACGTCCGAGTCGCCGAGGAATGTATCGGTTGCCTGTATTTTAAGAAAGCCGAGGCCGTTTAAATAGTCTGCGTCCCTTTCCTGCAACGACTGCACCTGAGGCTTCGGTATAACAACTGTAAGTGCTGTTACAGCTATTGCGAAGACACATATTGATATGACATACGCTTTGTCGGCTATGACCGTAACACCGCTGTCGGCACTTGTCTGGCGGTTATGGACCATAACTGCGATATAGCAGAGTATTATAGCTGCTATATACTCGGTTCTCATAGCGTCGAGACGCTTAGCGTAGATGGCAAACGGGATAAGTGCGAGCATAAGCGTCATAATGCTTCTGTATCTTACCTGCGTGAAATAGTAAAGCATTGAGATATAGACAAATCCGCCGCCGAACGCAAATATCAGCAGGTAGTCCATGATTACTTCCTGCGACATACCGTAAAACCATGCCGAGAAGGTTACACCCTTTCTGAGCGTTATACTATACACGGTTGAAAAGGTATAGCTCATTACACCGAACAAGGCTACTGCATAGATTATGCCTCTTAGCTTTTTGAATTTTAAATTGTAGAGAAGGTGCAGAAGTCCGAAAAGCAGAACCTCATACACCAGGACGCCTGCTGTTACAGGCACGACATTTGCGGCACTGTAACAATACACAAGCGATGACATTGCCGATATTCCAAGCAGAATCGGCAACAAAAAGTCAAGGAGTTTTTGTTTCATAAGCTTTATCCTGTATTATAAAAGACTTGTAAATTCAAAATCGTCACTGAGCGAATAAGCCTTTGAAACGGCTTTCTTCTCAGCAATTTCCTGAGGGATAACCGAATAGATATCACAGCCTGACTGCTCAAGCTGAGAAAGTCTTGCGGGGAGGCTTTCTACAGAGTTTGTAAAAAGCATAGCTACCTTATGACTATTTTCTGAAACGAGCTTGACAGGCGGCATTTCATCGGTAGAAACCGCCTCATAATCGGCAAGCTGTGACTGGAGTCCGAGGAGATTTTCTGCATCCTCGATTTCGAGCTTCTCCCACGCACCGTCAAAATACCCGTACACCACGCAGGACATTCCCTGCCTGAGCATAAGTGCTGACATTGCGAGGAGACCTTCAGCAATTATATCTCTGTTCTTATAGTAGCCCTCGTTTTCTATTCCCTCATCGGTACAATCGAAGATGATTGCCTGGCTTACTGCTTCGAGCTTTTCGTCGAGCCTTATCATAAGGCTGTCACGCTTTGAAGAAAGCTTCCAGTTGATTCTCTTTATCGGGTCGCCTATTACATATTCTCTATGCTCATAGCCTGCGACACCTGTTCCGATTGGTGCGGCTTCGTCGGCTTCCTGTGCGTTATCGTCATACGCAGATGCGTCACAGCAAATTCTCAGAAGCTCATTCTGCCCCGACATTTCGTGGATTACGGGGAGCACACCGAACCTGCTTTCGAACCTTTCGGTCTTTACGTCAGAATGGAAAAGTCCGAGGTAGTCTATAAGCTTAACCGAGCTGACCTCGATATGAGCCATACCGAAATGCTCCGCACGGTAGGTTATTCTGTACGTTCCGGGCTCTTTGGAAAAGCCGAGCGCTATACGGAATTTTTCGGGTGACATAGCCTTTATATTCTTACTTGAGTTAAAGCAGACCTCGATAAACGGTGTCGGGAGCCATGTTGTTTTTGAGATATCAAAGCTGATTTCGATTGTATCGCCCTTTGCGACCTGGGTAGTTTTTGAGGCAACGGTTATTTTAATTTTGTTTGAGACAAGCATTTTTATAAGGAAGGACAGCACGAGAGCTATCACCATCATAAAGCACAGAAAAAGTCCGACTCTTCCGTTAAGTGCGAGTGTGAACACGACTGCTGCCATAATACACAGCAGATAGCTGAGCCTATGCTTCATTGTACCGTTACCTCCTTTCTTATTACTTGAAATTAAATCAGATTACAGGCACTTTTACAAACGATGCGATATGCTCGATTGCCTGCTCCTGTGTTTCAAACTTCGATTTGCCCTTTGGTGAGAGTATAATTCTATGTGCCAAAACGCTGGTCAGAACTCCCTTAACGTCGTCAGGTGTCACATAGCTTCTGTCGGCGATGAATGCTTTCGCCTTTGCCATTCTGAGAAGAGCTATACTTCCTCGGGGACTTGCGCCGAGCTTGATAAACTCGTTTTCTCTTGTTGCTGCAACGAGGTTCAGGATATAATCTCTTACTGCATCACAAGCCTTGACCTCGTTTACCTTCTTCTGAAGCTCCAGTATATCCTCGGTTGTCATCACAGAGGTAAGGGCTGAAGCTGATTTCCCTGTTTCAGATCGTGACAAAATTTCAAGCTCGTCGCTTTTAGCGGGATAGCCAATGCTGATTTTTATGATAAATCTGTCCATCTGCGCTTCAGGGAGGTGGTATGTTCCGTAGGTTTCTACGGGGTTTTGTGTAGCAAGCGTCATAAACGGCTTGGGAAGCTCGAAGGTTTTTCCGTCGAGGCTTATCTGGTGCTCCTCCATTACTTCGAGAAGGCTTGACTGAGCCTTTGGCGAGGCACGGTTTATTTCGTCGGCGAGCAGGAAGTTACACATTGCTGCACCGCTTCTGTACTGAAACTCGCCTGTTTCCTTATCGAGCATAGAAAAGCCCACGATATCAGACGGCATAATGTCCGGTGTGAGCTGTATTCTGTTGAACTTTCCGTCGACCGATTTTGCCAGAGCTGAAACGAGCTGGGTTTTACCTACTCCCGGCACGTCTTCCAGCAGGATATGTCCGTCACAGAGCATTGCTGCGATGACGTTTTCTATGACCTCACGCTTTCCGACGATGACCTTTTCTATATTCTCAGCGAGCTTTTCAATTGCGTTATTCATACTGCTTTTCTCCTTTATCCGAAAGGTAAATAATTGATAAAATAATTATAACTCATATAATTTTCTCTGTCAACAATCCATAAAATAAAATCGCCCGAAAGCCTGTTTTTAAACAGCCCTCGGGCGATAATTCACATATTGTTTACTTTGCCTTTGTAGCAATCTCAGTTACGAGCTTTGTAAAGATGTCGTCCTGTGACATAGCACCCAGCTCGCCTTCCTTACGTGAACGCACTGAAACGGCGTTTGCTTCAACTTCCTTATCGCCGACAATGAGCATATAAGGGATTCTGTCAAAGCGTGAGTTCTTAATCTTTGTACCGATATTTTCGTCTCTTTCATCGACAGTAACTCTCATACCTGCGTTTTCAAGTCTTGCCTTGAGAGCGTTTGCATACTCAACGTGCTCTGTGCCGATTGGGAGAATTCTTGCCTGCTCAGGAGCGAGCCAGAGAGGGAGAACGCCTGCAAATCTTTCAAGCATATATGCAAGAGTTCTTTCAAAGCATCCGAGAGAAGTTCTGTGAATGATATAAGGAATTTTCTTCTGTCCGTCCTTATCCACATACTCCATACCGAACTTCTTAGCGAGGAGCATATCAATCTGGATTGTAACGATTGTATCCTCCTTACCGAATACGTTCTTATACTGAATATCAAGCTTAGGACCGTAGAATGCTGCCTCGTCGATACCTACTTCATAATCGAGTCCGATGTTATCGAGTATCTTCTTCATTACAGCCTGTGCCTCATTCCACTGTTCAGGTGTACCCTCGTACTTGTCAGTTCTTGCAGGGTCCCACTGTGAGAATCTGAAGGTACAGTTCTCAAGAAGTCCCACTGTGTCAAGGAAATACTTTGCAAGCTCAAGACAGCCTCTGAACTCCTCCTCAAGCTGGTCAGGACGGAGAATGTAGTGTCCCTCGGAAATTGTGAACTGTCTTACTCTGATGAGACCGTGCATTTCGCCGCTGTCCTCATTTCTGAAGAGTGTTGAAGTTTCAGTCAGACGCATAGGAAGGTCACGGTATGAACGCTGACGGTTGAGGAACACCTGGTACTGGAACGGACATGTCATCGGACGAAGTGCAAAACACTCCTTTTCCTCGTCATGAGGGTCGCCCATTACAAACATACCGTCAAGGTAGTGGTCCCAGTGTCCTGAAATCTTGTAGAGGTCACGTTTTGCGAAAAGCGGAGTCTTTGTAAGCAGACAACCGTGAGCCTGCTCTACGTCCTCTACCCATCTTTGCAGAAGCTGGATTACTCTTGCGCCCTTAGGGAGAAGGATTGGAAGTCCCTGTCCGATGTAGTCAACAGTTGTGAAGTACTCCATTTCTCTGCCTATCTTGTTATGGTCACGGAGCTTTGCTTCCTCCTGAGCCTTCAGGAACTCATCGAGCTGTGAAGCCTTAGGGAATGCTGTACCGTAGATACGTGAGAGCTGTCTGCCGTCCTCTGCCTTGCCCCAGTATGCGCCTGTACAAGAGAGGAGCTTAACTGCCTTGATTGGAGCTACGTTCATAATATGCGGACCTGCACAGAGGTCAACAAAGTCGCCCTGCTGGTAGAAGGAGAGCTTTTCGCCCATATTATCGTGCTTTTCGATAAGCTCAACCTTATATATTTCGCCCTTTTCCTTCATAAGCTTCAGAGCTTCCTCTGCGGAAAGCTCAAAGCGTGTAAGCTCGAAGCCTTCCTTTGCGAGCTTCTTCATATGAGCTTCAATCTTTTCAAGGTCTGCTGATGTGAAAGGCTTTTCGACCTCGAAGTCATAGTAGAAGCCTGTTTCAGTTGCAGGGCCTCTTGCGAGCTTTGCTTCAGGATAGAGCTCCTTTACAGCCTGAGCCATAAGGTGAGAAGCAGTATGCCAGAAGGTTTCCTTACCTGCCTTTGAGTCGAATGTCATAACCTCGAACTCGCAGTCAGCGTCGATTACTGTTCTGATATCGCAAATCTGACCGTTGATTTTCACGCAGCAAGCAGCCTTGTAGAGTCCCATTCCGATATCCTTGATGATTTCTGATGCAGGCATTGCGTTTTCAATTTCACGAATGCTTCCGTCCTTGAGTGTAAGCTTAATCATATTTTATTCCTCCAAAAATAATTTACTTTAAATTAATAGCCTTGTTCCTTGAGCTTTGACAGGAGCTTTACATATAATTCTCTTGCATCAAAGCCTTTTATATTCTCACGGTTCAAATCAATGACATCACCGTGCGAGATACCTCTTTGTCCATCGGGACGGAGAATTTCAAAGTTCTCTCCCCATTTCATTGAATCGAGCGACACGAGTCCGTCGTTTTCGCCGTCAAACAGCTTTACGAATCTGTAAGACAGGTTGAGCGGAAATCTTCCTGAGCCTGCCTTGACTGACACAGAGCCGATGCTGTAATACTTTACATCGGGTGAATCGGGGCACTCCTCGTTGAATTTTTCACAGCCTGTTGCGGTGAGGCACTCGACAGCCGAGCAGAAGTCGGGATTTGTATCGCCTGCGAGCTTGAGCGCTCTGTTATACTTATCTGCTACCGATTCAAAGAAGCCTCTTGAGACCTTTGACAGAATCCAGTCGGCAAATTTACAGCCATAATGCGGAGTGTTCACTGTTGTGAGTGTTGCGACGTACTTATCCATACCGAACTTACTTATTGCACATCTTGAGTCAAGTCCGCCCTTTGAGTGGGCTATGATATTGACCTTTTCACAGCCTGTTTCCTCAACAATCTGCTTTATTCTTCCGGCAAGCTCCTCGCCGCTTTTATCACAGGACGCTGCTGACTGCTGGTTGCCGTAATAGATGCTTGCACCGTTGCGGATAAGTGTTGCGGGGATTCTTCCCCAATAATTGAAATACCGCCAGTCTCTGAAGAACACGCCGTGCACCATAAGCACAGGGTATCTGGTTTTACAGATTTCGTTTTCTGCTCTCGCCTCGTCAAGCTCGATTTTATCTGCTTCTACGATACACTCGTCACCTGCGAGCGATATCATCTTTGCAAGCACAATGATATTAACCGGCACTACCCACGCAAATATGAGTGCTATGACACGCCACTTGATTCCAAGCTGTACAGAAGCGATAAAGCATCTTGACATTCCTGCCCAGAAAATCATAAGCTCGAAAACGAAAACTGCGACGCTGTTTAGGATTATTCTGAGTGCTGAAAGGTCGGTTCCGAAGATGATATACAAAAGCCAGCCGACGCTTGCCAGAAGCGTTACAAGGAACACAGACAGCAGTCTTTGACCTTTTCGCAATGAAGTGAGCCTCAGCGTTTTCTGTTTTTTCACAAACGGCGAGATACAGAGCTTTAAGCACCAGAATAGTGCAAGTAATGTGAGCATCAGCTTTCCTGCTGTGCCTACGCCATGGAGACAAGCGATTGAACTGCTGTTTATAAGCAGGAAGGTTACGACTGATATACCAAGACACGCTACCACAGCGGACCACCCCCAGTCACGTTTCTTGTCAGCAGGTTGCCAAAGAAATAAGTATAGTTATAAAGGACATATATCCACACTGCAATGACCGCTATCATATTGATAAAGTAAACCGCTTTCATAAGTCTGCGAGTACCTTTTCTAAACAGTGCGGTCTTCTTTCTGATGACAAGATGGTCATGCAGAAGTCCCAGCCAGTAGATTACTATAAACGTCGGAATGAACACGAGTGTTGCAAGCTTTGTGTCAGTCTGAAACTGCGACACACGGTAGGATATATATATCAGAAAGCCGCCGAGCACCATACTTATCGTTATGCACAAAACAGCAAGTATTTTTCGTATCAGAAAGTCCTGCATCACCTTTCACTCCCTTCAAAAAATAAAAAAGCCCAAAGCCGCCTGTTATGGCAACTTTGGGACGAATAAGCCTTATTAAGCTACACGTGGTTCCACCCAAATTTAAAGCGCATTGACGCTCCCTTTACACTCCCGTCTGACAACGGCAGTCATCTTTAACGCAGACCTACGGCACGTATTAGGTGCACTCACAGGGTGGTATCCGCTTCGCATTCTGCTACCCTGCTCACAGCCTTGGCAGGACTCTCTGGAAACAGAGTTTTTCGCTCGCAGCTTCCCCGTTCGACGTTTTTCATATTAAATAAATGTTATCACTTTACCGCCTCATTGTCAATAGGCTATACGGCTTTTTTGTTGATATTGCTAAAAAAATCCTTGACATATAGGCAATATTGATATATAATAATATTATGCATTAATATGCTGATTTGTATCTTTACAATTTTATACTATATTTAAGGAGGAAGGCTACTATATGGACACACCAATAGTAATCCTGCTCTGTGTCGTATCCTGTATAATCGGCGCTGCTATAGGCGGATTTATTCTGTTTAAGCAGGGTATTAAATACAGAAAAAAGACTGCTGAGGCTCAAATCGGTTCCGCCGAGGAGGAAGCTCAGCGCATACTGAAGGACGCAGGCAAGGAAGCTGAAAGTCTTAAAAAGGCTGCCCTTGTTGAAGCTAAGGACGAGATTCACAAGAGCCGCAGCGAAGCCGAGAAGTAAATCAAAGAACGTCGTGTCGAGGTTTCCAGACAGGAAAGACGTATTCAGCAGAAGGAAGAAACCTTGGATAAAAAAATCGACAACATCGAAAAGAAGGAAGAAGCTTTACAGGTAAAGCACAAGAATGCTGACGAGAAGCTTGCCGAGGCTGAAAGAATCAAGAGAAGCCAGCTCGATATGCTCGAAAAAATATCCGAATTCACTAAGGAACAGGCTAAGGAACACCTCCTGAGCTCACTTGAAACAGAGCTTGTACATGAAAAAGCTGTCAAAATCCAGAGCTTTGAAAATCAGCTCAAGGACGAATGCGAGAGCAAGGCAAGACAGTACATTTCGCTCGCTATTTCAAGATGTGCTTCAGACCAGGTATCTGAAACTGCTGTTTCAGTCGTTACTCTTCCTAACGACGAAATGAAGGGACGCATTATCGGTCGTGAGGGCCGTAATGTCAAGGCCATTGAAACCCTTACAGGTGTTGAGCTTATCATCGATGACACACCTGAGGCTATCACGATTTCCTGCTTCGACCAGGTAAGACGTGAGATTGCAAGAATTGCGCTTGAAAAGCTTATCACAGACGGCCGTATCCACCCTGCCCGCATTGAGGAAATGGTTGATAAGGCAAGACGTGAGGTTGAGCTTCGAATCAAGAGAGAAGGCGAAAGAGCTATTCTCGAAACCAACGTTCACGGCATTAACCCTGAACTTGTTAAACTCCTTGGAAGACTCCGCTACAGAACAAGCTATCGTCAGAATGTTCTTGACCACTCAATTGAGGTCGCTCATCTGGCAGGTATGATGGCTGCTGAGCTCGGAGTTGACGCGGCTCTGGCAAGAAGAGCCGGACTTCTTCACGACATCGGTAAGGCGCTGAGCTACGAAATTGAAGGCTCACACGTTCAGATAGGTGTTGACGTATGTAAGAAGTACAAAGAAAACGCTGATGTGCTTCACGCTATTGAAGCTCACCACGGCGACGTTGAAACCCGCACAGTTGTTGCGGCTCTCGTACAGGCTGCTGACGCTATCTCGGCTGCAAGACCGGGCGCTAGGTCAGAAAACTACGAGAACTACATCAAGCGACTCCAGAAGCTTGAAGAAATCTGCACCTCTTATGAGGGCGTTGACAAGTCGTTTGCTATCCAGGCCGGCCGTGAGGTAAGAATCATGGTATCACCTGAAAAGGTCAACGATGAAAAGATGGTATTGGTTGCAAGAGATATTGCTAAGCGAATTGAGAACGAGATGGAATATCCGGGACAGATAAAGATTCACCTTATTCGTGAGAGCAGAGCAATCGAATACGCTAAATAGATTTTATATAAAATCAAAAAGCAAATAATCAAGTGGGCGTTTCACAAGTCCGCGATAATGAAATTTGACCCCGCCGTTTCACAACTGCGGGGTTAGTTGTTCCAGCTAAATCAAGGCTTGTGATATCCCCACCTTAGTATCATAGCAAATTCCTAAAGAAAGGATTGATACACTTCATGAACGAAGAAAGAAAGCATCTGTTCGGTTCGACAGAAAAATCCGACTTCATTGTGAACATGACTGAAGGTCAGTATCAGAAGATGGGACTTATTTACCTTTCTCTTGTCGCTGTCGTTATGTTCGTCATGAGCATTCCGTACTATCTTGCGAAGGGCGGACTTACTATATTCAACAACGGACTTTTAAAGTACGTTGACACGAGCGTTGCAAATGCGACCTGTTCGAGCTACATATCCTATCTTCAGATTGCACTTTTCGCACTCGGATTTGTCGGATTCTTAATCCTCATAATTTCAGCTACGAAGGAATACTTCAAGGGCAGTGAGAACAAGGCATTCTTACTTGTTGTACTGTTTATGCTGTTTGTTGCGACATCTACTGTCATGGCTTACGAGCTCAAGGCGGCATTCCTCGGCAGAGACTACCGTTATCACGGTATGCTGACATTCTTCTCGTACGTTGGTCTTTTTGCTGCGGCATCTCAGATTAACTCGAGAGACAGAAGAAAAACCTTCCTTGACATATTTATGGTTATTGCAACTGTAAATGCGGTATACGGTCTGCTTCAGATTGTACCGGCACTTGTTGAGGATGTACCGAATTTCTTCTACGATATGTTTATTGCAACAGGCGACAGCTCAATTTCTTACGAGAGATTCGTAGCTGACGGACTTGTTCACACACCACACGCTTTAGCGGCACTTATGACAATGGCTGTCGGTATCGGCGGTGCGGGCTTCATTTTTGAGAGAAGCCAGACAAGAAGGTTCATTTATCTCATCTGCACACTCATTTTCACAGCGGCTGCAATTGCTACTGCTACTGCACCCGGAATTATCGGTGTTGCGGTTGTACTGTTTGTACTTCTTATAACAGCGGTTGCAAAGGGTATTAAGGGCAAAAAGACAGCTCTGACATACGCAGTTATACTGATTGTGCTTTGTGCTATTGTTTACGCAATAATGTTTGCACTTGACAGGGCAACGCTTTATGACGGAAACATTATTTTCGTTGACGCTACTGCAAGAATCGGTGCAAGCTACCCTGACACAGTAAACGCAGGCTTCTCTGACAGAGGCATAAGCGTATATCCGAAGATGTGGAACGAGGGCATTGTAATCCTCAAGGACTGCTGGGTATTCGGCTCAGGACCTGACTGCATCGGTACTGACTACTACGGCACAAGCGAGCTTTACAACGCAAGCCGAATCTTCACCATTGACAGAAGCTTCAACGAGTATCTTGACTTAGCGCTTGCTTGCGGTATACCTTGTCTTATGGCTTATCTGTCGATTGGCTTTGTTACAATCAAGAAGGGCATAAAGATGGTTGGCTCATTCTTCAAAAACGAAGATAGCTGGACCTGTGTTGGTCTTCTCGCTGCTGTAATCGGCTACGCTGCACAGGCAAACTTCAACATCAGCATTATTACAGTTACTCCGATATTCTTCATCTTCGCAGGTCTTCTCTGGAACAGACCACACACAGAAAGCGAAGCAAAGGGAAAGAAGAGAAAGAAGATAAAGGACTAAAGCTTAATCTGAATTCATCACCGCTTCTTTTAAAGGGGCGGTGGTTTTTTTGCAATAAAAAAGCTTGAGAACATTTTGCTCTCAAGCTTTTGTTTTTATTATACTCAGCACCTGTTAGCCCTTATTCTGAGAAGCTACGAGGCTTTCTCCGCAGTAAATCTTACGGAGCTTTGGTTTTTCAATCTTGCCTGTCGGGTTTCTTGGAATATCCGCAAAGATAATCTTATGCGGTCTTTTATATCTTGGCAGAGCGTTACAGAAGGCTGTGAGCTCTTCCTCGCTGCACTCGTACTCAGGCTTAATCTCTACGATAGCTGCGGCGATTTCGCCAAGACGCTTATGAGGAAGACCGATAACTGCGACGTCCTTTACCTTGATATTGCTTCTGATAAAGTCTTCAATCTGGACAGGATAGAGGTTTTCACCGCCTGAGATGATAACGTCCTTCTTTCTGTCAACGAGGAAGATAAAGCCGTCCTCGTCCTCCTGCGCCATATCTCCTGTAAACAGCCAGCCGTCCTTGAGGACTTCGTTTGTAGCCTTTTCGTCGTTGAAATAGCAGGTCATAACGCCGGGGCCCTTGACACAAAGCTCGCCGACCTCTCCTCTTTCGACAACGTTGCCGTTTTCGTCTACAATCTTTACCTCCCAGCCGTAGCCGGCCTTACCGATTGCGCCGACCTTATGTATATTCTCGACACCGAGATGTACACAGCCGGGGCCGATAGACTCGCTGAGACCGTAGTTTGTATCGTACTGGTGGCCCGGGAACTTTTCCTTCCAGCGTGCGATGAGGCTTGGCGGTACAGGCTGAGCACCGATATGCATAAGTCTCCAGTTTGAGAGGTCATACTTTGAAAGGTCTATATCCCCTCTGTCGATTGCGTCTAAGATATCCTGTGCCCATGGAACAAGGAGCCAGACGATTGAGCACTTTTCTTCTGAAGCTGTTTCGACAATCATTTCAGGCTTTACGCCCTTGAGCAGAACGGCCTTTCCGCCCACGAGTAACGAGCCGAACCAGTGCATTTTAGCACCTGTATGGTAGAGAGGCGGGATACAGAGGAACACGTCGTCCTTAGTCTGACTATGGTGATTCTGCTCCACTCTGCAGGAATGCATAAGGCTCATATGCTTATGAAGGATAGCCTTCGGGAAGCCGGTCGTACCTGATGAGAAGTAGATTGCTGCATAGTCATCGTCTGTGATGGCAATCTGCGGGTCAGAGCTTGGGCAGTTTGAAACAAGCTGGTCATAGTCCTCTGCAAATGTAGGACAGCTTGAGCTTCCGCCGCCGACAAAGAACAGAAGTCTGTGCTTTGAGATATCCTCTGCGATTTCCTCGACTCTTCCGATAAAGGAAGGACCGAACACAAGTATATCAGCTTCAGCGAGGTCGAGGCAGTACTTTATTTCGTCAGATGTATAGCGGAAATTAAGCGGAACAGCGAGTGCTCCTGTTTTAAGGATACCGAAGTATATCGGCAGCCATTCAAGTCCGTTCATAAGAAGGATTGCGACCTTATCGCCCTTCTTTACGCCACGGCTTAAAAGCAGATTTGCAAAGCGGTTTGCCTTTTCGTCAAACACGCTCCAGGTGATTTCACGTCTGTAGTGGCTGTAAGGGTCAGACTCGATGAGCTCGTACTCCTTCCATGTTACACGGCGTCTTTCCTGTATTTCGGGGTTTACCTCGACAAGTGCAACATCAGAGCCGTACTTCGAGGCATTTTCTCTGAGTATATCGGTAATAGGCATTTTTATTCTCCGTTCTGTTTTAGTGCTTTAAAGTTTTTTAGCTTTAGGTCTTAAAATCAACAAATATATTATGCCACAGTATTGCGGTAAAGTCAAGCTTTATTTGTGCTTAAGTTTCGGGGTATACTTTACGGTAAGCTGGGCGGTTATGCCTGTAAAGAGTCCTGTAATAACCGAGCAGAAAAACAGAACGATGAAATAGTATGCGACATACTTTGAATCAAAGGCTATTATTGCGACGATTATTTGTCCGATGTTATGAAATATTGCACCGACGACTCCTGCAAACCAGACATTCTCCCCTTTTGAGAGGGTGAGAAATACTGTCATAGCGGCAAACGCTAAGAGTCCGCCTGCGAGAGAATAGGCAAGCGACATTACTTGTCCTGCGAACATACTGCCGAGAAGTATTCTGCAAAGGAGGACAATAAACGCATCTTTTCTCTGAAATCTGCGTAGCATAAAAAGTGTTACAACGTTTGACAGCCCGAGCTTCAGTCCCGGTATTGCGACGGGGACAGGTATCTGGGCTTCTACGGTAAAGATGATGAGTGCGATTGTTGTCATCAGTGCAAGCGAACATATTCTATGCGTTTTCGATTTGAAGCTAAACCTTTGCATCTTCGCTCGCCTCCGTTCCTTCGACGACTATCATTACGTCATTGGGTAAACAGATAACAGGCAGCAGACTATCCCCTACAAAGCCCTTTTTCACGCACAGCTTGTCAGGACAGCTCGCAGACACGACGCCTATCTTACCTTCCCTGACCTCGATGACGTTCTCCTCGCCGTTTTCACCCTCAACGGTTATTGTGTACGGCTCCTTTACGCTCTCAAGGTCGATTTCATAGATAAGCTCGTCGCCCTTGTAGATGTAAGCCGTTTTTCCGCTGTCGCCCTTTTTCATTATCTCTAAGGTGGCAAAACCGCTTACAAACAGCAGTACTATTGTCACACATATAAGCACAAGTGTACTCTTTTTCACGGTATCGCCTCCCCTTCTATACTCTTGAGTATACCACACTTTCTTACCCTTTGCAACGCTCAAATATGTCTAATGCCTATATGGAGGCTTTGCATGTATCTATTGAGGAAAACCCTTTTGAAAAAGGGTTATTCCTCAAACTCCTTTCCTAAAACTTTTGATATAAATTTCAGCCCCATAGGGTGTACATCACAGAGCACAAAACTCAAAGTCCGTTTTCTCTTGATAAATACCCTATGGGGCTGAAATCATATTAAGAGTCTTTGTAAGGGGGCTTGGGGGACAAACTTTCTTCAGAAAGGTTTCCCCCAATAAACGCATATAAAGCTTTTATACAGGCATTAACCTTAGTTGTGGGTTATGCGGTTACGATTTTGCTTGCGGCATGGAGGCCGAGCTTTTCTACAGCCTGTTCTCTCATCTTATACTTAAGAATCTTACCTGCGGCATTCATTGGGAACTCGGTAACGAAGTCGACATATCTTGGCACCTTATGCTTAGCCATATGGGACATAACGTATTCCTTGATTTCGGCCTCGGAGGATTCCTCACCCGGCTTCAAGATAATGCAAGCCATTATTTCCTCGCCGTAGTCCTTATCGGGAACGCCGATTACCTGGACGTCGTTAACCTTTGGATGAGTATAGATAAAGTCTTCGATTTCCTTAGGGTAGATATTCTCACCGCCACGGATAATCATATCCTTGATTCTGCCTGTAATCTTGAAGTTTCCGTCGGGGAGTCTTCTTGCGAGGTCTCCTGTATGGAGCCAGCCGTCGCTGTCGATAGCAGCAGCGGTTGCAGCCTCCATCTTGTAGTAGCCCTTCATGATGTTGTAGCCTCTTGCGCAGAACTCGCCATCAACGTTATCAGGGAGCTCCTCATTTGTTTCAGGGTCAACAATCTTACACTCGACTCCGAAAATCGGGCCGCCTACTGTATTGACTCTTGTTTCGATAGAGTCGGTTGTCTTGGACATTGTTGTAGCAGGAGAAGCTTCTGTCTGACCGTAAGTGATAAAGATTTCAGACATATTCATTTTTTAGATAACGTCCTTCATTGCCTTTATTGGACAAGGAGAGCCAGCCATGATACCTGTTCTCATATGTGAGAAGTCGGTCTTGTCGAAGTCCTCGTGTCCGAGCATTGCGATAAACATAGTAGGAACGCCGTGGAACGCAGTAATCTTTTCCTTATTGATACAAGCGAGGCCCTTTCTTGGAGAGAACGCTGTAATAGGTGACATTGTAACGCCGTGAGTCATTGAAGCGGTCATAGCAAGCACCATTCCGAAGCAATGGAACATAGGCACCTGAATCATCATTCTGTCGGCTGTGGACAAATCCATACAGTCGCCTATTGCCTTACCGTTATTAACAACGTTATAGTGTGTGAGCATTACGCCCTTAGGGAAGCCTGTTGTACCTGAGGTATACTGCATGTTGCAGACGTCGTGCTTATTAATCTTACGACGCATTACCTCTACCTCGCTGTAAGGAACCTTCTCTGAGAGTGCCATAGCCTCGTCCCAGGTATAGCAGCCCTTCTGCTTTGAGTCGCAGGTGATGATGTTCTTGAGTACAGGGAGCTTCTTTGAACAAAGCTGTCCCGGCTCGCTTGTTTCAAGCTCAGGGCAGAGCTCCTTGATGATACCGATATAGTTGCTGTCCTTGAAGCCGTCAATCATTACGAGGGTATGTGTATCAGACTGTCTGAGCAGGTACTCAGCCTCGTGAATCTTATACGCTGTATTAACGGTAACGAGAACTGCGCCAATCTTTGTTGTTGCCCAGAATGTGATATACCACTGCGGCACGTTTGTTGCCCAGATAGCAACGTGGTCGCCCTTCTTTACGCCCATTGCGATAAGGGCTCTTGCGAAGGTGTCAACGTCATCTCTGAACTGAGGGTATGTTCTTGTATAGTCAAGCTCTGTATATCTGAACGCATACTGGTCAGGGAACTCCTCGCATACTCTGTCGAGCACGTCAGGGAACAGGCAGTCGATAAGCTTGTTCTTCTGCCAGATATACTTACCTGTCTTTCTTGCGTTATCATAGAGAGCAGGAACTCTCTTCTTTCTGTACGCACTCATATAGTTTGCAAACTGCGGGAACACGATACCTGCACTGTAGAGGTCCTTTGCCCATCTCTTTACCCATTCGAGTGATACAAAGCCGTTATAGTCGATAGCGTCGAGTGCTGTAAACATTTCAGCCAGCGGCATATCGCCGTCGCCCATCATTCTGTACTCTACCTTGCCGTCGTTCATAACGCTGTCCTTAACGTGAACATACTTTACGTAGCCCTTTAAGTTTTCAGCGGTTTCGGAAGGCTGCTCGTTTGCGTATCTGTAAGGGTGGTGGATATCCCAGAGAGCTGCAATCCAGCGGTTATCGACAGCGTCGAGGACCTTGCGCAGTCTCTTTGTATCGCTGTAGACGCCGTTTGTTTCAACGAGCATATTTACCTCGTACTTTTCAGCAACAGGGACAATTCTCTTGAGTGCTGCGATAATCTTATCGTCGTCCACCTCATCGACAGGGTTTGGCTCTAAGTCAGCGAGAATTCTAATATATGACACGCCGAGCTTATCTGCAAGCTGGGCATACTGAGTGATTTCGTCGATTGTTTCCTCGAGCTTATCCTCAAACTTGAGGCAGGCGCCTGAAGAAAGGCAGGAAATTTCAAGGCCTAATCTGTGGAGCTGCTCTACTGTTTTAGGGAGCTGCTTTTCGGTAAACGGCTTTGCCTTTACAGAGAAAATGTCGTCGCCGAGGCCACGGATTTCGATACCGTCAAAGCCGAGGTCGGCAGCCATTGTGTAGATATCCGACCATGAATAGTCAGGACAAGCGAGTGTTGAAAAACTGATTTTCATAATATCTTTCCTTTCGTTTTGCATTCTGCTTGTATGTAAAGCCCGTACCCTTAAGACAAATAAAAAACCGTCCCAAAGATTTCTCTTTGAGACGGGTTATATCTTTTCCCGTGGTACCACTCAAATTGCGTTCTCACGCCACTTAAAGCTCAAACAAGCCCTTTGCGATTACGTTGCACTTACGGATAACACTACTCGCCTTTTCGCTTTCGCATTATCGGCTCAGAAGTGAGTTGACATCAGCCCCTCGCTGTCGGCTCACATCTACCGCCGACTTTCTGAAAGCTACCTGCTGACACGCTCTTCGTCACAGCCTTTGAATTACAAAGTCAAGTTTACCATATATCATTAAGCTTGTCAAGTGGGGGCTTTTGCGTTTTGTAGTTTTGCATAAACAAAGCATTAATACCAAGCGGTAAGATGGTGATGTTTTTACTTCTTGTGACCGCAATCCTTGCAGGTATCGGTTGACTTATAATTCTCATATTCAATTGCACGCTTTATCATTTTCCGTCGGTTGTTCTTCCGCACTTCTTGCAGATGTTTGTCTGATTACTGTTTCTTCCGCCACAGGTACATACCCACGAATCATCAGGCTTGACTTCCGGTATCTGAGCATTCTTATCAGGAAGACCTGCAGTATATACCATTGCTAACGGACCTAGCACAATAACTATCGGCAAAAGCGGAATTTCACCGCTGTTATAACCTTTTCGTTCAATAATATCTCGGCAGAGAATATAAAACATAATGTATGCGATTACGACGAAAGCCACACCGAACAGTATTGCCAGAATAAAAAAATCATCTTCTGCGAGAGCGGCAAACAGACTGACAGCTCCCAGTACAAGACAACACACCCAGCCTATAAAAAGCTTTATAAACGAATCAAGATAATAAGTCATTACGAACCACCTTTTCTTATGTATATTTATTGTAGCCAAGTATTCTTCTTTGGTTATATCTCAAGTTAAGTATAGCATATCATTTTTTGGCTGTCAATATTTTTCTGAGCGGTTAATATTCTTGAATTTTTTCTTTATCGACAAACAATAAAGCACCGCATATGCGGTGCTCTTTTGTTTTCTTACGCTCTGTCTAAAATGATTTTTACCATTTCGCCGACGTTTTTCATAGTGGAGACCTCGCCCATCTTGAATCTTACGCCGAACTCGTCTTCGACTGCGCCGATTAAAGTGATATGCATCATTGAGTCCCAGTCCTCGATATCGTCTGCGACTGTAGAAGCGTCAACCTCGATATCCTCGTCATCAAAAACGTCTCTGAAAACGTCGTTGAGTCTTTCATAAACCTGTCTTTCGCTAAGCATTTTTATTCCTCCTGTCAGAATTCAATTACCTTACATTTTCTTTCGTAGCCTGATATATCAAGCTCATATACAGCGTTGCCCTGTTCGTCCTCTGAAAGCTTTTCAAAGCCGAAGTCGGAATACAGATTCTTAACCATCTTGTTCTTAGCTGTCGGGTAATAATAGCCCTTAAGCTTTGTGATTCCCTGCTTTTTGCTTTCCTCTGCGAGTCTGTCGAGCATTGCATATTCCATATCACGCTTTAAGACTCTGCAGCTCATAAGCCACAAATCTATATGTAGCTCGTTATCCTGCTTCTTTCCGATAACGACCGACACGACGCCGTTGTCACCGAACTTGTCAGAGAGCTTTCCGAACAGTCTGATATAGCTGTCACTTTCGTACACCTCCTGCATCTGTGCAGGTGTATAGCGTTTTGTTGTGAGGTTGAACTGGTTTGACTTATTTGTGAGCTGTGTAATTCTGTCGATATACACAGGCTCGAAGTCGCAAATCTGTGCTGACATCTGAAGGCTGAGGAGGTAATCCTCGTAGTTTTCAAAGCTTGCCTGCTGTTTTGCACGTTTTGCGTTTGCGATATACATTTCGTTTCTCTTGAGGTCGTCCTCCGAGAACGAGGTTACTTCAAAGTAGCCGTTTCTGTCAATTGTTCTTATATAGTTTTCAACCGTGTCCATTTCGGGAACTGCGACGCCGGGGAGCTGGCCTGCGACGATTGCTCTTTCTGCGGGGTTATCGTCCACAAACACCATACTTTCGGGCAGGATATTTATCTCACTTGCGATTGCAGAGATATTTCTATCCTTAGGGTCCCAGTTTGCTTTGATGTTGACAAAGTCGTCAGGTCTAAGCCAGCCGTCGGGGTGGTTAAGGCCTGCTATTGCGTTTTCCTCTTCATTCTTCGAGCAGACAGAGAGCATAACACCGAGCTCCTTATGCTTCTTTACATAGAGCTGGAACTCTCTGTACGCCTGTGCGGTAGCGGTTTCCTCACCGAGAGCGAGGTTATCGACACCGTCGTCGCCAACGATTCCGCCCCAGAGGGTATTATCGAGGTCGAGGGCAAACGCCTTTTTATTCTTTCCGTAGAGTGACTTTATAATATTCGCAACGCTGTGCGAGAGGTACGGCACTGCTTCGAGGCAGAGCGCATACTTATACATATACCAGTACAGCGGATTTGACCATTTTTCGAGGCCATAGCTTGCTGAGAGGTAGTTTATATCGCTTATATAGAAATTCTTATTATCCCTTGCATACTCACAGAATTTCTCGTTGAGCCTTGAGATAAAGCTAGTCATACCGTGGAAGTCGTATGCGTCCCTGTTTCCGAGCAGGCGGTAGAGCGGAAGCTCGAAGTTATTCTGGATGATTGCACAGCCGAATTTCTCTGAGAGCTTTTTCCACATTACTGTAAAATGCTCAAGCTGTCTGTCGAGGGCTTCATCGACCTGCTCTCTTGTCATTACCATAGAGAGCGTTTCGGTGATATTTCTGTTTGAGGTATGGATAAATATTACGTCCGGCTTAAAGCTGTCGAGCTCCTCGTTTCCGAACATAGCGTCCTGCCAGTAGGCATTGTACTCAGACTCATAGAAGGCAGGCTGTATGCCGTTGTCGAGCAGGAAAAGCTCGAGTGTTGCCACTATATCCCCTGTTGTTGAGCCACCGAGAACGGCTATTCTTTTTTCAATTCTCTGACTTCCGTCAGCGAGCAGTGCTTTCTTTATACTGCGTTTTTTCTTGATTATATAGGCACTGTCAAAGGGATAACAAAGCTCCTTCATTTTAAAAAGCTCTCCTTACTGAATTCTGAGGTTTTCGATATAGTTTACCTTCTGGCTTGAGCAGGTAAACATACAGGTTGCGAACAGCACGTCTGTTGCGCCGACGTTCTTACAGAACTCGATTGCGTTTGGTGTAAAGTATCTCAGGTCAACGACATAGATATTTTCAAACGAGCCTGTGAGGAACGGAACGAGTGCGTTGCCGAAGCTATCCTTGAAGATAACGAGTGTTCTGCCGTTATTGCAGTCAGTATTAACATGTGCTATCTGCTTATCTGTTCCGAGGAACGAGCTATAGAGGTTTATTTTCTGGTAAGCCTTGAAGAAAAGCTGACTTGCCTGGCCGTTCCTAAAGTCTGTATCATAGTAGGTAACCTTAAGCTGATTATTATTTGACGGCTTGTAGTATGTGAAGGTATCAGGGTACTTCTTGAGCTCTGCGTCATAGTCGCTGTAAGCGTAGAGAGTACCGAGGAAGTCTTCCTCCACTACCTTTTCGTAGGTTGAGAGGTCCTTGAAGTCGACCTGAGCGACACTTGCAAACTGCTGTGCTGCATAGAATGCACCGAGCGGCTGCCAGTGGTGGTCTGTACGTGAGTAGATATACTCGTCCTTCTTTTCTTCGAGCACAGAATAGATGTCGATATCTATAACTCCGTCGAGGCCTGTTCTGATATTATTGATATTATCGAGCTGGTCGCCGTAGTTTTCTCTGAGGTTTGAAGGGCAATAGAACGCAAACGCAGTTGGTATACACATACTATACACGTTTACATACTGGCCCAAATCCTTCTTATAGTTATTTACGAAGCTGGCGTAGCTATTGCCGTAGCCGAAGCTTCCGCCGTAGCCTTCGAGTGCTCTTACTCTTTCGCCCTCACCGACGATAAGGATACCGTTTGAGAGTCTGCCGTCGTCCTCTACGACAGGGAGTGTAGTAACCGGAGTTGTGGTAGTTGTTGTACCGTTTTCCGGAGTTGTAACATCAGGTGTAGTTTCAGGCTTTGGAGTTGTGGTACTCTGTGTACCTGTAAAGATTTCGACCTTTGAGGTAGTAGTTGTTGAGCCTGTGAACGTCTGTGTTTCAACCTCACCCAAGTTTCCGTGCTGGACGACTCTGTCGGCACCGCCGAGCTTAAGACCGAAGAGCTGAGAGAACTTTGATGAGAATGTGAGCATATCCTCTCTGTAAGGGATTGTATCTGTATAGAAGTCAGTTATTCCGCTTGTAAAGCTTCCGTCGAACCAGCTTTCCACTGTAAGCTCAGGGAACTTTGCAAGCTCTCTGTTATCGTGCTCGCTCATACCGCTTTCTCTTTTTACGACGATAAGCATTATTGAGATAACTGCGATAATGAGCACAATTGCGACAACATTTATAAACTGCATTTCGAGCTTATAGGTCATTATCTCCCTGTCCTTTTCGTTATGGGAGGAGGTATCAAGCTCACTTCTTATTTTATTCTTGATTGATTTTTTCGTATTATCGACAGCCTGCTTTCTTGCTGCCCTTCTACGGTTTTTCTGCTGTTTTTCCTGGAGCTTTTTATACTTCTGGGAATCGAGGCTTAAGTTTAAGGTTTCCTTTCCTTCCTTGGAATTTACGACCTCAACGCCTGTTACGATACCCTTAGCGTCATTGTTTCGTTTTTCCTTCATTTTGCTTTCCTCTATATCTTTTTAGAATCTGAAATACAAGAACGGATTGTTTGTGTTGTTAAGAAGCATAAGGCTGCTTATAAGTAAAAGTGCGGCATTTAAAATGACACCCACTGTATTTACTGTAACACAAGCCTGCGGGCTGCGGTTTCCGAGCTCCTTTATCTTCTTGACAATCGGTGTTGACAACAGCACTGCTGCGATAAGCAGGAAGAGGTTGTTCTGCACACTTGTTTTTGTCACGCTGTCGATAAAGCCTGTTGTACCGATACCGACAAGGCTCTTGAAGAATCTTCCGAGCGAGGAAAAGTCCTCGAAGTAGAATATTCCGTAGCCGATTGCGACAACAATAACTGTATAGAGATGTGCCAGAACCGTATTCATCTTCTTCATACGCTTCTTGCCTATCTTCATTTCAAGAACGATAAACAGACCGTAATAGAGTCCCCAGATAATGAAGTTCCAGCTTGCGCCGTGCCAGAGACCTGTACAGAACCAAACGAGGAAGAGTCCGCCGTACTTTCTTCTCTTACCGAAGATTGGTACATACAGCAGGTAGTCTCTGAAGAAGCTTCCCAGAGAGATATGCCATCTCTGCCAGAACTCTGTGATATTCTTTGAGATATACGGATAATTGAAGTTTTCGTTGAAGTGGAAGCCGAACACTCTTCCCAGTCCGATTGCGATATCGGAATATCCCGAAAAGTCGAAGTAATACCAGAGTCCGATAACGATTACTCCGTACCATGTGCCGACTGTTGAAATTGTTTTAAGACCCGCAAAGCCGTCCGACATATCGCCGAAGCAGTTTACGACGATTGAATTGAGGCTGTTTGCGATGATAACCTTTTTGGCGACACCGAGGATAACTCTTGAAAGACCGTCGCTGAGGTCAGAGAGCTTTGTCTGACGGTTATCAATTTCAGCGGCGATTTCATGGTATCTTACGATAGGACCTGCAACGAGCTGCGGGAACAGCGAAACGTACATGAGGAACTTGAAGTAGCTTTTCTGTGATGGAACCTTACCCCAGTAGACATCGACTACATAGGATAGTATCTGGAAGGTGTAAAAGCTTATTCCTATCGGGAGTGTAAAGCCGGGTGCTGAGATAGATGTTCCGAAGGCTGAATTTATATTCTCCACAATAAATCCGCTGTACTTGAACACGCCGAGTGCACCTATATTAAACACGAGAGAAAGCGCAAGGGCGATTTTCGCCATTACGCTCTCATTGTTCTTTCCTATTATAAGTCCCAGCAGCCAGTTTACGAGCGTGCTGACAAGCAGGAGGAAAATCCACTTAGGCTCTCCCCATGCGTAGAATATTAACGAAAATACTATCAGAACAGCATTTCTGTAAGCAATTCTTTTTGTTGCAAAGTAAAGCACTAAGCAAAGCGGCAAAAAGAAGTACAGAAAAAACAAATCTGCAAATACCATTTAATACATCCCTTTATCGTTTTGTTTTTCTCCGTCGTTTTTTTCTATTTTTCGACTGATACTTTTATTATAATGCAACAGCCTCTTATAGTCAATTACAATTTGGTATCAATTTCAGTGAAATGAATTAACATTCCGTGAAATTCAAAAATCAAAAAACTAATCGTCTATAATGCTCTTAACCGGAAGATTATTATACTTATCAGTTTCACGCTTATGCTCTTTTGCAATTATTATAATTCTTGCGACAAAAAGTATTAAAGAGCATATTCCCAATAGCAGCATCGGGTAGAAATAAAGCATATATTTTATGTCCATATTCTGCATATCGGGTTCAACATGATGTGTACTCATATAGTCCTGGATGTAGCTTACAAAGCTATATCCGACGCTTACAAACATTCCTGTTCCTACGGCACACGGCAAAAACGCTGCTAAGTATTTTTTTAAAAAAGTAAGCACGAGTCCCACTGTAATAAATGCCATTGCGCCGATTATGAGATACGCCTTTGAATCGGGCATATTAAGGTCAAGGAACAAAATTGCGATAACTGTAATAGTGCCGAGGAAAAGACCATTTATAAGATACGGCAGGAGCATTAAAAATTTAATCGGCTTCATCCAGCCCTTTTCCTTTGAAGCGGCTGCTTTTTCGTACTTCAGGGCACTTTTACTTTTGGCGCCGTTTCTTGCTCTTATCATTTCCTCAGCTTCGTAGAGCTCGTTTTCCTTTTGCAAAAGGAGCTGCTTTGCCTTCTGGGCACGAAGTCTTGATTTTTTCGACATAGTTTGTATATATTCTCCTCTCAAAGAGATTGACGTTATACTATAAACATACACTGACATTATAACACATTTCGCATTGCAAATTCAAGTACTTTTTAAGCCAGCATTATCTCCTTGTTCCAAAGAAAAATATACTTTACCGCCCTTGTGAATTTTATATTTTCATCGGCAAATTATAATGGAGCGAGAACGAAGAAAGGAACGGGCAGAAAAAACTGCTCAGAGGATAAAGAAATAAAAATGAAAAAAGCGGTAAAAACGATAAGTCTGCTGACGGCGATGCTTTCGCTTATGCTGTTTTCAGCTATTGCATACTATGACGGCATTCTGCCTGACTCGTACTGCTACGAGCAGGGCAAGGGGCTTTCATTTGAGTCTGTAAAATATATAACTGCGAGCGAGGGCGGAGAGTATCCTGTTTCGGCTACTGACAAAAGCCGAGATGTAAGGCTTATGCTTATGGGAATTTTCCCTGTAAAGACGGTTGAGGCAAGCTCATCGCAGCCACCTGTTGTTATGTCGGGAGGAATGCCCTTCGGGATAAAGCTGACGGCAGGCGGTGCGGTTGTGATTGACTTTTTTGAAATTGACGGGCGTTGTCCTGCGAAGGAATGCGGACTCAGGGAGGGCGACATTATAATAAGCTCGGGCGGTGAGGCGGTAAATTCAAACCAGCAGTTTGCTGACACGGTTATGAAGAGCCGTGGAAATCCTATTGAGCTGATTATAAGCCGTGACGGAGAGAGAAAGAGCCTGCACCTTTCCCCTGTTGAAGATGACGGGACATACAAGGCAGGTGTTGAGGTTCGTGACAGCTCGGCAGGTATCGGAACAGTCACCTTCTACGACCCTGTTTGCAAAATGTTTGCGGGGCTTGGACACGCTGTATGCGACAGCGTTACGGGAGAGATTTTCCCTTGTGGCAGGGGCGAGGTTGCACCTGTTGAGATAACGGGGGTAAGAAAGAGCAAGAACGGTGAACCGGGAGAGCTTCTGGGAATTTTCAGCGGAAGCTCGAGCACGGGAACAATAACCTTAAACTGCGAGAGGGGCGTATACGGTGCTCTTAGCATTTCTCCGAAAGACTCCGACTTATACCCTATCGCCTTCAAGCAGGATATAAGAACAGGCGAAGCGTATATAATTTCTACACTTGACGGAGAGGGACCGAAGGAATACTCGGTCACAATAGAGAGCATTGACCTGTCGGGTGACAGCACAAAGAATATGGTCATAAGGGTGACAGACGAGGAGCTTCTTCGGAAGGCGGGCGGCATTGTTCAGGGAATGAGCGGAAGTCCTATCATTCAGGACGGAAAGCTTGTCGGGGCAGTCACTCACGTATTCGTAAAGGACACAAGGAGCGGTTACGCAACCTTTGCTGAGGATATGTACAATCAGATGCTTTCCTGTCGTGCACAGGAGGGTCTTAGCGAAACGCTGGCGTTTGCTTCATAAATTGTTGTTAATAGTGACAAATTATGCATTACTATTTTGGTATACTTTAACAAAGATTACTTGAAATCCGCAATAAGCTCTCGTATCTTGTCGCATTATGTCGTATAATAATATTTAACGAAGAAAAGTTTTTGGATTTTTTTGTAATTTACTCTTGACAGGTGGCGGTAGTTTGTGTTAAAATATGGAAGACGTCAAAAAAGAACAACGGAGGAAACAACAATGACTAACAAAATAAAGATTCTTGTCGGAGAAGAAACGGGCGAATTTGCGGCGGCTTGCACTGCCTCACTGAGAAACGAGGGCTTTTATGTAATTTCGAGAGCGAAGGACGGAAATATCATTTTCGACGCTATAAAGAATGAGGCTCCCGATGTTGCGGTAATCGACTCTTCCATGCCGGGAATGGACGCACTTGAGCTTATCAGAAAGGTAAACGGCGGAAGCTACAAAAAGCCAGCCTTCATTGTGACAAGCTCATACTCAAACGGATTTATCGAAAAGGCTATAATGGATGCAGGCGCTGCGTTCTACATGCTCAAGCCTTTTGATGTAAGCATTCTGGGTGACAGGATAAAGGCTCTGCTTTGCAGTCCTGATTCCGCTTTCCCTGACAGCTACGGAAGCTCAAGAACCTTCAGCCTTGAGGTTATTGTAACAGACATCATTCACAAAATCGGAGTTCCTGCGCACATCAAGGGCTATCACTATCTGAGAGAGGCCATTATGTGCTGTGTTCACGACAGCGAGATGCTTGAGAGTATAACAAAGGTGCTCTACCCCGGTGTTGCGAAGAAGTTCAAGACAACGGCGTCGAGGGTTGAGAGGGCGATAAGACACGCTATTGAGATTGCCTGGGACAGAGGCGACCTTGACACGCTAAACTCATACTTCGGCTACACGGTTAACACCGGCAAGGGCAAGCCGACAAACAGCGAGTTCATTGCTCTTATCACGGACAAGATAAGGCTCAGCTACCGACTCGAACAGCTTGCATAAGCATTGCAATACAGATTTATTCATATTCTCCCCCTATATACGCAGGCCGCTTAAAAAAGCGGTCTGTTTTTTCTTAAAGCCTGTTGCAAGATTAAAGCCTCGGTGTTATAATATTTTTATAAACTGTCACGATACTTTCACAATTATGTGATATAATTTACCGTAATAATTACCACATCATAAGGAGGTTTACTATGCCAAGGATACTTATTGTTGATGATGAGGACAAGATAAGAGAGGTTGTAAGGGAATACGCTGAGTTCAGCGGATTTTCGGTTGTTGAGGCAATTGACGGCATGGACGCCATTGATAAGGTCAAGGCGCAGGATTTTGACGTTATCGTTATGGACATAATGATGCCGAGACTTGACGGCTTTTCTGCCTGCAAGGAGATAAAGAAGATAAAGAACGTTCCTGTTATCATGCTCTCTGCAAGGGGCGAGGAATATGACAAGCTGTTCGGCTTTGAGCTGGGAATTGACGACTATGTTGTAAAGCCGTTTTCACCTAAGGAGCTTATTGCGAGAATCAGGGTTGCGATAAAGAGAGGCTCTTCCTCGATGGCTTCTGCGGATGTTTTTGCATACGAGGGGCTTGAAATTAATTTTACTGCCAGAGAGGTTCTCATTGACGGAAACAAGGTTTCGCTTACTCCGAAGGAATACGACCTTCTTTTCTATCTTGTGAAGAACATAAACATTGCCCTTTCGAGAGAAAAGCTTCTTGAAGAGGTATGGGGCTACGATTTTTACGGTGATGACAGGACTGTTGACACGCACATAAAGATGCTCAGAAACAGTCTCGGAGAATACAGAAACCTCATTGTTACCTTGAGAGGAATGGGATACAAGTTTGAAAAGGTCCGCTAAAAAGAAAAACGCACAGCCCAAGAGCCTGAGGACACATATGTGGATGAGCTTTATGCTCTTTGCCACTATTATTCTGGTTCTTCTGTGGCTGTTCCAGTTCGTTTTCCTGGAAAGCTACTATGAAACAATGAAGATAAGAGATATGTCGAGGGCTGCACAGCAGATTTCCAAGAAGGCCGACTACTCGGGGCTTGGCGTTGCGGTAAGGAAAATCGCTTTTGACAACTCCTTCAGCGTTGTTGTTACAGACTCACAGTGCAACGTTATTGTTGCTGAAAACACGATGGGAAGCTACTCCATTCTGGGAAACGACATAAGCTACAACTACAACAGATATATATACTCCTTACGAAACAAGCTTATTGATTCGGGCAAGAGCTCGATTTCAGTAAAGCCTACCTCAAGGGACGGGGATGACGAGATACAGAAGATGATGTTTGTCACCTCGATGGATTACGAGAACAAGGATGTTCTGTACATTTTCATTGAGGCGTCTGTTGAACCGATTGATGCGACGGCAACCATCATAAAGCAGCAGCTCATTTACATTACGATTATTCTTTTTGAGCTTGCGTTCATCATAACGATGTTCCTGTCAAAGCGTATAGCACAGCCTATCGCTTCGCTTACTGCGACGGCTGAGGAATTTGCCAAGGGAAACTACTCGGTAAAATTCGAAAGCTCGGGTTACTCTGAGGTAAAGCAGCTTTCAGACGTACTTAACAATGCGGGCGAGGAAATCTCAAAGGTATCGGAGCTGAGGCGTGAGCTTGTTGCCAACGTATCACACGACCTTCGCACACCGCTTACTATTATAAAGTCCTATGCTGAGATGATAAGGGACATTTCGGGAGAAAATCCGAAGAAGCGTGAGGAGCATCTTGAGGTTATCATAAACGAATCGGACAGGCTTTCTAATCTTGTTAACGGCATTTTAGAGCTTTCAAAGCTGGAAAGCTCCGAGCGTGAGCTTGTTCCGAAGCCTTTCTCTGTTCACGAAAAGCTAAGCGAGGTTATGGCGAGATACAGGCTTCTCAACGAAAATGAGGGCTACAACATTCACTTTGAGGGTGATGAGGATGCTGTCTGCGTTGCTGATATTCAGATGATTGACCAGGTGCTTTACAACCTTATAAACAACGCTGTCAACTACTGCGGAGATGACAAGGAGGTTATCGTTACGCAGAAAAACGGCGAGGGCTTTGTAAGGATTGAAATCTGCGACCACGGAAGCGGTATTGAAGAGGAGCTTCTGCCGCACATTTTCGACAGATACTACCGTGCACCGAAGGCTAAGAGGGATGTTATCGGCACAGGTCTGGGGCTTTCGATTGTAAAGGAAATTCTCAAAAAGCACGGCTTCCCATTCGGTGTTTCAAGCGTCTTGGGAGAAGGCTCGGTATTCTGGTTTGAGATGAAAATGCCCGACGGGGAAGACAGCGAGGAATAGCTGCTTACACAAGTCAGGGTTATACTGTATTATTGCCGCCCGTCGGTCGGCAGGCGTTTTGTCTGCGACCGGTGGGCGGTTGACATAGCCTTGAAATTGTATTATACTTTCTATAAAATATGTGAATGGGAGCTGTTTGATTTGTCGCTCAAGCAATATCTTGAAATAGGAAAAATAACCTCTGTACACGGTCTCAGGGGCGAGGTCAAGGTTCAGCCGTGGTGTGATGACCCTGAATTTCTCGCAAGCTTCGAGTCGCTTTATTACAAGATCGGTACCGAGGTAGTAATTGAATATGCAAGAGTTCAGAAGAACATGGTTATTATGAAGATTGAGGGCTGTGACACGGTTGAGGAGGCACAGAAGCTGAGAAACCGCATTCTGTTCATGGACAGGGATGACGTTGAGCTTGATGCGGGCTGCTACTTTGTTCAGGACCTTATCGGTATGGAGGTAAGGCACGCTGAAACAGGCAGAGTTTACGGCTTAATCACAGACGTTTCCGAGACGGGTGCGAACGACGTATACACCATAAAGTCCGATGACGGCAAGGAGTATCTTATCCCTGCCATTCCTGATGTGATTGTGAAAAACGACATTGAAAACCGCATTATGACTATAATCCCTCTTGAGGGGCTTTTTGACGAGGAGGACAACGGGTAATGAGAATTGATGTTGCTACCCTGTTCCCCGATATGTGTATGAGATACCTTGACGAGAGCATTGTCGGCAGGGCAAAAAACAAGGGCGTTTTTGAGGTGTATTGCCACAACATAAGGGACTACACTCTCGACAAGCACCGCAGAGTCGATGACACCCCTTACAGCGAGCAGAAGGGCATGCTTATGCAGGCTGAGCCTATTTTCAACTGCTTTACAAGTGTGACAGAGGGCAGAGAAAGACCTCACGTTATCTATATGTCGCCTCAGGGCAAGACACTCACCCAGGCTAAGTGCAGAGAACTTTCTGAGAAAAACAGCATATTTATATTATGTGGGCACTACGAGGGCGTTGACAACAGAATCATAGAAGAGATTGTTGACGAGGAAATCTCCATCGGCGACTACGTTCTGACGGGCGGAGAGCTTCCTGCTCTTGTGCTTATAGACAGCGTTGTGCGTATGCTTGAGGGCACCTTGTCAAGCTCCGACTGCTACGAGGACGAGAGCCACTACAACGGTCTTCTTGAGTACCCGCAGTACACAAGACCTGAGGTATGGCACGGAAAAAGCGTTCCCGCTGTGCTGCTGTCCGGCCATCACGCAAATATAAAGAAATGGCGTCATGAACAGAGTCTTATAACGACCTATAAGAAGCGTCCTGACCTCATTGATTTGTCAAAGCTATCCGACGAAGATTTAGATATTATAAACAAATATTGTGATTGTGACGATTTTTAAACCTGCGATTTGCTCCATTTAATCCCAAAAACCGCCGTTTGCTTGTTGAATGTGCAAGAAAGCTTTCAAACTTTGTAGTGAATTTGCACAAACCGACGTTGAAACTTTTGCAGGTGCGTCAACAAAAAGCAGAAAATTTAAGATATTCGAGGCTTTGTACATATTTTTGCGTTGACTAAGAACAATAAAACAAGTATAATTAGGTTAACACGTTTGAAAGAAATATTTTCACGGAAGTTTATTACTCAACTGCGGATTGTCCGCTATTTGTAATATCAGAAATGGAGAGATTAATATGTTCGTAAAAGATGTAGTAGTTCAGAATCAGGTTGGACTTCACGCACGTCCGGCAACTTTCTTTATCCAGAAGGCTAATGAGTTCAAGTCCTCTATCTGGATTGAAAAGGAAGAAAGAAGAGTAAACGCTAAGAGCCTTCTCGGTATCCTTTCACTCGGTATCGTTGGCGGCACTTCTATCAGAATCATTGCTGACGGTGTTGACGAGCAGGATGCTGTTGACGGTCTTGTTGACCTCGTTGAAAGCGGCTTCTCTGAGGATGCAAGATAATTCTATCAAGGCTACATTATTTTCTTACAAATATGCAGACACGTTTTGTGCGTGTCTGCTTTTTATTTTCCCTTTCTTTTGTGCTCACTGCCTTATTTTTTGCACCGTTTTTGCATAAAATATATAAAAAAACCTCGATAATTCGACAATGTTAACAGTTTATTAACAAAAGCTAGTTGATATTGTGTTATAATTCCTAATGTATGGATAGGTTTTTTGTTACTTTTCGCTCAAAAGTTTATTGAATAGAACAAATAGCAGCAGAAGCCTTTGACATTTCGTAAATTACGGGCGGTTTTATCCGCTTGAACACTAAATATTAAATGCAGAAGGGTGAAAAAATTATGTCAAACAGATTGTTTCAGAGCGTAGTGCATCAGATGCGTGATACCATCGACGCAGAAATCGGCGTTATTGATGAAAATGCATCCATTATCGCTTGCTCCGACCTCTCAAAGAACGGCGCAACTAACGAGTATGTTTCTCTGGACCTCAACGATTCTCACGATATCTTCGTTCGTGACGGATATACCTACAAGCCTTTCGGCGCTCACATGAAGCCCGACTATGCTGTTTTTGTACAGGGTACCGATGAGGTAGCTGCAAAGTATGCAAGCATCCTCGCTATTACCCTTTCAAGCATCAAGCAGTACTATGATGAAAAGTACGACAGAAACAACTTCATCAAGAATGTTGTTCTCGATAACGTTCTTCCCGGTGATATTCACGTCAAGGCAAGAGAGCTTCACTTCAGCTCTGACATCTCAAGAGTTGTTCTTCTTATCAGAATCATCTCTACAAATGATGTTTCCGCTTATGACGTTATCCAGAACCTCTTCCCTGACAAGAACAAGGACTTTGTTTTCAACATCACAGAGTCTGACATCGTTCTCGTTAAGGAAGTAAGAAACGACATTGAGTCTAAGGACCTCGAAAAGCTCGCTCGCTCTATCTCAGATACTCTTTCCAGCGAATTCTACACAAGAGTCAACGTTGGTATCGGTACTGTTGTTGAGGGCGTTAAGGAGCTTGCCCGTTCCTTCAAGGAAGCTCAGATTGCTCTTGAAGTAGGAAAGGTATTTGATACCGACAAGGTTATCGTTTCATATGACAACCTCGGTATTGCAAGACTTATCTACCACCTCCCTACTACACTTTGTGAGACATTCTTAAGAGAAGTTTTCAAGAGAGGCTCTATAGAATCCCTCGACCACGAAACTCTCTTCACTATCCAGCGTTTCTTTGAAAACAACCTCAACGTTTCAGAAACCTCAAGAAAGCTGTTTGTACACAGAAATACTCTTGTATACAGACTCGAAAAGATTAAGAAGCTCACAGGTCTTGACCTTCGTGAGTTTGACCACGCTATTATCTTCAAGATTGCACTTATGGTCAAGAAGTATCTTGCTTCAAATCCGGTTAAATTCTAGATAAAAGCAAAAAAGACACAGAGAGATAAACGTCTTTCCGCTGACCCAATACGGCCAGCGGAAAAATTTTCGCAGAACAAAAGGCGGTGGCTATATGGTTGAATTCAAGGACGTGTCTGTCACCTATTCAAGCGGTGTAGACGCTCTTAACAAGATTAACTTAAAGATTAACGACGGAGACTTCGCTTTTGTTGTAGGCTCAAACGGTGCAGGTAAATCTACTCTTATCAAGCTCATTCTCAAGGAGATTGACGCAACAGAGGGTACTGTTATCGCAAACGGCTACAACCTCAAGAAAATCCGCAGAAGCAAGATTTCAAAGCTTCGCAGAACTATCGGCGTTGTTTTCCAGGACTTCAGACTCATTCCGACAATGACGGTATATGAAAATATCGCATTCGTTTTAAGAGTTATTGACGCTCCTAAAAAGTACATCAAGACAAGAGTTCCTTATGCTCTTGAGCTTGTAGGACTTTCTGACAAGATGAAGGCTTATCCTGACCAGCTTTCAGGCGGTGAACAGCAGAGAGTTGCTCTTGCGAGAGCTCTCGTAAACGACCCTAAGCTTATCATTGCTGACGAGCCTACAGGTAACATCGACCCTGAGCTTTCTTACGACATCGTTGAGCTTTTAAAATGTATCAACGAATGCGGAACTACCATTCTTATGGTTACTCACGAGCATAACCTCGTTCGTTATTTCGGCGGACGTGTAATCAACCTCGACGGCGGTAAAATCGTCTTCGACGAAGTGGTGGGAGGCAGCAATGAGAGTAAGTAGTGTTGGATATCTTGTAAAGCAGGGCGCTACAAGCGTCTGGAAGAACAGAATGATGTCCTTCGCTTCCTTCTGTATTCTTCTTGTTTCCCTTATGCTTGTCGGCTTCTCGGTGCTTGCAGGCATAAACATTTCCTCGATTGTTTCGGGTATTGAGGACAAAAATGAAATAGTTGTCATTCTCCACGACAAGATTTCAGACGAGCAGATTGACTCGCTGTACGTTAAGCTCAAGGAGCTCAGCAATGTTTCAGACGTAAGCTTCTACTCAAAGGAAGAGGCGTGGGAGAGCATTGTTGAGGGTATGACTGAGGAAGAAAAGAATTTCATGCAGTATGCAGAGAATGACAATCCTCTTCCTGACACATACAGAGTAAAGGTTTCTGACCTGACGCTTATGGAGATTACCACAAGCCAGATTAAGACCTTTGCAGGTGTTGAAAGTGTTCAGTCACCTACCTCGTTCGCTGACGCACTTGTAAGCATCAGAAACATTGTCACACTTATTTCTTCAACTGTTGTATTTGCTCTTATCCTCGTTTGTCTTGTTATCATTTCAAACACAACAAGGACAAGCGTTCACGCAAGACGCAAGGAAATCAATATTATGAAATACGTTGGTGCGACAAACACCTTTATCAGAGTTCCGTTCTTTATCGAGGGTATGATTATCGGTATCGCTTCGGCTATCGGTGCACTCGTGTTGACAAGGTTTGCTTACAATGAGCTTTATGTTGTTTTCAACGACCAGCTCAAGCTTATGAACATTATCGGAAGTAACTCACTTTACGCATTCAGCGAAATTTCATTCCCTGTCACTGTCTGCTATCTTGCGGCAGGAACACTTATCGGTGCTCTTGGTACTACAATCAGCACAGGCAAGTATCTTAAGGTTTAATATTTCGTTATCAAAGGGCAGCCGTTTTGGTTGCCCTTTTTTATATGCGTTTCAAAAAATAATAGGTTTAAGCCCTGTAAACGTATACATTTTGATTGTCAGTTTAATAAGTTTATATAATCTTAGTATAAATTCTCTTGCAATGAAGAACAAAACATAGTAGAATATAATCACAACAATATTTTGAACGGAAATACTTCTAAGGAGGATTTTATTATGAAATATTCTGACGGCTTCTGGCTTAACCAGCCCGGCTACAATGTTAGCTACGCTACTCAGATGTATGAGGTAACTGCTACTGAAAACGCTCTGCACGTTTATGCAACTGCTCAGTGGATTCAGAACAGAGGTATGACACTCGGCGGACCTGTACTTGAAATCAGCTTTACTTCTACCCTGCCTGACTGCATCAAGGTTTCTATCGACCACTACAAGGGTGCACTCAAGAAGACTCCTGACTTTGAGCTTTATGAGGACAAGGACTTCAGACCTGTAATCAACAAGCTTGAGGACGGAAGATATGAGCTTATTTCAAACAAGACAAAGGTAGTTATCGGCGCTCAGGGCGGTGCATGGAGCGTTGAATACTACTACGGCGAAAAGCTTCTCACAAAGAGCGGCTGGAGAACAACCTCTCTCATCGAGGAGGAGGAATGGGTTACACAGCGTCGTATGTCTGCTCAGACAGGCGAGCGCTTCTACGCTCACAGCGAGAGCGAGGACGGCTCTGTTATCAGAGAGATGCTCGGAATCGCAGTCGGCGAAAAGATTTACGGCTTCGGCGAAAAGTTCTCTACATTTGTCAAGAACGGACAGACTGTTGAGGTATGGAACAACGACGGCGGTACCTGCTCAGAGCAGTCCTACAAGTCTATTCCTTTCTATGTAACAACAAACAACTACGGCGTTTTTGTAAACGACCCGGGTAAGGTTACCTTCGAGGTTGCAAGTGAAACTGTATCAAAGGTTTCATTTGCGGTTCAGGGACAGCATATGGAATACTTCCTGTTCGGCGGCGAGACAATTGCTGACGTTATCAAGGGCTACACAGCTCTTACAGGCAAGCCTGCTCTCCCACCTGCTTACAGCTTCGGTCTGTGGCTGACAACCTCATTCACAACAAACTACGACGAGGAGACTGTTACATCCTTTATTGACAAGATGGCAGAGTATGATATTCCTCTTCAGGTGTTCCACTTCGACTGCTTCTGGATGAGAGATTTCGAGTGGTGCAACTTCACATGGGATGAAAGAATGTTCCCTGACCCTAAGGCTATGCTTCAGAGACTCAAGGCTAAGGGCATTCAGATTTGCGCGTGGATTAACCCATACATCAGCCAGAAGTCCTACCTCTTTGATGAGGGTATGAAGAACGGCTACCTTATCAAGAACCCTGACGGCTCTGTATTCCAGTGTGATATGTGGCAGCCGGGACTTGCTATTGTTGACTTCACAAACCCTCAGGCAAGCGAGTGGTATGCTTCAAAGCTCCGTGCTCTTTGCGAGATGGGTGTTGACTGCTTCAAGACTGACTTCGGTGAGAGAATCCCAACCAAGGTTAAGTACTTCGACGGCTCTGACCCGATAAGAATGCACAACTACTACACATTCCTCTACAACGAATGCGTATTCAACGTTCTCAAGGAATACTACGGTGAAAACAAGGCTTGTCTGTTTGCACGTTCTGCAACAGTCGGCGGACAGCAGTTCCCTGTTCACTGGGGCGGCGACTGCTTCTCCAACTACGAGAGCATGTGGGAGACACTCCGTGGCGGACTTTCACTTTGTATGTCGGGCTTCGGCTTCTTCTCACACGACATCAGCGGATTTGAGGCTACAGGTACTCCTGACCTTTACAAGAGATGGACTGCCTTCGGTCTTCTCTCGACACATTCAAGATACCACGGCAACTCATCTTACAGAGTGCCTTGGAACTTTGACGAGGAGGCTTGCAGAGTTTCAAGCCACTTCACAAAGCTCAAGGGCAAGCTTATGCCATACCTTTTCTCAAATGCTGTTTACACACACGAGACAGGCGTACCTATGATGAGGTCTATGGTTATTGACTTTGCTTACGACAGGGCTACACACTCTGTTGACACACAGTATATGCTCGGTGACTCACTCCTTGTTGCTCCTGTATTCAACGAGGAAGGCGTTGCAGACTTCTACCTCCCTGCAGGCGGAGAATGGACTGACATTCAGACAGGCGAAAAGCTCATGGGCGGAAGCTGGTACACAAAGCAGTACGACTACTTCGGACTTCCGCTTTACGCAAAGCCGGGAAGCATCATTCCAATGGGCGCCTTCGTAAGGGATGTTGAGTACGATTATCTTGAGGGAACAACCTTCCGTATCTTCGGTCTTGAAGACGGAAAGAGCGCTTCCAGAAAGATTTACGACAAGGAAGCAAACCTCATATTTGAAATCACTGCTGAAAGAAAGGGCGACGAAATCGCACTCTCATTCACAAAGACAGACAAGTCCTTCAAGGCTGAGGCAAACGGTGTCACAATTGACATTGAGGCAGGCGCTGAGGGTGCTGTTATCAAGCTTTAAGCTTAAAATCAAGACATAAAATCAACCGGTCTTTACAGGCAATCTGCAAGGACCGGTTTTATTTTTTATTCCTTTGTAGCTTCGTCATTTTCAAAGTAGTCGTCGATGTTCACGATATACCAGCTGAAGCCTATCTTTGCGACATAGACGTCATAGTAGTAGGTCTTTGTAACGTCGCCCGTATACACGACCTCTGTATAAATTTTATACGCTTTCTTGAAGGTTACCTCCTCGCCGAAGTTCTGCTTGAAGGTTTCCTCTGCGTCCATTATATCTGCTCCGCCAAGCTCGGTTTCCTCGCCGCAGTTTACTGTTACGGTAAAGCTGTCACCTAAGAGCTGATAGTAGTCTGAGTAGCTGTCCTTAATAAAGCTGTCCTTTGAGAGTGAGAATGTTTTAATATATTCGTCATAGGTATCAGCGATAGCTTCCGGCATTGTTGAAACATACTTGTCATAGTCGTTTTCAGCGATTGCTTCAAAATAGCTCTTTACCGGCTCTGTCTTGTCCCCTGTGCCGATTATATCCGCCTTGATGAGCGCCCATATTACGAGCCCTATTACAGCTGCGACCATTACCGCAAGGGCGACTATCCTGCCTGCTGACACGGGCTTCTTGCCGCTTTGCTGAGCCTTTTTGAGCTTTTCCTCCTTGAGCTGTCTGTTGGACTTATACTTATCAAAGGTCTTTGAACGTTCTGCGGGCTTTCCGTAGCCGCATTTATCACAATAGCTGCCGCTGTACTCCTTGCCGCAACTCTTACAGTATTTTGCCATAAAATAATCTCCTTAAGCTTTCGATACACTTAGTTTAACTTATTTATATTCCTTTGTCAAGGGCGGTAAAAATGTTTGATAACAATTATGTCACAAAGGGCAAAATCGCTTGACTTTGGGCTTGTAATCAGTATAATAATAAACTGTATTAACAATAAAAAGGGGGAAGCGAAAATGCTAAAGAGGCTCAAAAAGGCTAACAGAGGCATTATCCTTGCTGTAATCGTACTGCTCTGCTTTGCAATCTGGTTATTTGTATCAGGCAATAAGTTCAAGGAAGAAGAGACAGAGAACATCGAGGGCGTATTAACGGAATACTTTACAAAGGCTGCAGAGGTTTCTGCACTTTCGGGACAGGAGCACGAGGATGACTCGGTAGAGTATCTTCAGGGGCTTATGTCAAGCAAGTACGAGGAGCTTATTTCTGAGTACTGGGCATATTCCGATTACATTGAAAACGCAAATAAATACAGTATGTACTACTACACCTCAAAGGGTGACATGCTGCTTTCAAAGGACGTATTTGAGAATATCGACTACTCTGACAGCATCACAAGTGCTTCAAGCTCGGTAGTTGTAACAAAGGTCAAGAGCAACGGGGCTGAGGGTGCTACAGCAATCGTTGACGTTTCAGTAAAAATCGGTCCTGACCTTACAGAAAACGGCGGGATTTTCATCACACCCGACGGCTACATGCGTTCTGACGGATTATTAAACGGCTGCACATACAAGTGGGAAGACGTTGAAGTAAAGATGCTTAAGGTTGACGGCGAGTGGAAGATTGTCGGCGTTGTTTCATACTGGTACAGTATACTTGAATAGCGACAGAAGGGAGAGCACTGATATGAACGAAAATCAGAACATAAATGAAGCTGTCAATTCTGCTGCTGAACCTGTAATGAGACAGGTTGACACTCAGAATCCGGCTATATCTATAAAGAAGATTAACAAGACAATCGGAAAAAGACACATTCTTCACGACATAAGCTTTGACGCTTACGGCTCGGAGGTTTTCGGCTTCCTCGGTCCGAACGGTGCGGGCAAGACTACAACAATCAAGATGATTGTAGGTCTTCTTTCAACTGACGACGGTGAGATTTCTATTTGCGGAAGCGACATCAACAAGGACTTTGAAAAGGCACTTTCATACGTTGGCGGTATTGTTGAAAACCCTGAAATGTACAAGCAGCTCACAGGCTACCAGAATCTTCAGCAGTACGCAAGAATGAGAGACGGCGTTACTGAGGAGAGAATCAAGGAGGTTGTTGAGCTTGTAGGTCTTAGCAACAGAATAAACGAGAAGATTACAAAGTATTCTCTCGGTATGCGTCAGCGTCTCGGCGTTGCACAGGCTATTCTCCATCGTCCTAAGGTTCTGATTCTTGACGAGCCTACAAACGGTCTTGACCCTGCAGGTATCAAGGAGCTTCGTGACATTCTCAAAAAGCTTGCTCACGAGGAGGGCGTTTGTGTAATTGTTTCATCCCACCTTATGAGTGAGATGGAGCTTATGTGCGACAGAGTAGGTGTTATCGCAAACGGTCAGATGATTGGCGTTTACTCAATCGAGGAGCTTCTCAAGAGCTCTGCGGGAGACACAACTGACTTTGTTATTGACACTGATGATAACGCTTCCGTATGCGCTATGCTTTCACAGTATGACGCTAAGCTTTCAGAAGAGGGCAGAATTGAAATCATTCTTCCTTCAGATACAGCGATGGAGACCATTGCTTCGATAAACGCACTCATTATTTCAAACGGCACAAAGCTCTACACAGTTTCTGAAAAGCCTAAGAAGAAGCTTGAGGACGTATTTATCGAAATGACACAGCAGGAAGGAGATGGTCAGATTGCGTAAGTTTTTAAATCTTATCAAAAACGAATACATAAAGATATTCAGACGCACATCAACAACTGTTATGATTGCACTCATAATTGTTGCAGGCTTTGCCCTTCCGGGTCTTGTAAAGCTCATTAATACAATTGATTCAAACGCCGACTACTATGATACCACTGTTCTTTACGAGGAATATGCAAACGAAACTCTTCCGGAACGCACTGAAGAATACTACGCCGGAGATGTTCTCAAGGAATGGGATATGCATCAGTACGTTATTGACTACAAGATTCCTGCAAGCATTGACTGGAGATACCAGGCTCTTGACACTTATCTTTCTTACTATGATGATTACGCAGATTTCAGCGAATGCGACGCACTTGCTGAAAAGTACAAACAGGAAAACGGTGAGGGCAAGCAGTTCACAGACGAGCAGTCGGCTGCTGTTTCGCAGGCTCGCAAGAAGGCTGAGCATCTTGGTTACGAGGCTCTCAAGGAATCTGAAGAATTCAAAAACATTCTCTCGATAGTTGAAAGCAACGACATTGTTGCATACTACAACTTCAAGATTGATATGCTGGAGGAAGCAAGGAGCTATCCATCAATTCTTCCTGCACATATTGATGCGGAGATTGAGTTCTACGAGTATCTTCGTGACAACAAGATAAACGAATGCCAGGACTACGACCAGTTCTTCGTTCTTGAGGCTTATCCTGAATACTACAACGCAAACTATTTCAGTGCCCTGAGCATCATGGAGGCAAAGAAGGTTATCGCTTCATATGAGGCAGGCAAGAGCGTTTCTGCTTCTGAATACGAGACGGCAATGGCTACTCTCACTCTCAACGAGTACATCACTGAAAACAATATTGAATACAACGTAAGTAACACAGTTGACCCTATGACTGCTATTGACCTCGACTTCTGGAGTGCTTTCGGTATGTCATCAAGTGCGGTAAGCTTCGTCGGTATTCTTGTTATCGTTATTGCGGCTCTCTCTGTTGCAAATGAGTTTTCAAACGGCACAATCAAGTTCCTCCTCATCAACCCTGTTAAGCGTTGGAAGATACTCGTTGCAAAGTATGCGTCGGTTATCACCTTCGGATACATAATGGTTATCGTTCTGTACATCGTTTCTCTCATCGCTTCAGCTATATTCTTCGGCGGCTCTCTTATTGGAGAATCCTGCTATACCGTCGTTGACGGTAAGGTTCAGGAAACACTCGGTCTTGTTTACGTCGCAAAGAACTACCTCCTCTCAAGTATTGAGGTTGTTGTTATGTCAACTCTTGCATTCGCAATCTCTACACTTATGAAGAGCGCTTCCTTCTCAATCGGTATCAGTATGTTCGGCCTCCTCTCAGGAAGTATTATCACTACTGTCCTTGCAGGTATGAACATCGACTGGGGAAGATACCTCATCTTCGCTAATATGGACCTCACTGCTATCAAAAATTGCTCAACAGGTTTCGCATTCCATACCACTAATACCGCTATCGCCGTAATCATAATCCATATGATTATCTTCTGGCTCATAGCATGGGATGCATTCACCAAAAAGGAAATATAACCCCAGCCAATAGCTGCTACGGGTAATGCTTTTATAGGCGTTTTATATGTATCTTTGGGGGAAACCTTTCTGAAGAAAGTTTGTCCCCCAGACCCCCTTACAAAGACTTTTAATATTAATTCAGCCCCATAGGGTGTACATCACAAAGCAGAGAATTTTTCATCTCTCTTGGTGCATACCCTATGGGGCTGAATTTGTGTCAAAAGTTTTAGGAAAGGAGTTTG
>JAFQLH010000064.1 GCA_017396665.1 Oscillospiraceae bacterium | reverse complement strand
GCCGTTTGACACATAGGGCACAGGCCCTTATCATCAAACTCCAATCCCGGAATCAAAAAATCATTGGCACAGCAATCCGTACAGAAAGTTGCCTCGGAAAAATCTTTCGGAACGTGCTTCCGCTGGTTCTCCGACACGACCTGTTTGCCGATTAACTTTTCAATCACGGATAACTCCTTAGGATTCAGTTCCCGGGGTAACGAAGCAAGAATATCCGCCTGCTTCTTCGAGACAGTGATATCATTTTTGAACATATTGGGAGCACTGCGCAGTCCGTAATAATGCAGCTTCCTATTTTCGAGCTTCCATCTGCTTTGTATGTAATACATAGCGACCCCCCTTATTTTAAATTTACCATAAAAACAATTTTTGCAATAAATTCTGGTCAAAACGATAGTTATGGACCAAGAAACCGATTCCGGATAAAAAAATACCTACCCTTGCTGATACCATTGTAACAAATAAGGGTAGGTATTATGGTTGCGGGAGAAGGACTTGAACCTACGACCTTCGGGTTATGAGCCCGACGAGCTACCGACTGCTCCATCCCGCGATATACTGCACATCTCTTTGGTGCTTAATTATTATATCACAATCACAGGATGATGTCAAGCCTTTATCCGAAAAAGTTTATTGCTTTTTTCGACATTCTTTTTCTACAAAACGACGTCACAATTATTCATTAAGTCATAAGCCTTGAAATAGCTTTCCTCCATAGGAATCCATTTTTCCTTATACATCAGAGCTTTTTCCCTACCGTCACGGGCTATGATTCTTTTCATCTGCTCCTCACTTGAAACATTCATAAACACCGTTTTATCGTAGTATTCTCTCAATGCTTTATTGAGGCAATAAGAGCCTTCGACGATATTTATTCTTTTAGGTGAAACAGACACAGAGTCCTTCATTTCTTGCGTTTTACAATCAAAACGCTGATACTCAATTTTCTCACCGCTACGCAGAGGCTTCAGCACCTGAACGAGAAACCTTTCGTGGTCGACATTCTCCCCTGCTGTGCCAAGACGCTCCTGTGTTCTCTGGAAAGGCTGCAGAAAGAAATCGTCGATATGGAACACGTTACAATCGAGGCTTTCTCTGAGCATTTCGGAAAGTGTTGTCTTACCGCTTGCACATCTGCCGTCGATAGCGACAATTACCCTTTCCTTATGCTTCGGGATACTTTCTATGAGCTCTAAAATTTTATGTACATTACTATTCATTTTCATTTTTATACCTATGCAGATTCGTTCTGTGCAAAGCTTCCATGATAAGCGGTATAATCACAAGCTGAATCACTATACCGGGCAATGCGTTAACAAATGCGCCAGTCACGAACATTTTAAGGGTAAACGCATTATCCTTCACACCGAGGAGAACTGCTTGTGCGATTCCCCAGACTGCTCTTCCGCCGAGCATTGATATAACAAGTGCCGGATATATTTTACCTGCGTTCTGCTTTTTGAACAGGGCATATATGAGTCCGCATATCAATCCGTACGCACTGAGCTCGAACGCCATTGAAATGGCTGTCGGATACAAAACGGGCATTGAAAAGAGCATACTTCTGAGGAGTGGGAGAACAAGTCCGACTGCTGCTCCGTATTTCCAGCCACAGATAAGTCCGCACAGGAATACAGGCAGATGCATTGGCAGGAGCATATTACCTATTTGCTTAAGCTGACCTGTCAGGAACGGCAGAACAAGTCCGATTGAAATAAACAGTGCCGAGAGCACCATATTCTTCAAAGCCTTCTGTGATTTCTTCTGCATACTCTTATCATCTCCTTTTTTGACCTTTAAATTATAACCCAAGCCTGCCGTTATCGTCAACCGCTTTATACTGACTTTTTTACATTTTTGCGATAAAACAAACCATAGATTTTACCAAGCTAAAGCTGTATACAAAAAAGCACTCACGATGACTAGTCGCAAGTGCTTTATATTCATACTACACCATAAGGTCACAAATCATATTGGAAAGCTCGACAGGGTCCTCGATAGACATTCCTTCGATGAGCAGTGCCTGAGAATAGAGGAGCTTTGTATACTTTGTGAGCATATCCTTATCACTTTCAAAGAGTGACTTGAGTTTTTCGAAGATAGGGTGTGCTGCATTGAGCTCGAGTGCCTTCTGTGCCTTAACCTGCTTATCGGCATTCTGAGGCATGGCGTTGAGCACCTTTTCCATATCGAGAGAGAGCGGGCCTGTTGAGGAGATGCAGACAGGTGCGTTCTTAAGTCTTGAAGAGAGCTTGACCTCGGTTACCTTATCACCGAGTGCTTCCTTCATAAACTCAAACATATCCTTACTGTCCTCTGCCTGCTTCTTTGTTTCTTCCTTTTCTTCGGTTGTGCCGAGGTCGAGGTCGTTATCAGAAACAGACTTGAACTTCTTCCCGTTATAGTCGATGAGAACCTTTATAGCGAACTCGTCCACCTCGTCAGTAAAGTAGAGGATTTCATAGCCTTTATCCTTTACAAGCTCTGTCTGTGGGAGACTTTCAATTCTCTTGACACTTTCACCGCAAGCATAGAAGATGAACTCCTGGTCTTCCTTCATTCTTGAAACGTACTCGTCGAGAGTTGTTTTCTTATCACTGAAGGAGCTATTGAACATAAGCAGGTCCTTGAGGATATCTCTGTTTGCGCCGTAGGACTGGTAGATACCGAACTTGAACTGGAGTCCGAAGTTTGAATAGAATTCCTCGTACTTTTCCCTGTCGTTCTTCATCATTTTTGTAAGCTCGTTCTTAATTGTCTTTTCGAGAGTTTTAGCGATAAGCTTGAGCTGTTTATCGTGCTGGAGCATTTCTCTTGAGATGTTGAGCGAGAGGTCCTCTGAGTCCACGAGACCTCTTACGAAGCTGAAGTAGTCAGGTATAAGGTCTGAGCATCTTTCCATAATCATAACGCCTGAGGAATAAAGCTGGAGTCCCTTTTCAAAGTCCTTTGAATAATAATCAAACGGTGTCTTTGACGGGATAAACATAAGTGCGTCATAGGTTGCTACGCCTTCGTTATGTGTATGGATATGAGCTGCAGGTGGATAGAAGTCGCCGAACTTATCTGTATAGAAGGTAATATAGTCCTCGTCTGTAAGCTCAGATTTATTCTTCTTCCACAGTGGGAGCATACTGTTTATTGTTTTGAGCACCTTATGAGTTTCAGTCGGGTTGCCATCGTCGTCATAGTGCGTATGCTCGACTTCAGTTTTTACAGGGAATCTGATATAGTCGGAATACTTCTTTACGAGCGACTGAATCTGGAACTCGTCGAGGTACTTTGAATACTTATCGTCGTCTGTATCCTCCTTGAGTGAGAGGATGATTTCAGAGCCGACAGTAGTCTTATCGCACTCGTCGATAGTATATCCGTCTACGCCCTGCGACTTCCACTCGTATGCCTTTTCACTGCCGTACGCTTTTGTTCTTACGGTTACTTCCTTAGCGACCATAAATGCTGAATAGAAGCCTACGCCGAACTGTCCGATAATCTGAGATTCGTCGCCAAGCTCATTGTTTGTTTTGAAGGCGAGCGAGCCGCTCTGTGCGATTGTACCTAAGTTATTCTCAAGCTCGTCCTTTGTCATACCGATGCCGTTGTCACGGATAATGAGCTTACGGTTTTCCTTGTCGGCTTCGATAAGAATTTCAAAGTCGTCCTTATTCATACCGACAGAGGCATCTGTGAGCGACTTGAAATACAGCTTATCAATTGCGTCAGAAGCATTTGAGATAAGCTCACGAAGGAATATTTCCTTATGCGTATAGATAGAATTTATCATCATTTCGAGAAGTCGTTTTGACTCTGCTTTAAACTGCTTTTGTTCCATTTTCATTACCTGTCCTTTATATGAATTTTTATGATAAACAGTTTTAGCACTCTCAGTCTTCAAGTGCTAAAACTATTATATCACACCTGTATCAAGTTTCAAGCGTTGTAATGTTTATTTAATTGTTTGTTTACGGTTTGTTAAAAGTTGCAAAAGGCATTTATTTCTGCTATAATAGAGGATAGTTTAGTTCAAACAGAATTTTTGAGAGGAACACAGATGAACGATTTTAATCAAAGCTACAATTTCAATGATTTCAACATGAACATAAACTACAATGAAATGCTGAAGGAAGCTCAGAAAAAAGAAAAGAAACAGCTTATCAAAAACGCTTCTATACTTGGCGGTCTTCTGGTAATATACGACCTTATGATACAGCTTTTCGGATATGTCTTCTTTTTCATTTTCGTGAGCATAAGGACCTCAAGCGTTGTACTGAGCATGGACAAGGTACGGGACTACTTTTCCGAAAATCTATGGCTCAACGATTCGACGACCTTTTCGATGGCGTACTCGGTATTTGTTGTAGTAATGTCACTTGCGGTTATACTGCTTCTTGCAAGGCTGGTATTCCGGATAAACATAAAGAGCATATACAAGTTCCAAAAGGGACAGGGCAAGACGATTATGGTATGCTTCCCTGCTGTTATGCTTGTGAACCTGATTATCTCCTTGATAATCGGCATTATTACAGCTATTCTCAGTCAGAACGGAATTATCGTTCCGGAGGCTGACTTTTCAATAAGCTCGCCTGATGCGGAGGCATTTTTCTTCCAGATACTTTACGGAGTTATTGTTGCACCGATTGTTGAGGAGAGCCTTTACAGAGGAATTGCTATTCACCTGCTCAAGCCTTACGGCAAGGGTATGGCGGTTATAATATCCTCTATAATTTTCGGTGTTATGCACGGCAACGTTGCTCAGGCTACCTCAGGCTTTGCGTTTGCACTTGTTATGGGAAGTATAACGGTTATGAGCGGTTCGCTTATTCCTGCGATTGTTATACACATGATGAACAATCTTGTTGCCACGATTCCTGACATATCAGACGCACTCGGCAGTGAGTTTATAATGAACATTTATTTGGCGATTGCGATTGTATGCTTACTTGTCGGAACACTTGTTATATTTGCAAACCACAGGAAGATTACGCTTCCTAAGGACGAAAACTGCGTAAACCCTGCGTCAAAGAGATACAGGTACGCAATGCTCAACATTCCTATGATAGTATACTGGTGCACTATTATTTACACCTTTGTTTCAAGCTTTATGGATGCAAACTAGCTAAGACAAAACAAAGCCCTCACCTTTATGGTGGGGGCTTATAGTTTATTCGCTTTTTGGCAAAACCACTGTAATGACAGTTCCCTTATTCTCCTCGCTCTGCATTGAAATTCTTCCTCCGTGATACTGGACGGAATGCTTAACAATGGAAAGTCCGAGTCCCGTTCCACCCGATTTTTTAGAGTGGCTCTTATCCACGCGATAAAAGCGTTCAAAAATTCTTGCGTGATGCTGTGGCGCAATACCTATTCCGTTATCAGAAACTGTAAGCGTTACGCCATTTTCCGTTTCAGAAATATCGACCTCAACCTTACCGCCGTCCGGAGTATACTTGATGCTGTTGTCACAGAGATTATAGATAACCTCGAAAAGCAGGTGCTTTACTCCATAAACATTTCCGTTATCGCCTGACACGGAAAGTGCAATATCCTTTTTATCTGCACTGTCACGTAGAACTCCACAGACCTCGTTTGCTACTTCATAAAGCGAAACATTTTCTTTTTGCAATTCACTCTGTTCATCAAGCTGAGAAAGTCTTATTATATCATCTACAAGTGCTACAAGGCGTGTTGCTTCTTCACGGATATGGGCTACAAAACGAGGCATATCCTCTTGTTTTACAAGTCCGTTTTCCATAAGCTCTGCACTCCCCGTAATAGTCTGAAGCGGAGTTTTAAGCTCATGAGAAACATTCGCTGTGAATTCTCTGCGAAGTCTTTCTGCATCAGCCTGTTCTGTTATATCAAATGCAAGGATTACTGCACCGACAGTTTCGCCATCCGTTTCAATACGGCTTATATCAAACTGATATTCCTTTTCATTAAGACTTGCACGGATTTCAGAGTGTCCGTCTGCAAGTGCTTTTTCTATGGCAGATGATATTTCGTGTCTGCGGTTTATAGTCAGAAATCCGTTACCGACACATTTTTCATCTGCACTAAAAATTTTCATTGCAGAAGAATTTATAGTCAGAATATTTCTGTTCTTATCAAGCAGAAGGAGTCCTTCACGCATATTCTTTGTGATAAGCTCAAACTCATCTTTCCTGCGGTTAAGCTCTGCCACCTTGCGTTCAATCTTCATATTCTGCTTATTGATACGGTGGAGAAGCGGTGCAATTTCCTCATAAGTGTCATTCTCCGTAGGATTATCAAGGTCAAGCTTATTTAGTGGCTCGATTATACGCTTTGACATCTTATGTGCAAGAACTACAGAAATAACAACTGCAATTATAATCACGATAATAAGAGGATACATCATTCCTAAAAGCAGTACAAATCCACTTGCACGGTTTACGGAAATACGAAGCACTGTTCCGTCCGAAAGAAGCACAGCCTCATAAAGTGTTTTCTCAGTAAGAGTTGCAGAACGACGTGAGCTGCTTCCCTTTCCTGTTTCAAATGCTTCTGTTATTTCCTCACGGTCAAGGTGGTTGTCCATAACAGATATATCTGCTTGAGAGTCAAAAAGCACTGTTCCGTCGCTCGCTACCCACGTAAGACGGTAGTTATCCGATTTCAGAGCTTCAAGATATTCTTCGCCCGATTGCTCTGTGCCCACAGAGGCAATAGAAAGCTCATCTTTAAGCTGATTTATCTGAATATTCGTGAAATAATTGTATAGAAAGCTTGTTATAATTACAAG
>JAFQLH010000063.1 GCA_017396665.1 Oscillospiraceae bacterium | reverse complement strand
GTCTACCGCTTTGAGTATATGTATTCAGATGATGTAATCCCTACAATATTGTTCGGACTGTGTAACTGTATCGTTATATCTGCTTTGCATGAGATATTGTTCCGTGGACTTATACTCCAGACAATGCGACAGTTCGGCGATATGTTCTCGTTTATCATCTGCTGTGTGGCGGAAGCCTTCTGCGGATTCGATATAACAAGTATAGGCTATACTATATGTATAGGCATTGTCATAACCCTGTTTACACTCAGAACAGGCTCTATTACTACCGCAATAGGTATGAGAATAACTGCAACAACGTTTTTCTTTGCCCTCGACCTTATGAATGTCTACTTTGATGAAAGCGCAGTTGCGGTGGCGGAGGTCTTTGTGTGTATCACAATCATCGCCGTTTCGCTCATCATCTATTCGAGAATTACACTCGCACAGAATTTCAGCTTCAATATAAACAACTCGAAAACCCATATTTCAATCGCAAAAAAGCTCGCAATATTCTTTTCACATAGCGGAATAATGCTGTGGCTGATAATAACGCTGACCGTGTCAGTGCTCGCAATAAGATTTGTCTGAAAAAAGTTTCAAAAAGGTATTGACAAAACGTTGGCAATGTTATATAATATTAAAGCAAACAAAGAAGGACTGTTCCGTTCTCACCTTCAGCCGGAGGCAAAAAGGTCAATAATGAATGTGTACCGAAGAAATATTCGGTTTGTATTTATTGAGCGTGAACAGTTGTGTTGCGCTCATTTTTATTTTGGAGGTGTTGCGTCATTAGCAACAAGGAACTGCAAATCAACGAAGAAATTCACGACAAGGAAGTTCGTGTAATTGACGTTGACGGAACTCAGCTCGGACTTATGTCCCCTAAGGAAGCTCTTGAGCTTGCAATCGAAAAAGACTTGGACCTTGTCAAGATAGCCCCCGGTGCAAATCCACCGGTATGTAAGATTCTTGACTACGGTAAGTATTGCTTTGAACAGGGCAAGCGTGAAAAGGAAGCTAAGAAGAACCAGAAGGTTGTCGAAATCAAGGAAATCAGAATGTCTTCAACAATTGATACTCACGATTTTCAGACAAAGGTAAATCAGGGTATAAAATTCTTGACAGGCGGAGATAAGATAAAGGTTTCGGTGAGATTCCGTAAGCGTTCCGTAGCTCATCCACAGCTCGGCGAAGAACTGATGAACAAGTATAAGGAAGCAGTATCTTCAGCAGGAACAGTAGATAAGCCAATCAAAATGGAAGGACGCAGCCTGGTGATGTTTGTATCACCAAAGACTTCTAAGTAAACAATTAAGGAGGATATATTATGTCAAAGGTAAAAATCAAGACACATTCCGGCGCAAAGAAGCGTTTCAAGGTAACCGGAACAGGCAAGGTTAAGTTCCAGCACACAAACAAGAGACACAGACTCATTTCCAAGGGCCATAAGCGTATCAGAACACTTCGTAACACAGCTTACGCAACAAGTGCAGACGTAAAGAATGTAAAGGCTCTTATCCCTTACAAGTAAACCGACGGGTTGTAGGGAAGTACAATTAAAAGATAATTTCAGGAGGTAATTAACTATGGCTCGTGTAAAGGGAGCAATGATGACTCGCAAGAGAAGAAATAAGGTTCTGAAGCTTGCAAAGGGCTACTTCGGAGCAAAGAGCAAGCACTTCAAGATGGCTAAGCAGGCTGTAATGAAGTCAGGTCAGTATGCATACATCGGAAGAAAGCAGAAGAAGAGAGATTTCAGAGCACTCTGGATTACAAGAATTTCAGCAGCATGCAAGCTCAACGGAATTAACTACTCAACATTTATGAACGGCGTAAAGAAGGCAGGTATTACACTCAACCGTAAGATGCTTTCAGAAATTGCTATCAACGACGCAGCAGGCTTTACTGCAATCGTTGAAAAGGCAAAGGCTGCTCTCTAATGCAATAATCAACACGCACATTAATACACTGTGCGTGTTTTGTTGTATATTAAGGTAAATAAAATCAAGGGAAGGAGAGAAGAATATGCTTATATCAAGCAAGGATAACAAGAGTATAAAACGCCTCTCAAAGCTTCTTTCAAGCAGAAAAGAAAGAAACGAAAGCGGCGAATTTGTTATCGAGGGAATGCGTAATTGTACCGATGCCGCAATGGAAGCTGTGAACGGCGGAAAGCTTGTCATAACAGAGCTCTATTATACGAAGCAGGCACTCGAAAAGTATTCTCAGCTTCTCTCTACCGAGTATTTTGATAAGCTTTCAGACTGCGAAAAATATGAGATTACCCCCGAGCTCGCTGAAAGAATTTCCGACAGCGAAAGCTCGCAGGGAGTCTTTGTTGTCGCAAAAAAGCTTGACAAAATTTTTGACGCTGATAAAATTAATGTAAACGGAAAGTATGTCCTGCTAAACTGTATCCAGGACCCCGGAAACTTAGGCACTATCCTGCGTACCGCCGACGCTATGGGCGCAAGCGGCGTAGTTTTATCAAATAATTGCTGTGACCTCTATAATCCTAAGGTCGTAAGGTCTGCTATGGGAAGCCTCGCAAGAGTCGAGGTGTTTGTGGAGCAAAGCTTCGAAAAGGTAGTCGATACCTTCAGAAAGCTTGGCGTCGAAACCTGCGCTACCGTCATCGAAGGCGGAGAAAATATCACAGGGGTTTCGTTCGATAAGCCTGTCGCAGTGTGTATAGGCAACGAGGGCAGAGGTATGAGTGAGGAGCATGTGGCACTTTGCGACAGAAAGCTTACTATCAGTATGCAGGGAAATATCAATTCCCTTAACGCCGCAACAGCCGCTACAATCGTTATGTGGGAGATGTTCAGATGATGGATATTACTAAGAATAACCTCGTTTACTGGGTGTGGCTTTCACTCGCATTCGGCGCTTCAAATATGAAAAAGTGGAGCTGCATAGAGCAGTGCGGCGGAAGTGTAGTTGATACATACCACGCAGCCGTCAGCGGCAGACTCTATGGCCTTACCGCATACGAGCAGTCAAAAATCAGAGAAGCAAGTCTCGAGAAAGCGGGGAGCGTGCTCGAGAACTGTATAAAAAAGAACGTAATTGCGTATGGTTATGAAAGTGAGGGTTATCCTTCTAAGCTCAGGAGTATAGATAATCCGCCTGCTGTCTTGTTTTCAACGGGAAGCCTTGACTTTCTCAACAATAGAGCAATTATCGCAATCGTCGGTGCAAGAAAAGCTTCTGACTATTCACTCAGAGTAACTGAGAGAATTGCGGGCGGCCTCGCAAAATGGGGCGTCGTAGTCGCAAGTGGCTGTGCCGACGGTATAGACGCTATGTCGCATATGGCTACAATAAGAGCCGGCGGGAAAACTGTCGCTGTCGTAGCAGGCGGCGTGGACTACGATTACCCGAGAAACAGCTTTGAAAGAAGAAATGCTATTGTCAATAACGGCGCAATTATCTCGGAGCATGCCCCGGGCTATAGACCGCTTGCAGGCGATTTCGTCGCAAGAAACAGAATACTTTCAGGTATCTCTGACGGCGTGGTTATTACTCAGGCATCAAAAATAAGCGGTGCACTCAATACCGCATCTCATGCCGTTTCGCAGAATAAGGACGTGTACTGTGTTCCGCCAAAGGATATATTCAGTACAGAGTATGCAGGCGTGTCCTCGCTTTTGCGTGACGGAGCAACACCGGTGTTCTCACCTAAGGATATTATGATGCAGTTTGCCGCCGGCAGAGGTCAGGGCAAGGAGTTCGCAAGGGATTTGTCAATGGTGTTTGATAAGGAAGCTCAGACAAGCTTTGCGGATGACATCGAAATTGAAAAGAAAGCAAAAAGAAATAAGCCGGATGCAAAAGCTAAAGGCAGAAAAACAACTGCCCCGGTAGCTCAGCAGCCAATGGAGACCGAAGTGCCAAAGAAGGAAATCGACTATTCGGCACTGAGCGAGCTCCAGAAAAGGCTTGTAACTGAAATAGAAAACGGTACCCAGCTCGCAGATGAGCTCTCCGCAAAGCTTGAAATGGATATATCAGAGCTTTTCTCGGAGCTTACAGAGCTTGAAATGATGGGCTATGTGACAGGTATAGCAGGAAATAAGTTCGTCATTAACCGATAACGAAACGGAGTTGATATTTTGAAATCACTGATTATTGTGGAGTCGCCTACAAAGGTGCATACAATAAAAAGATATCTCGACAAGGACTATGAGGTTGTCGCTTCAATGGGACATCTCAGAGACCTCCCTAAGTCTAAGTTCGGCGTTGATATAGATAACGGCTTTGAGCCCCAGTATATCGAAATCAAGGGCAAGGAAGCTCTCATCAAGGATATCAAAAGCAAAGCGAAAAAATGCGATAGAGTCTACCTCGCATCAGACCCTGACCGTGAAGGAGAAGCAATCGCATGGCACCTCGCAAAGCTTTTGAAGCTCGATTGTAATAGCGAAAACAGAGTTACCTTTAACGAAATTACCGAAACAGGTATCAAACAGGGTATGCAGGCTCCGCGTGCAATCGACGAAAACCTCGTAAATGCCCAGCAGGCAAGAAGAATCCTCGACAGAATCGTGGGCTATAAGCTGTCACCGTTCCTCTGGAAAAAGGTCCGCAGAGGCCTCTCAGCAGGAAGAGTGCAGTCTGTCGCAGTAAGAATGATTGTCGATAGAGAAAATGAAATCAACTCATTCGTTTCTCAGGAGTATTGGTCTGTCGAAGCAAAGCTTACAGCTCCTAATTCAAGAAAAGCATTCGTAGCAAAGCTCGTGTCTGTCGATTCAAATAAGCTCGACGATAAGCTCGCTATTCCCGATAAGGAAAGTGCGGACAAAATTCTCGAAAAGCTCGACGGTGCAGAGTATGTCGTAGAAAAGGTTAAAAAGAGCGTGCACAGAAAAGCCCCGGCAGCTCCGTTTATAACCTCTACTCTCCAGCAGGAAGCGTCAAAGCGACTCGGCTTCCAGTCAAGAAGAACAATGAAAGCAGCACAGGAGCTTTATGAAGGTCTCGAAATCAAGGGACAGGGCGCTATCGGTCTTATCACATATATGAGAACTGACAGCCTCAGAATTTCAGATGAAGCAAGAAGCGCTGCATATGAGTTTATAAGAAATAAGTACGGCGAGAGCTATCTCCCCGATGCACCAAGAAAGTTTAAAACAAAGGGTAACGCCCAGGATGCCCACGAAGCTATCAGACCTACAAGACCTGATATCACCCCTGAAATCGTTAAGGCAAGCGGCGTAACACCGGACCAGTATAAGCTCTATAAGCTCATCTGGGAAAGATTTATCGCAAGCCAGATGGCAAACTGCCTCATGGATACAGTTTCTGTCGATATTACAGCAGGCTGCTGCGGCTTTAAGGCAAGCGGCTATTCTGTCAAGTTCGACGGCTTTACCGCACTCTATGAGGAAGTAAAGGACGAGGGCGAGGAAAAGAAGAACGAGCTTCCTCCAATCAAGAAGGACGACGTTCTAAGGCTTAAGTCACTCGACGGACTCCAGCACTTCACCCAGCCGCCTCCACGCTATACAGAAGCAACACTTGTAAAAGCGTTCGAGGAAAACGGAATAGGCAGACCGTCAACCTATGCCCCTACAATTACTACAATTCTCTCAAGAAGCTATGTCGAAAGAGAAGGAAAACACTTAAAGCCTACCTCTCTCGGTGAGGTCACAACCTTGCTTATGAAGGACCACTTTGACAGAATTGTCGATATCAAGTTTACCGCAAGAATGGAAAGTGAACTCGACGCTATCGAGCTTGGAAATATGAGCTGGAAGGATATCCTCTCAAAGTTCTATGACTCGTTCAGCGAAAGCCTTACTAAAGCCGAAGACGCTATGGAAGGAAAGAGAGTAAAGATTCCTGACGAAGCAACCGATGAGGTCTGCGAAATCTGCGGAAAGCCTATGGTTATAAAGATTGGAAAGTTCGGCAAGTTCCTTGCCTGCTCAGGCTTCCCTGAGTGTACAAATACAAGAAAAATCGTAACCGAAGCAGGCGGAAAATGTCCGTACTGCGGCGGCAAGATTCTTCTCAAGAAAACAAAGAAGGGCAAGAAGTATTACGGCTGTGAGCATAACCCTAAGTGCTCGTTTATGACCTGGGACGTTCCGACTAAGGAAACCTGCCCGACCTGTCAGAGTACACTCTTCAAGAAGGGCGGAAAAGCAGGAAAGCTTCTTTGCTATAAGGAAGGCTGCGGATATGAAAAGCAGCTTGGTGAAAATGATGAAGGTTAATGTAATAGGCGCAGGACTCGCAGGCTGTGAAGCAGCATGGCAGCTTGCCTTAGCTGGTATCGAGGTAACGCTTTGGGAAATGAAGCCTAAGAAGTATTCTCCCGCACATAAGTATAAGGGCTTTGCAGAGCTTGTCTGTTCAAATTCGCTCAAGGCGGACAGAATTGACTCTGCAGCAGGTATGCTCAAAGAGGAAATGAGAATGCTCGGCTCACTCACTATGGAGTGCGCAGAGCTCTCAAAGGTGTCAGCAGGCGGTGCACTCGCCGTCGACAGAACAAAGTTTTCTGACCTCGTTACTGAAAGAATACGTTCAAATAAGCTAATAACGGTTGTCGAGGAGGAGGTAACTGAGCTCCCCGACGGCTATGTAATCATTGCAACAGGCCCGCTTACAAGCGAAGGGCTCGCAGATACTATCGGAAAAATGTGCGGCGAGTATCTCTATTTCCACGACGCCGCAGCTCCGATTGTAACATACGAAAGCCTCGATAAGGAAAAGGTGTTCTTTGCCTCACGTTACGGCAAGGGCGAAGCTGACTATATCAATTGCCCGATGAATAAAGAGGAGTATGAGAGCTTCTATAACGCACTCGTCGAAGCTCAGTCAGCAGAGCTTCATAGCTTTGATAAGGAGCATTTCCAGAAGGACGGCTTCAAGGTCTATGAAGGCTGTATGCCAATCGAGGTCCTAGCAAAAAGAGGTGCAGATACAATGCGCTTCGGACCGCTCAAGCCGGTGGGACTTATAGACCCCAGAACCGATAAACGTCCGTATGCAGTCGTACAGCTCAGAGCAGAAAACAGCGAGGGCAGTATGTATAACCTCGTCGGCTTCCAGACAAATCTTAAGTTCGGCGAGCAGAAAAGAGTCTTCTCTATGATTCCCGGCCTTGAGAACGCAGACTTTGTAAGATACGGCGTAATGCATAGAAATACCTTTATAAACTCTCCTAAGCTTCTTGACGAAAGATTCTGTATGAGAAGCAACGGGAAAATATACTTTGCAGGACAAATTACCGGAGTTGAAGGCTATATCGAATCTGCCGCAAGCGGTATATTCGCAGGTCTCTCACTCGCAAGAAAGCTCGGTGGCAAGAACGCAGTTACATTGCCGAAAACTACAATGCTCGGCTCACTGTGTGCCTATGTCAGCGACGAAACTGTCGAGAAGTTTCAGCCAATGGGCTGTAATATGGGAATACTCCCCGAGCTTCCGAATAGAATAAAGGACAAAAAGCTCAAGTATCAGACACTTGCCGAAAGAGGACTTTCTGACCTCAGGGAGCTTATAACTAACTTTTAAAGATATCTGACGAAAGGCAGGTAAGAATAATGAACGTAGTACTCGATGCCTTTGGCGGAGATAACGCACCTCTTGAGATAATCAAGGGCGCAATCGACGCTAAGAAGGATTTTAATGTAGATATTACCCTCGTAGGACACGAGGAGAAAATCAAGCAGTGTGCAAAGGACAACAGCCTTGATATTTCCGCACTTAAAATAAAGCACGCACCGGATGTTATCGAAATCTGTGAGGAAGCAACTGAGGTAATCAAGTCAAAGAGCAACTCCTCTATGGCAGTAGGTCTCAAAATGGTTGCAGACGGAGAAGGCGACGTGTTCGTTTCTGCAGGCTCAACCGCAGCACTCGTGGTAGGTGCAACCTTTATCGTAAAGAGAATCAGAGGCATCAAAAGAGCAGCCCTCGCAACAGTCCTCCCAACAGCCTCAAATCCGACAATGCTCCTCGACTGCGGCGCAAATTCAGAGTGCAGACCTGAAATGCTCCTGCAGTTCGGCGTAATGGGCAGTATCTATATGAATAAGGTTATGGGTGTCAATAACCCATCTGTAGCCCTCGCTAATATCGGCGCAGAGGAAACAAAGGGCAGAGAGCTGGAGCTTGCTACATATGCACTTCTCAAGAAGGCACCGCTTAACTTTGCAGGTAATATCGAAGCCAGAGAAATTCCTAAGGGAAATTGCAGCGTAGTAGTAGCAGACGGCTTCTCAGGAAACCTCCTGCTCAAGCTATATGAGGGTATGGGAAAGTTCTTCTCAACTGAGCTTAAGGGTATGCTCACAAACGGCTTTGCCTCAAAAATAGGTGCACTTTTCCTCCTCAAGAAGATTAAAGCCTTCAGAAAGAAAATGGACTATTCAGAGTACGGCGGAGCTCCGCTTCTCGGTACTGCAAAGCCTGTTATCAAAGCACACGGAAGCTCTAACGCAAAGGCTATCTATAACGCAATCAGACAGGCAAAGAACTTCTGCGACGGTAAGGTTATCGACGAGGTAACAAAGGCACTCGCAGTTATCAAGGAACAGAATAAGCAGGTTGAAGCTGAGGCTCAGCAGGCTTAATGCAAAGAAATACATACGAAAAAGGATGTGAGGATATTATGACAGAGCAGGAAAATCTCAAAGCGTTTCAGGAGAAAATAGGATACTTTTTCAAGGACGAAAAGCTCCTCTTTGAAGCACTTTCACATTCTTCCTTCGCAAACGAAAAGAAGGGCAGAAGAAGCAACGAAAGACTCGAGTTCCTCGGCGACTCGGTGCTTTCAATCGTAGTGTCAAATTATATCTTCCACCACCAGCAGCAAATGCCGGAGGGACAGCTCTCAAAGCTCAGAGCGTCACTCGTCTGCGAAAAAGCTCTCTTTGAGTTTTCAAAGGAAATAGACCTCGGCGAGCATATCCTGCTCGGAAAGGGCGAGGAAAGAATAGGCGGAAGACAGCGTCCGTCAATCGTCTCCGATGCCTTTGAAGCAGTAATCGCCGCTATATATCTTGACGGCGGAATTGAGCCGGCTACAAAGCATATTATGAGATTCTTGCCAAAGGACTTCAAGACTACAAGACCTGCATCGTTTGTCGATTATAAGACAATACTCCAGGAGGTCGTGCAGAAAAATCCTGAGGAAAGAGTCGTTTATAAGCTTGTCGACGAAACAGGCCCCGCACATGATAAGCAGTTTACTGTGTGCGTTATGCTCAATTCAAATGTTATCGGTACAGGCGTGGGACATTCCAAGAAGAATGCCGAACAGCAGGCAGCGAAGGAAGCTCTTCTGCTTATGGGCTATAAGGATGAGTAAGCATAGCAATATCTCGATTTTTGTGCCGCACGTCGGCTGCCCGAATATGTGCTCGTTCTGTAACCAGCGTACAATCTCAGGACATCAGAGCGTTCCAACTGCTCTTGATGTAATAAATACCTGTACGCAGGCACTCGGCGAAGTCAAAAGTGTGCAGAATACAGAAATCGCATTCTTCGGCGGAAGCTTTACCGCAATAGATAAAGACTATATGACAGAGCTTCTGTCTGCCGCAAAGCAGTTTGTCGGCAAGGATAAATTCTGCGGTATAAGAATTTCTACAAGACCTGACTGTATAAATGAGCAGATTCTTGAGTCCCTCAAAAGCTATGGCGTAAGAGCAATCGAGCTCGGTGCACAAAGCCTCGACGACGAGGTGCTCAAAGCAAACGACAGAGGGCATACCGAAAAGGATGTCCTTAAAGCGTCAGAGCTTATAAAAAAGCATGGCTTCGAGCTCGGACTTCAGATTATGACAGGACTGTATAAAAGCAATAATGAGAAGGATATGCAAACGCTTAAAAAGGTTATCAGCATAAATCCCGATACCCTGCGTATATATCCGACAGTAATCCTCGAAGGAACAAAGCTCGGGGAGCTGTATAAAAGCGGCGAGTATAAGCCAGTGAGCTTTGAAAGTATGGTGGAGCTTTGTGCAGATATGCTCATAGAGCTGTCGCAAACGGATATCTCCGTTATACGATGCGGACTGCACGCTTCGGATAACGTAAGCACGGAGCAGGTCGGAGGCTTCTATCATCCTGCGTTCAAGGAGCTTTGCGAGAGCGTGGTGTACAGAAAGCTTATAGAAAAAGCATTGCCCGAAAATATAACGGGCAGATGCGAGGTGTCAGTAGACGAGCTTTGTATAAGCAAAGCGGTCGGACACGGTAAATCAAACACAGAGTATTTTAAAAATAAAGGAATTGAGCTTGCCGTAAAGGGTGAAAAGAACCTCGGCAGGTATCAGTGCAGATTCAGGGGGTAAAATATGCATCTTATATCGTTGGAGCTACAAGGCTTCAAATCGTTTCCCGATAAGGTAACTCTCGAATTCGGAAAGGGCATTACAGGTGTAGTAGGTCCTAACGGAAGCGGAAAAAGTAATATCGGAGATGCAATGAGATGGGTCCTCGGCGAGCAGTCAACAAAAACACTGCGTGGCGGTAAGATGGAGGACGTCATCTTTACAGGTACAGAAAAAAGAAAGGGAGTAGGCTTCGCAGCCGCAACCCTCAATATAGATAATACCGACGGAAGCCTTGCAAATGACAGCGCAATCGTGTCTGTAACAAGAAAGCTCTACCGCAACGGCGACAGCGAGTATTCTATCAACGGCGCACAGGTAAGACTCAAGGATATCCTTGAGTTGTTTATGGATACAGGTCTCGGTAAGGACGGCTATTCTATCATCGGTCAGGGCAGAATTGCCGATATCGTGTCAAGTAAGTCGTCTGAAAGACGTGAGATTTTCGAGGAAGCCGCAGGTATCTCAAAGTTCAGATACCGAAAGGTCCAGGCCGAAAGAAAGCTCCTCGCAGCACAGGATAATATCCTAAGACTTACAGATATCCTGGGTGAGCTCGAAAGCAGAGTAGAACCGCTCAGACTCCAGTCGGAAAAGGCGAAAAAGTTCCTCGCACTCGACGGCGAAAAAAGAGAGCTTGAGGTCTCTGTATGGGTTCATAGACTCGCAGAAATGAAAACCTCACTCGACGGACTCTCACAAAAGCTTGCTGACCTGAATGCACAGTATGAGCTCAATGCTAAGGAATGTGACGAGCTCGAAAGAAATGTCGAGGATAGCCTCTCAGGTGCAGCAGAGTGCTCTCAGAGAATTGAGGAAAGCAGAGAAAAGCTCCATAATATCGAGCTTTTGAACTCCCAGGCGGATTCGAAAATTGCCGTTCTTCAAAACGATATCCTCCATATAAACGAGGCTATCGAGGACGTCAAGAACCAGATTGAAGCGTCTTATTCCTCAGCCGAAAAGCTTGCGTCCGATAAGGAACAAAAGCTCTCTGAAGCAAAGGAAACACAGAATAAAATCAATGAACTCGACGTTAAGATTTCTGATACGGAAAAGCTTATGAGTGAGTTGTCTGATAAGGATAATACCCGTGAGGAAAGCCTCGCTAAAAAGAATGAGCAGATAAGTGCTCTGTATATCCGTTCCTCAGAGCTTACCTTTATGCTTGAAAACTCAAAGAATATCTCGTCTGAGGTCGCAGAACAAAGCGAGCTTGCAATTGCTTCAAAGCAGGAAACACAGCAGGCTTATGACGACGCCGTAGCTGAACGACGTGAGCTTTCGCAGGCACTCGATAACTTAAACTCTGAGCTCTCTGAGCATACAAACAGATTAAATGGCTATAAGATTATCTTTGAAAGAAAATCTGCACAGCTTAATGACGCACAGAAGGAGTTCTATGACTGCGATAATAAGGTCAGAGAAAAGAACCAGAAGCTCAGGCTCTTAAATGACCTCGAAAACTCTATGGAAGGCTTCTCAAGAAGCGTAAAGCAGGTCGTAAAGGCATCAAAGCAGGGACAGATAAGAGGTATCATAGGCTCAGTTGCACAGCTTTTTACAACAAAACCGGAGTATTCACTCGCAATTGAAACCGCACTCGGCGGAGCACTCCAGAATGTAGTCGTTGAAAATGAGGATACAGCAAAGCGTTGTATCAGATACCTCAAGGAACAAAACGCAGGCAGAGCAACCTTCCTGCCGATTACATCAATCAAGGCAAAGGAGCTTTCTGAAAGCGGAATAGAAAACTGCGATGGCTATGTCGCACTCGCAAGCCAGCTTGTTACCTTTGAGCCAAAGCTCTCTGCAATCGCAAGCTCACTTCTCGGAAGAACAGTTGTCGCAGAGGATATCGATATGGCAACCGTTATCGCCAAGAAGTATAGCTACCGCTTCAAAATCGTTACCCTCGACGGACAGGTTATAAACGCAGGCGGCTCGTTTACTGGAGGAAGTGCCTCAAGAGTCGCAGGTATACTTACAAGAAGAAACGAAATCGAAACACTCGAAAAGGATATCTCAAAGCTTACCGAGAAACACTCAGAGCTCGACAAGAATGTCCGCCGGCTCAAGCAGGAGCTTGATAAGCTTACTGCCGATAGCGAAGCAAGCAGAGAAACTATCTCTGAAATGAATACCGATAAGGTAAGATTTGAAACGGAGATAAAGAGAGTTTCTGACGTTATTTCACAGCTCGATACAAGACTTGATACACTCGATATCCAGCTCACACAGTTTGCTTCAAAGCTCAGCTCTTCCGAAAAGGAATTTGACCGGGCACAGAAGGAGCTCGGTGAAATCAAAAAGCAGATTGAACAGCAGGAAAGCGAAATCGCCGTGTCCCAGCAGGCTCAGAACGATAGCAGGCAGGAAAGAGAACAGCTCTCTGAAAAGCTTTCCGGTCTCAGACTCCATAGAGTCGAGCTTATCAAGGACAGAGATGCCTGCTATCAGGCAGCACAGCAGCTTGATGAAACAATCAGCTCACTCTCAGGAGGCAGAGATGCACTCGAAGAGAAGATTTCAGAGCATAACCGTAATATCGCAGAAAAGCAGCAGGAGATTGACGATATCAGACAAAGCATCGTAAACTCTGCCGACGAAAAGTCAAAAATCAATGCCGATATCGAGGCTATGCAGAAGGAGCATCTTAAGCTTGACGAAACAGCTTCAAAGCAAAGGTCAATGCTCAAGATTAAAAACGAGGAAAGAGAAACCCTCTCAGGCAATATAGCAAGAGTCGGTGAAAAGCAGAATGCAACCCGGGAGGAGTACGACAAAACTGTGTCAGCCCTCTGGGAACAGTATGAGCTGTCTGTTACCGAAGCTACCGAAAAGGCACAGCCTCTTGAGGATATCGCAGCAGCAAATAAGCGTCTTACAGAGCTTCGCAATAAGATTAAGCACCTCGGCCACGTCAACGTCGGCGCAGTAGAGGAGTATATCGAAGTGTCTGAAAGATATGAGTTTCTGTCCAAGGAGCTCTCGGACGTAACAACCTCGAAGAATGAGCTTGAAAAGCTTATCGCAGAGCTTACCGCAAATATGAAGGAGATATTCTCCGAAAGCTTCAAGAAGATAAACGAAAATTTCAAGCGTATATTTGTAGAGCTGTTCGGCGGAGGAAAAGCAGAGCTCAGACTCGATAACCCCGATGATATTCTCGAATGCGGTATAGATATAGTAGTAGCACCTCCGGGAAAGGTTATCAAGAACCTCTCACTCCTGTCAGGCGGAGAGCAGGCGTTTGTCGCAATCGCTATCTACTTCTCAATACTCGCAGTAAAGCCGTCGCCGTTCTGCCTGCTCGACGAAATCGAAGCAGCTCTCGACGATATCAATGTTACAAAATACGCTCAGTATCTCAGAAGATTTACCGATACAACACAGTTCATTGCTATCACCCACAGACGTGGTACAATGGAGGAGGCGGATGTCCTCTATGGCGTAACAATGCAGGAAAAGGGTGTCTCAAAGCTTCTTAAAATGAATGTCTCGGAGGCAGAGCAAACGGTAAATTAATATAAACATCAGAAAGGAAGAGTATAATGGGATTTTTTGAAAAGCTTAAAGCAGGTCTTGCAAAAACAAAGAATTCTTTCCTCGGCGGAATTACAAAGGTCCTCAATAAGTTCACAAGAATTGACGAGGAGCTTTTCGAGGAGCTCGAAGAAACACTCATTATGTGTGATATAGGTGCCGCAACTTCAATCAAGATTTGCGATATCCTCAGAAAAAGAGTAAAGGAAAACGGCGTTAAGGAGCCTGAAAAAATTATGGATATGCTCAAGGAGGTTATCGAGGAAATGCTCGGTGAACCTCAGAGCCTCGATATGTCTACAACTCCGTCTGTTATCCTCGTAATCGGCGTTAACGGCGTAGGTAAAACTACAACTATCGGAAAGCTTTCCTACCAGCTCAGGAACGAGGGCAAGAAGGTTATCGTCGCCGCAGCGGATACCTTCAGAGCTGCCGCAATCGACCAGCTTGAGGTGTGGACCGAAAGAGCAGGTGTCGATATCATCAAGCATAAGGAAGGCTCTGACCCTGCCGCTGTCGTTTTCGACGCACTTACTGCCGCTAAGGCAAGAAAGGCCGACGTCGTTATCTGCGATACAGCAGGAAGACTCCATAATAAGAAAAACCTCATGGACGAGCTTCGTAAAATATCCAGAATCGTTCATACACAGGCTGAAGGCTGCAGCCTCGAGGTGCTTCTGGCTCTCGACGCTACAACAGGTCAGAATGCCGTAAACCAGGCAAAGCAGTTCAATGAGGTAGCAGATATCACAGGTATCATTTTAACAAAGCTCGACGGTACAGCAAAGGGCGGTATCATAATCTCAATCACAGATGACCTCAAGGTTCCTGTAAAGCTCGTTACAGTGGGTGAAAAGATTGAGGATATCCAGCCGTTTGATACACACGACTTTGTAAACGCACTCTTTGAATAAGGTGATTAAATGAAGCTTATTATAGCAAGTAATAATAAGGGCAAAATAAAAGAATTTAAAAAGCTTTTAGAACCAATGGGCTATGAGGTGTTCTCACAGCGTGAAGCGGATATAAATATCGAAGTCGAGGAAAACGGTACAACCTTTGAGGAAAATGCCGCAATCAAAGCAAGAGCAATTTTTAAGCTCACAGGCTGTGCAACGCTCGCCGACGATAGCGGTATCTCAGTTGATGCATTAGACGGTGCACCGGGTGTCTATTCCGCAAGATACGGCACCCCGGACCTTGACGATGAGGGAAGAACTGCACTGCTTCTCAAAGAAATGCAGAATGTCCCCGACGATAAGCGTACAGCCCGCTATGTCGCAGTTATCCACTTTATAAAGGAAAACGGCGAGGAAATATCCGTAAGAGGTGAGTGTGAGGGTAAGATAGGCTATGAGCCTGTCGGTGAAAACGGCTTCGGCTATGACCCTGTGTTCATCTATGGGGATAAAACCTTTGCCCAGCATACAGAAGAATTCAAAAACTCGGTAAGCCATAGAGCGAATGCACTCAAAAAGCTCGCTTTAAAGCTTGCCTAGTGCCTGAAAGGAAATGTTTATGATTACAACAAAGCAAAGAGCCTTCCTCAAAAGCCTGGCCTCTAAGCTGGACCCCGTGTTCCAGGTCGGAAAGGGCGGCGTAAGCGAGGAGCAGATTAAGGCAATTGACGACTATCTCAGAAAGCATGAGATAGTTAAAATAAAGGTGCTCGATAATTCACTGTATACAGCAAGAGAAGCAGCAGAGGAAATTGCCGCTTCAATCAAAGCCGAGGTAGTCCAGGTTATCGGCTCAAGAGCTGTGTTCTTCAAGAGAAACGCTCAGAAGCCTGTAATCGAGCTGCCAAGCAATAAGAATAAGAAAAAGTAGTATGAAGAAAATCGGATTGTTCGGCGGAACCTTCAACCCCGTACATAACGGGCATGTGAGACTTCTTGAAACTGCCGACGAAAGTATGTGCTTTGATGAGCTGATTGTAATGCCGTCAAAAATCCCGCCGCATAAAAAAGCAGAGGGACTCGTTTCGGGTAAGCATAGAGTTAATATGCTCAGGCTAGCGTTCGAGGACAGCGGTAAGGTGTCAGTCAGCGACTATGAGCTTAAAAGACGTGGCAAAAGCTATTCGGTCTATACTCTGAGATATCTTAAAAAGCAGTATCCCGATGATAAGCTGTATTTTATCATGGGAAGCGATATGCTGCTTTGCTTCGATAAGTGGTATCGTTATGAGGAAATCCTCACTATGACCTCGCTTGTCTGCCTGTCAAGAGATGACGAGGATACAAGCGAAAAGCTCAGAGAATGTGCCGATAAGCTGAGAGAAAAAGGCGCAGAGGTTATATTGCTTGACGCCGAGCCTTATGAGCTTTCTTCAAGCGAGATAAGACAAAAGCTGAGAGAATCGCAGGATTGCTCTTGCTATTTGCCGAAAAAAATAGTACAATACATTTGTGACAATAAACTATACAGGTAGGTGTTTGATTTGCTTACTGAAAATCAGATACAGAGTCTTTGTGACTTTTTAAAACCAAGACTGTCTAAAAAACGCTTTACGCATTCTGTGAATGTCGCAAACGAAGCTCAAAAGCTTGCTAAAAAATACGGCGTAGATTCCGATAGTGCATTTATCGCAGGCTATCTCCACGACTGTGCAAAGGAGCTTTCACAGGAAGAACAGAAGGAGCTTATGTCAAGAAGTGACTTCCCGATAGATAAGGTAGAGTATGTCGCAACACCGCTGTTCCACGCAATCGCAGGAGCAGTAGTAGTCAAGGAGCAGCTTGGTATCACAGATGCAGGAATACTTACCGCTATAAGATACCATACAGTCGCAGCACCAAATATGTCAGGTCTGTCTGAGGTTATCTACCTTGCCGACCTTATATCAGAGGACAGGGACTATAAGGACGTAAAGCATATGCGTAAGCTCTCGTATGAAAGTCTCAACGGTGCAATGCTCGAAGCACTTAGGTTTTCAATAAATGATTCAGTAAAAAAGGGAAACGCAATTCCCGTTTCAACTCTCCTTGCATATAACGACTATGTGCAGAGAAATAAGCTTAGTAAAGAAAAGAGGGAAAATAATTGACTCAGAAGGAAATGATAGAAACTATCGTCAAAGCTCTTGACCTTAAAAGAGCAGAGGATATACAGGTTATCGGTATAAAGGACCTTACCGTTATAGCTGACTATTTTATTATCGCAAACGGTAATTCAACAACCCAGACTAAAGCACTTGCCGATGAGGTTGAGTATCAGCTCAAGGAAAAGGGCGTTATGCCAACAAGAACAGAGGGCTATCAGGGCGCACAGTGGATAGTGCTTGACTATTCGGATATCGTAGTGCACGTTTTCTATAAGGAAACAAGACAGTACTATAACCTCGAAAGACTCTGGAGTGACGGCGAAAATGTTGATGTTTCAGAGTATCTGACAGAAGACTAAAATAATTCATTATATAAAGGACTTGATTATTATGAGTAAGTATAACCATTCTGAAGTAGAAAAGAAATGGCAGGCATATTGGGAGGAGAATGAAACCTTCAAGACTGACGTCTGGGATTTCTCAAAGCCAAAGTTCTATGCCCTCGATATGTTCCCGTATCCTTCAGGAGTAGGCCTCCATGCAGGTCACCCGGAAGGCTATACAGCAACAGATATTATGTCGAGAATGAAGAGAATGCAGGGCTATAACGTTCTTCACCCAATGGGCTACGATTCCTTCGGTCTGCCTGCAGAACAGTATGCCGTTTCAACAGGTAACCACCCTAACGGCTTCACACAGGAAAATATCCAGACCTTCTCAAAGCAGCTCAAGGAGCTCGGTTTTGACTATGACTGGAGCAAGATGCTCGCAACAAGCGACCCTAAGTTCTATAAGTGGACTCAGTGGATTTTCAAGCAGCTCTACCTCGACGGCTATGCTCAGTATATCGATATGCCTGTAAACTGGTGCGAGGAGCTCGGAACAGTTCTCTCAAACGACGAGGTTATCGACGGTAAGTCAGAGCGTGGCGGATATCCTGTTATCAGAAAGAATATGAAGCAGTGGGTTATCAACCAGCCTGCATTTGCAGAAGAGCTTTTAGAGGGCCTCGATGAAATCGACTGGCCGGAATCAACAAAGCTTATGCAGAAGAACTGGATTGGTAAGTCAACAGGCGTAGAGGTTAAGTTCGAAATCGTGGGCGGCGGAGAGTTCTCTATCTTCACAACCTGTATCGAGACTATCTACGGTATCACATTTATGGTTCTCGCTCCTGACGGAGAAATCGTTAAGAGCCTTATGCCAAGAATCGACAACAAGGCTGAGGTTGAGGCTTATATCGCCGAAACCCTCAAGAAGAACGATATGGACAGAACCGAGCTCAACAAGACAAAGTCCGGCTGTGAGCTCAAGGGCGTAACATGTATCAATCCTGTTAACGGCAAGGAAGTCAGAATGTTTATCGGCGACTTCGTTCTCGCAAGCTACGGTACAGGTGCAGTTATGGCTGTTCCTTCACACGACCAGCGTGACTTCGAGTACGCAATCGCTCACAATATTGATATGATTCAGGTTATCGACGGCGATGAAAAGCTCGGCCACGTCGATGTTTCCGAAAAGGCATTTGAAAAGGGCGAGTATCTAGGAAAGGGCTATAAGCTCGTAAATTCTGAGGAATTCACAGGCCTTACAGTAGAAGAAGCTAAGGAGGCTATCACTTCAAAGCTCGAGAAAATGGGCGTTGCAAAGAGAACTGTAAACTACCACTTCAGAGAGTGGATTTTCGCAAGACAGCGTTACTGGGGCGAGCCTGTCCCTGTCGTTCACGGCGAGGACGGAAATATCCACGTGCTCGACGACGAAGAGCTGCCACTCGTTCTCCCTGAGCTCCAGAACTATAAGGGCGAAAACGGTAAGGCTCCTCTCGAAAATGCAACAGAGTGGAAGAAGTACGACAACGGCACAGTGAAGGGTACAAGAGAAACCTCTACAATGCCGGGCTCTGCAGGTTCAAGCTGGTACTTCCTCAGATATATTGACCCTGATAACGAAAATGAGTTTGCAAACAGAGAGCTCCTCAACCACTGGATGCCTGTTGACCTCTATATCGGCGGCCCTGAGCACGCAGTAGGTCACCTTATGTACTCAAGAATCTGGAACAGATACCTCTACAATAAGGGCCTTGTTCCAACTAAGGAGCCTTTCAAGAAGCTCGTTCACCAGGGTATGATTTTAGGCTCAAACGGTATCAAGATGGGTAAGCGTTTCCCTGAGTTCGTTGTTAACCCTAGCGATATCGTCCGTGACTACGGCGCAGATACATTAAGACTCTATGAAATGTTCATGGGTCCTCTCGAGGTTTCAAAGCCTTGGAATAACCAGGGCGTTGAGGGTGCAAGACGATTCCTCAACCGTGTGTGGGCGTTCTTCACAGAGCCTTCAAATCTCACAGATGAAGCAGTCCCTGCACTCGAAAAGGTGTACCATAAGACTGTAAAGAAGGTAACCGAGGACTTTGAAACACTCGGCTTCAATACAGCTATTGCACAGATGATGATTTTCGTAAACGCTGTTTATAAGGAAGAAAAGTGCCCGAGAGAGTATGCTGACGGCTTTATCAAGATGCTCTCATGCATCTGTCCTCATATCGGTGAGGAAATCTGGTCACAGCTCGGCCATAACGATACAATCGCTTACGAAAGCTGGCCAACCTTCGACGAAAAGCTCTGCGTTGACGATACAATCGAAATCGTTGCTCAGATTAACGGAAAGGTTAAGTGCAAGCTCAATATCCCTGCAGATATGGAGCAGGCTGAGGTTCTCGCACTTGCAAAGGCAGACGCTAACGTAGCAGCAGCCTGCGAGGGTAAAACTATCGTTAAGGAAATCTACGTAAAGGGCAGACTCGTAAACATCGTTGTTAAGTAAGAATAAAGCAAAATGTCAAAATTATTTTTAAAAATATATTGACAATTTGGCAGGATTGATGTATAATAAAATTTGTAATTTAATTTGATGCGTGTGACGCAGGGCATAAAATACAGAGGGAGCGGACTCCTCATGGGGATTCCTCTTGGATAATAAACGCCTTCACTATCACCGTTTGTCCCCGTCGGCATCAGATTGAACCTCTGTAAACAGGTGGCAAAGGGAGGGAATTTGACATGGCAGAGATTAAAGTTGGAAAGAACGAAAGCCTCGATGCAGCACTCAAGCGTTTCAAGAGATCATGCTCAAGAGACGGCGTCATCGCTGAGGTTCGTAAGAGAGAGCATTATGAAAAGCCTTCAGTAAAGCGTAAGAAGAAGTCTGAAGCTGCTCGTAAGCGCAAATATTAATAGTAAAACAAAAGCGGGCAGATTGTGTCCGCTTTTATTTTTGTAAGGGAGGAAATATCGTGTCAGCAAAATTCGGACCGGCAGGTAACAGCGACGGATTTTCGTCTAAGTATAAATCAACACTCAGTGCCCCTTTGTACCTGAAAGAAATGGGGCTCGACCACTATGAGTACCAGTGCGGAAGAGGTGTAAAGGTGAGTGACTCGCTTGCTGTAGCACTCAAGGAAAAAGCCTCGGAGAATGATATCAGTCTGTCACTCCACGCACCGTATTTTATCTCGCTCTCAAGTATAGAAGAAGAAAAAAGAGATAACAGCATAAGATATATATTGGAGTCTTGCGACGCAGCCAAAAGAATAGGCGCCGAAAGAATAGTTATCCATAGCGGCTCCTGTTCAAAGATTTCAAGAGAGGAAGCTCTGGAGCTTGCAAAGGATACGCTTATCAGAGCAAGAAAAACCGCTGTAGAGCAGGGCTTTGAGGAGATTGTCTTCTGCCCGGAAACAATGGGAAAGGTAAACCAGCTCGGTAACTTAAACGAAGTGCTCGAGCTTTGCAGACTCGACGATAGCTTTGTGCCTTGTATAGATTTCGGACATTTAAACGCAAGAGAGTTCGGTTTTATCAAGGGCAAGGAGGAGTATGAGAAAATACTCTGCGAGGTAGAAAATAAAATCGGCTCTGACAGATTGAAGGTGTTCCATAGTCACTTCTCGAAGATTATGTTCACAGTCCCCGGCGGAGAGAAAAAGCATATGACCTTTGAGAATAACGAGGGCTACGGTCCCGACTTTGAACCTCTTATGGAAATCGTCGCAAAGAAGAACCTCTCACCAATCTTTGTGTGCGAAAGTGCCGGAACACAGGATATAGACGCCCTCGCAATGAAAAACTATTACCTGTCAGTAAGATAAACGAAAGGAAAAGAATATGAAAAGAATTCTTGTAATACATGGTCCTAACCTTAACCTCCTCGGCGAAAGAGAACCCGGAGTGTACGGCAGCGATACCTTTGAAAGCATCAACAACGAAATCTGTGAGTATGCAAACAACAAAGGCTTCGACTGTGAAATATATCAGTCAAACCACGAAGGCGCTATTATTGATAAGCTCCACGAGGCAAGAAAAACAAAGGACGGTATCGTTATTAACGCTGGCGCATATACTCATTACAGCTATGCTATAAGAGACGCAATATCTGCTATCAGAATACCTGTAATAGAGGTCCATATGAGCGATATCCATAAGAGAGAGGAGTTCAGACACCTCTCTGTTATCGAGCCTGTCTGCAAAAAACAGATTTGCGGCTTCGGTAAGAATAGCTACCTTATGGGCGTAGATGCATTAGAGGAGATTTTCAATGAACAGTAGAGTAGAAGGCCTCTGCGGAAAGCTTAAAGATATCGCAGACTGTGCCCTTGTGACAAGCGATGTCAGCAGACGGTACCTGACGGATATGAAATCATCAGCAGGAACGCTGCTCGTGTTTCCCGAAAAAGCTTACCTCATAATAGATTTTCGCTATATAGAAAAGGCAAGAAGCTGTGTAACAAGCTGTGAGGTTGTCCTTGAAAGCTCACTCATGGAGCAGATAAACGAGCTTCTGACAAAGCATAACGCGAAAACCGTCGCAGTAGAAAGTGACTCAATAACCCTCTCAGCATTTTTAAACCTCAAGAATAAGCTCTCTGCCGAGGTTATGCAAAGCGAAAAGCTCAGCGAAGCTATGTCGCAAATGCGTATGATAAAATCGGCAAGGGAAGTGCAGAGTATAATCAAAGCCCAGCGTATCGCAGAAAAAGCTCTGGAGGAAACTCTGAACTTTATAAAGGTGGGCGTAACAGAAAGGGAAATCGCCCTGAACCTCGATTTTGAAATGCAGAAAAGAGGTTCTGAGGGCGTCTCGTTTGAAACAATCGCACTGAGCGGTGTCAATACATCTATGCCGCACGGTGTGCCGGGCGATAAGAAGGTGTCTGAGGGCGAATTTGTGCTCATGGACTTCGGAGCTGTCTGTGACGGATACCATAGCGATATGACAAGAACTGTCGCTGTGGGTAAGGTCAGCGAAAAGGCAGAAAATATCTATAATACTGTCCTTGCCGCCCAGCTTGCTGCAATAGATAAAGCAAAAGCCGGTATCACAGGAAAAGAGCTCGATGGCATCGCAAGACAGATTATAAACGACGCAGGCTATAAGGACTGCTTCGGACATAGCCTCGGACATGGCGTCGGACTTGAGATTCATGAGCTCCCGAATGCCTCTCCAAGATATGAAAAAATACTCCCCGAAGGCTGTATAGTAACAGTCGAACCGGGAATATATGTCCCCGGTGAGCTGGGCGTCAGAATAGAGGATATGGTTTTGCTCACAAAAGAGGGTTGCAATAATCTAACTTCATGCCCAAAACAGCTCGTAGTTTTGTAGAAAGTCGAAAAAATATGCAAAACCCCTTGCAAAATGATTAAAAATAAGGTAAAATAGAAACTAAGTAATACTGAGTGTAATCCGCTTTGTATTTATGAAAAACATTTGGAGGTATAATTACTATGATTACTGCCGGCGATTTCAGAAACGGAATGACTTTTGAAGAAGACGGAAACGTAATGCAGATTATTGAATTCCAGCACGTTAAGCCTGGTAAGGGAGCTGCTTTCGTTAGAACTAAGGTAAGAAACGTTATCACAGGTTCAGTGGTTGAAAAGACATACAACCCAACAGCTAAGTTCCCAACTGCTTATGTTGAAAGAAAGGATATGGAGTACAGCTACAGCGACGGCGACCTTTACTACTTTATGGACCCTGAAAGCTACGAGCTCGTACCTGTTAACCAGTCTGAGCTTACAGACAGCTTTAAGTTTGTTAAGGAAAATATGATTTGTAAGGTTCTTTCCTACAAGGGACAGGTTTTCGGTGTTGAACCACCAAACTTTGTTGAACTCGTAGTTGAAAAGACAGACCCTGGCTTTGCAGGAAATACAGCAACAAACGCTACAAAGCCTGCAACACTCGAAACAGGTGCTGAAATCAAGGTTCCACTCTTCATCGAAGAGGGCGAGCTTATCAGAATTGATACAAGAACCTGCGAGTACATGGAAAGAGTACAGAAGTAAGCTTTCTTAAATCTTAATTAGGAGGTTTTCAGCAATGGAGCTTATGGAAAAGGTAGCATACCTCAAGGGCCTCATGGACGGTCTTGAGCTTGATACAACAACCAAGGAAGGCAAGATTTTAGTTGCTATTGCAGACGTTCTCAAGGAAATGTCAGATACAATCTATGATATTTCTGATGAAGTAACTGAAACAGTAGAGCTTGTTGAAGCTATCGACGAGGACCTTGGCGACCTTGAAGAAGATTTCTACGGCGATGACGATTGTGACTGCTGTTGCTGTGACGACGATTGCGATTGCGACTGTGATTGCGATTGCTGTGACGATGACGACGAGGACGACGATTATGAAGACGAGGATGAGGATATGTACGAGTGTACATGCCCAACCTGCGGCGATACAATCTGCCTCTGCCAGAGCATAATCGACGACGGAAGCATCGACTGCCCGGGCTGTGGAGAAAAGCTCGAATTTGACTTTTCCGATATCGAGGAAGAGGAAGAAACAGAGGAGTAATCCTTTTGTGAAAATTTAATATGAACTTTGTTTCAGGGGTGGTGAAATTCCACATCGGAGGTTATAGTCCTCGACCGCATGAGAGTGCGCTGATTCGGTGAAAATCCGAAACCGACGGTTAAAGTCCGGATGAAAGAAACGTAAGACAAAATCATTACGCCCCGAGTATGTTTATTCGGGGCGTTTCTTTTTGCCATACGTAAATTAGTTTTAAGGAGAATTTCGTATGAACAGCAAAACAATATTTACAACAAGAAAGCTCGTCGTAATGGCACTGCTGAGTGCTGTAGCAATTGCAGTATTCTGCTTTGTCGAGTTCCCGATACCGATACTCTTGCCGAGCTTTTTAAAGTTTGACCCGTCAAACGTTATTACACTTCTTGCAGGCTTTGCACTCGGTCCAATCGAAGGCGTCATCGTCTGCCTTATAAAGAATATAGTCCACGTTCTCGTAAAGGGTATGGGTACAACAATGGGAATAGGCGATATCTTCGACTTTATTTCCGGCGCAAGCTTCGTGCTTACCGCTTCGCTTATCTACAAAAGGAACAAAACAAAGAAGAGTGCGATTATAGGCTGTGTTGTCGGAACAATCGTTATGACTGTTATAAGCCTTCCGCTCAACTACTTTATCGTCTACCCGATTTATTTCAAGGCTTACGGCGGAGAAGCTGCAATCCTGTCTCTCTATCAGAAGATACTCCCTGATACAAAGAACATTTTTCAGGCACTTTGTATCTTCAATATCCCGTTCACTCTGGCGAAGGGAATTGTTTGCTCGCTTGTGACAGTGCTTATCTATAAGCCTCTTTCACCGATACTTAAAGGACGTTACTAAAGCAGTACAAATCACAAATTCATAAGAGAGAAAACAGCAGGTGCTATGCATACTGCTGTTTTTATATTTTGCCCCTTGACAAACAGATTGTATTTCTGTATAATTGTATACAATCATACAATTGCACAGAAAGGACTACCGATATGACAGAAATAAGACCATCAAAGAAATCAAATCTCCTGGAGTTTGACCCATATGAATATGACCTCCACGACGTAGAAAGCCCTGAGCTTTTCAGAGAAATGTTCCCATATACCGATATCCCGAAGATTGCCTATAACCACAGACATGTCCCGATGAATATGCCGGAGAATATCTATATAACGGATACAAGCTTCCGTGACGGACAGCAGTCAAGAACCCCTTATACACCTGAGCAGATTGAAACAATATATAAGATGCTCCACAGACTCGGCGGAGAAAAGGGTATTATAAGACAAACAGAGTTCTTTGTGTACTCAAAAGCGGATAGGGAAGCACTTGAAAAATGTATGGCACTAGGTTATCAGTTCCCTGAAATCACAACATGGATAAGAGCCTCAAAGAGCGACTTGGAGCTTGTAAAGAATATAGGAATCAAGGAAACGGGCGTCCTCGTTTCCTGCTCTGACTATCACATCTTCAATAAGATGGGCCTCACAAGAAAGCAGGCACTCGATAAGTATCTCGGCGTTGTAAAGGACTGTATCGACGCAGGCCTCAAGCCAAGATGTCACTTTGAGGATATAACAAGAGCCGACTTCTACGGCTTTGTAGTACCGTTTGCAATCGCCCTTAGAAAGCTGTCTGAGGAAAGCGGAGTGCCTATAAAAATCCGTGCCTGCGATACAATGGGCTACGGTATCCCTTATGCAGGTGTCGCACTCCCAAGAAGCGTTTCGGGTATTATCTACGGACTCCAGCACTATGCAGGCTTTTCAAGTGATATGCTCGAATGGCACGGCCACAACGATTTTTATAAGGGCGTTGTCAATGCTACAACAGCTTGGCTCTATGGTGCAGGTGCGGTTAACTGCTCGCTCCTCGGTATAGGCGAAAGAACAGGTAACGTTCCTCTGGAAGCTATGGTGTTTGAGGATGCGTCTCTCAAGGGAACTCTCGACGGAATGGATACAACAGTAATTACCGAGCTTGCCGAGTATATCGAAAAGGAAACAGGCTATGAGCTCCCACCGATGACTCCGTTTGTCGGAAGAAACTTCAACCTCACAAGAGCAGGAATCCACGCAGACGGACTCCTGAAGGATGAGGAGATTTATAATATCTTTGATACAAAGAAGTTTTTGAACCGTGCACCGGTCGTTGCAGTAAGCTCCGTTTCAGGACTTGCCGGAATTGCACACTGGATAAACAGCTTCTATAAGCTCAGCGAGGAAAACGAGGTAGGAAAGAAGCACCCTTGTGTCGCAAAGATTAAGGAGTGGGTCGATAACGAGTACGCAAACGGCAGAGTAACTGTTATCAGCGACGGAGAGCTCCAGGCACTTATGCTCCTCTACGGCAGAGATATTCTCGATAAAATAGGAGGCTAACGTTATGTTTTTGGAAACAGACAACAGCTCACTGCGTATACGTGTTTTCAACGCAATAGAAGATGCAATACTCAGCGGAGAATATAAGGACGGCGAAAGCCTCTCTGAGCTTAAGATTTCAAACGAGCTCGGCGTCAGCAGAACACCCGTAAGAGAAGCGCTTATGCAGCTCGAGCTTGAAGGACTTGTCCGCAATATTCCCAATAAAGGTGCAGTTGTAGTAGGCGTTACAGAGAAGGATATCGAGGATATCTACGCAATAAGAATAAGCATCGAGGGACTCGCCGCAAAGCTTTGTACCCAGAAGATTACCGACGAGGAGCTGCGAGCACTTGAGAAAATTGCCGACCTGCAGGAATTTTACCTTATGAAGAACGATACCGAACAGCTTTTAAAGCTCGACGGAGATTTTCATAAGATTATCTACGATTCCTCAAGAAGCAGACCGCTGCGCTTTATGCTCACAAACTTCCATAACTATATAAGACACGCAAGAGATATCTCTGTGCAGGCACAGGGAAGAGCAGAAAAAACAGTCGCAGAGCATAGAGCAATCCTGGAGGCAATCCGAAGCCGTGACGCGGCACTTGCAGAAAAGCTCACAGCCGAGCATATAATAAACGCAAAGGAAAATCTCCAGTCGCAGTCTGTCAGTGAATAAAAATACCGCCCATACCAATATGGTATGAGCGGTTTTCTTTATAATCTTGAAAGTAGTATAAGCTTTACATCATCAAAGCTCTCGCAGTAATGCACCTCAAATAATCTTGAAAGTAAAGCCGACTGGTTTGAAAGCTCGTTGTCAAGCTTGCTGACCTTGTTCTTTATAAAGAAGATGTGCCTGCAGCCTGCGTTGTAAGCCGCCTGTGCAAACGTCTCGTTTACCCACTGCGTGTCCTCGTCACAGCATTCAAAGCCGTCACGGGTGTCAGCTATGTAGTGGCAGCTCTCGTGCTGTGCCATAATGTCAATAGCGTGACGCAGAGGAGTGCGGTAATCTTCAAGACAGCAGTATTTCTTCCACTTTACAAAAACGCAGTTGAGCTCGCTTGCGTAAATAACGTCGCAGTGTTCTGTCAGAAACATAAGCTATGCCTCCTTATTTCACAGCCTCAAGAAGAGCATCTACCTTGTCACACTTCTCCCACATAACATCAAGGTCCTCTCTGCCCATGTGTCCGTATGCAGCAAGTTCCTTGTACTGAGGACGGCGAAGCTTGAGAGTGTCAATGATAGCAGCAGGTCTTAAGTCAAATACCTTGCCGATAGCCATTGCAAGCTTTTCATCAGAAACCTTGCCTGTGCCGAAGGTGTCAACCATTACAGATACAGGATGTGCAACGCCGATAGCGTATGCAAGCTGGATTTCACACTTTGAAGCAAGCTTTGCGGCAACAATGTTCTTAGCAACATATCTTGCAGCATAAGCCGCACTTCTGTCAACCTTGGTAGGGTCCTTTCCTGAGAAAGCTCCGCCGCCGTGACGTGCGTATCCGCCGTATGTGTCAACAATAATCTTTCTTCCTGTAAGTCCGCTGTCACCCTGTGGGCCGCCGACAACAAATCTGCCGGTAGGATTTACAAAGTATCTTGTGTCATCAATAAGCTCCTTTGGTATAACCTCTAAGATAACGTTCTTGATAATGTCTTCTCTAATCTGCTCTAAGGAAACATCCTCGCTGTGCTGTGATGAAACCACAACAGTGTCAACCCTGAAAGGCTTTCCGTCAGCATATTCAACAGTAACCTGTGCCTTTCCGTCCGGACGAAGATATGGGAGAGTGCCGTTCTTTCTTACCTCAGTAAGTCTTCTTGTCAGCTTGTGGGAAAGAGAAATAGCCAAAGGCATAAGCTCAGGCGTCTCATCACAAGCATAACCGAACATCATACCCTGGTCGCCTGCACCTGTGTCGTAAGCGTTTTCCTCTCTGCCCTCAAGTGCGTTGTCAACACCCATAGCAATGTCAGGGGACTGCTTGTCAAGTGTTGTGATAACAGAGCAGGTGTTGCAGTCAAAACCGTATAACGCATTGTCATAACCGATTTCTCTTACCGTCTCTCTTGCAATTGCAGGTATGTCAACAACAGCCTTAGAGGTGATTTCACCCATAACCATAATCATACCTGTTGTAGTAGTAGTTTCGCAGGCAACTCTCGACATAGGGTCCTGCTCAAGCATTGCGTCAAGCACCGCATCGGAAATCTTGTCGCATATTTTGTCAGGATGTCCCTCAGTTACCGATTCCGAAGTGAATACGTAGTTTGCCATATTATTAAACCTCCTTTGCACAAATAGTGCGAGTGAAAAATTTGCAAATAAAAAACGCTTCTCCTTAACGAGAAACGCCCGAGTTAAAATAATTCTCATCTCTCGGACTTAACCGCAGGAATTAGCACCTTTACTTTTACGTCAGGTTGCCGGGCTTCACAGGACCTGTTCCTCCACCACTCTTGATAAGATTATTAAGTTTTAGCATGATTTATCCGCAAGCTAAATTATACAACAGTTTGAGACGTTTGTCAACACCCTTTGTATAAATCAATTTACTTGACTTTCTTCTGAGCCTGTGATATAATATATGCTGTATTGTTATATTTATTTGCTATTATTATGACATCATTTTAAGGTATATAAAGGTGGTTAAAATCAATGGGACTTTTCGATAAACTATTCGGAAGCTACAGCAAGAAGGAGCTTGCCAGAATCGAGCCTCTCAAGAATAAGGTTTTAGAGCTCGAGGAAAAGTATGCTCCTATGAGCGACGCTGAGCTCAAGCAGCAGACCCGTATACTCATGGACAGAGTAGACGGACTTGAAACGCTCGATGATATTACAGCGGACGCACTCGCAGTTTGCCGTGAAGCTGCATGGAGAGTACTCGGCAAGAAGCCGTTCCCTGTGCAGATTATAGGTGCAATCGTTCTCCACCAGGGAAGAATTGCAGAAATGAGAACAGGTGAAGGTAAAACCCTCGTTGCCTGCCTCGTTGCATACCTCAATGCTCTCGACGGTAAGGGCGTTCACGTCGTTACAGTAAACGACTATCTGGCAAAATTCCAGTCTGAAGAAATGGGTAAGGTGTTCCGCTTCCTCGGACTTACAATCGGCTGCGTAATCAACGGCATGAACAACGACGAAAGAAGAAAGGCTTATGCCGCTGATATCACATACGGTACAAATAACGAATTCGGCTTTGACTACCTGCGTGATAATATGGTTATCTATAAGAAGGACAGAGTACAGAGAGGCCATAGCTTCGCAGTAGTAGACGAGGTTGACTCAATCCTCATCGACGAAGCAAGAACTCCGCTTATCATCTCAGGTCAGGGCGATAAGTCCTCACAGCTCTATGTCCTTGCTGATAAGTTTGCTAAGTCACTCAAGCAGATTAAGGTAGTTGAAACAGATAATAAGGCAGATAACGACGCACTCGACGGCGACTATATCGTCGACGAAAAGGCTAGAACTGCTACTCTCACAAAGTCAGGTGTTGCTAAGGCTGAAAAGGCATTCAATGTAGAAAATCTTATGGATGCAGATAACCTTACACTCCTCCACCATATCAATCAGGCTATCAAGGCTAACGGTACAATGCGACTCGATATCGACTATGTTGTCAAGGACGGCGAGGTTCTTATCGTAGACGAGTTTACCGGAAGAATTATGCAGGGCAGACGTTTCAATGACGGTCTCCACCAGGCAATCGAAGCTAAGGAAGGCGTTAAGGTAGCAAGAGAGTCTAAGACAATTGCTACAATTACCTACCAGAACTACTTCAGACTCTATGATAAGCTCTCCGGTATGACAGGTACAGCCCTTACCGAAGAAGACGAATTCAGAGAGATTTATAAGCTCGACGTTATCGAGGTTCCGACAAATAAGCCTGTTATCAGAAAGGACCATACCGACGTCGTATTCAAGACAGAAAAGGGTAAGTATAACGCAGTTATCGAGCAGATTATCGAGTGTAATAAGAAGGGCCAGCCTGTACTCGTAGGTACTGTATCAATCGAAAAGTCTGAGTACCTCTCAAGACTTCTCAAGAACAAGGGCATCAAGCATAACGTGCTTAACGCTAAGTATCACGACAAGGAAGCTGAAATCGTTGCACAGGCAGGTAAGTTCGGTGCAGTTACTATCGCTACAAATATGGCGGGACGTGGTACCGACATCCTCCTCGGCGGTAACGCTGAATTCCTCTCAAAGCACGAAATGCGCAGACGTGATATTCCTGAAGAAATCATAAGCGAAGCTGTAGGCTATGCAGATACAGATGATGAGGAAATCCTCAAGGCAAGAGAACTCTACAGAGAGCTTTTCGCTAAGTTCAGCGAGGAAGTAAACGAAAAGGCAGTTGCAGTAAGAGAAGCAGGCGGTCTTTTCATAATCGGTACAGAGCGTCACGAGTCAAGACGTATTGATAACCAGCTCAGAGGACGTGCAGGACGTCAGGGCGACCCTGGTGAAAGCCGTTTCTATCTCTCACTCGAGGACGACCTTATGAGAATCTTCGGCGGTGAAAGAATCACAAGCATTATGAATACCCTTAAGGTAGACGAGAATATGCCTATCGAAAGCGGTATGCTTACTAAGATTATCGCTTCTTCACAGAAGAAGGTAGAAGGCAAGAACTTTAACATCAGAAAGAACGTCCTCAACTACGACGACGTTATGAATACACAGCGTGAGATTATCTACGGCCAGCGTTCACAGGTTCTCGACGGAAACGATATCCACGACTATATTCTCAAGATGATAAAGGAATTTGTCGAAAACAATGTAAACCTCTATCTCGTAGACGAGGATATCCACGACGATTGGAACCTCGACGGATTGCGTGAATTCTTCGCAGGACTCATTACACAGGAAGATGACTTCCGCTATACACCACAGGAGCTTGAGGACGTAACAAAGAAGGAAATCCTCGATATGCTTACAGAAAGAGCACTCGATAAGTACGCTAAGCGTGAGGAAGAGCTCTCTCCGGCACTGCTCAGAGAACTCGAAAGAGTTATTCTGCTTAAGGTCGTTGATACAAAGTGGATGGCTCATATCGACGATATGGATGAGCTCAAGAAGGGTATCACACTTCGTTCCTTCGGTCAGCATAACCCTGTTGTTGAATACCGTATGGAAGGCTTCGATATGTTCGACGCAATGGTAGCCTCAATCTGTGAGGATACCGTAAGAACACTCTTCACTATCCAGGTTAAGAGAAACGAGAACGCTCCTAAGCGTGAGCAGGTGCTCAAGGAAAGCGCACCTAAGGCAGTTACCAGAAAGGTCAGTGATAAGCCGGGTCCAAACGACCCATGCCCATGCGGAAGCGGAAAGAAGTATAAGAAGTGCTGCGGCGCTAAAGAGGTTTAAATAACCTAATCAATACAATTACAGGACGGACTAAAACCCGTCCTGTTTTGGAATACAGATGCAGAAAACGTTACCAGACAAAAGGAAAATCTAATTCTATTAAAGGAGTCTTTATTATGACAGCATTCAAGCCGACAAACATCCTTCTCCCGAAGGAAACCACCGATATGTCCAAGTGGGCAGTCGTAGCGTGTGACCAGTACACAAGTGAGCCTGACTACTGGGCAAAAACAGAGGAGATAGTAGGCGACGCTCCGTCAACCCTCAAAATCACTCTCCCTGAAATCTATTTGGAGCAGGAAGGCGTTGAGAACAGAATCTCAAAGATTCAGAGCACAATGAACAGCTACCTCTCAAATGATTTCTTTAAGGAGTATGAAAACGCAATCTTCTATATCGAAAGAAAGCAGGACGACGGAAAGGTAAGAGCAGGTATCGTAGGTGCAATCGACCTCGAAATGTACGACTACCGTAAAGGCTCAAAGTCGCAGGTAAGAGCTACCGAAGCTACCGTTGTAGAAAGAATTCCGCCAAGAATAAAGGTAAGACAGGGCGCACCTGTTGAGCTTCCTCATATCATGATTCTCATCGACGACGATAAGAAAACTGTTATCGAGCCTATCGAAAAGGTAAAGGATAGCCTCACAAAGCTCTATGACTTCTCACTTATGCAAAAGGGCGGAGAAATCAAGGGCTGGCTTTTAGGCGAAAATGAAAAGAACAGCGTGCTCTCAGCACTTGAGCAGCTTTCAGACCTTGACAGCTTCAATAAGAAGTATGACCTCAATGAAGACAGTGTTCTCCTCTACGCAATGGGCGACGGAAACCATTCTCTCGCAACTGCAAAAGAATTCTATGAACAGCTCAAGGCTAAGAATCCGGGCGTAGACCTCTCAAACCACCCCGCAAGATATGCACTCGTTGAAATCGTGAATCTCCATTCACCGGCCCTCGAGTTTGAAGCAATCCATAGAATTGTTACAGAAATCGACAGAGATAAGCTTATGGCTGCCCTCACAGAAAAGCTCGGCATCACAGAAGCTGAAATCGAAAATGCACAGAGCTTTGAAATCGTAGCCGACGGCGTCTCAAAGAAGTACTATGTAAAGAACGAGCTCTCAAAGCTCACAGTCGGCTCACTCCAGCTCGTGCTCGATGAGTATATCAAGGAAAACGGCGGAAAGATTGACTATATCCACGGCATCGAGGTTATTGAAAACCTCTCAGCTAACAAGAACAGCCTCGGCTTTGTCCTCCCTGATATGCAGAAGTCTGAGCTGTTCCCGACAGTAATCTGCGACGGTGCTCTCCCTAGAAAGACCTTCTCAATGGGACACGCATGGGATAAGCGTTACTATGTCGAAGCTAGAAAGATTACACTCTGATGAAGTATAAATACCTGCTTTTTGACCTCGACGGAACACTCGTTAATACCGAAGAGGGAATAGAAAACTGCGTTATACACGCACTGTCGCATTACGGAATAGAAGTAAGCGACAAAACCTCGCTCAGATGCTTTATAGGACCTCCGCTCGTCGAATCGTTCGGGAGATTCTATGGCTTTGACGAAAATAAGGCTAAGGAAGCAACAGCTATATACAGACAGCGTTATAAAACGCTCGGAGTGTATGAATGCTCTGCCTATGACGGAATAGCTGATACTTTGAAATCCCTCAGGGAAAGCGGATATATACTCGCAGTTGCTACCTCAAAGCCGGAGGTGTTTGCAAATACAATTCTCGAAAAGAATGAGCTCTCGCAGTATTTTACCTGTATTGCAGGTGCAACACTCGACGGAAGCCGTGACAGTAAAGCACTCGTCATAAAAGAAGCCCTCAGCCGTCTTGATGTCAAGGAAAACGAGATGAATGAGGTGCTTATGATAGGCGACAGACTCCACGATATCGTCGGTGCAAAGGAGTGCGGTATCGCCTGTATGGGCGTCCGCTACGGCTTTGCAAAGGACGGAGAGCTGGAGCAGTATGGCGCAGATATCATCGCCGATACAACAACACAAATACCAATTCTATTGAAATAAAGGAAGTATAAACTATGCTTAAGGAAAGATGCAGAAAAATCCTCACAGAAAATATCATTCCATTCTGGTCAAAGCTTGAGGACAAGGAAAACGGCGGCTTCTACGGATTTATGGACTTCGACCTTAACCTCGACAAGAAGGCAGATAAGGGCGTTATCCTCCATAACAGAATCCTCTGGTTCTACTCAACCTGCTATAAGATTATCGGCGGTGAGGAAAACAAAAGACTCGCAAAGCATGCCTATGAGTTTGTAAAGAATAATTGTATCGACTATGATATGGGCGGAGTTTACTGGATGCTCGACTATAAGGGCAACCCGACTGATACCATGAAGCATACATATAACTGTGCGTTCGCTATCTATGCCCTCTCTGCTTACTATAACAGCGTTGGTGAAAAGGAAGCGCTCGAGCTTGCAAAGAAGCTCTTTGATGATATCGAAACAAAAACACTCGACGAGTACGGCTATATGGAGTCATTCTCCCGTGAGTGGAGCATTATTCCTAACGACGCACTCTCTGAAAACGGACTTATGGCGGATAAGACAATGAATACTATCCTCCACCTTATCGAAGCTTATACAGAGCTCTATAAGGCAAGCCCTGATGAAAAGGTAGCAGAAAGACTTAAGTTCCTGCTCTCCCAGATGAGCGATATCGTATATAATAAGGAAACCGACGCACTCAGAGTGTTCTTTGATACAAAGCTTCAGGAAATCGGCGATATCCATTCCTATGGCCACGATATCGAAGCAAGCTGGCTGTGTGACCTCGCCTGCGACGCCCTCGGCGATAAGGAGCTTATCGAAAAGTTTACAAAAATTGACCTTGCAATCGCAAGAAATATCGAAAAGCTCGCATTCCACGGCGGTGCCCTCTATAACGAAAGAGAAAACGAAAAGATTGATAAAAAGCGTGTGTGGTGGGTGCAGGCAGAAGCAGTTGTCGGCTACTATAACGCTTATGAGCATAGCGGTGACGAGCATTTTATCACAATCTGTAATACCGTTATGGACTATATCGAAAGCACCACAACAGATAAGCGTTGCGGAGAATGGTTCTCAGAGGTAAGCTTTGAGGGCGTTCCTGATAAAAAGAAGGAAATGGTCGGCCCTTGGAAGTGTCCTTACCACAACGGAAGAATGTGCCTCGAGCTTATCCGCAGAATAGGATAAAAGCGTTTTTTGAAAGGAATAAGTGTTATGAAATTATCTAAGCTTTTGTCAGTATTAATGGCAATAACAATCTGCCTGTCAACACTTACTGCATGCGATTCGTCTGACAGCTCCTCAAGTGCTGTAAATAACAGCAGCCAGACTTCTTCAGCAGAGGATAGCTCAAGCAAAGCAGACGACAGCAGCAGAGTCTCACCCGGCGATACTCTCCAGGAAATGCGTGATATATCATCAATCGAGCTTCTGAAGGAAATGAAAACAGGCTGGAACCTAGGAAATACACTTGATGCAACCGGCAACAGTACAATCTATGCTGAAACAGCATGGCAGCCCGTGCTTACAACAAAGGAGCTTATGACCTTCCTCAAGGATAGCGGCTTCAATGTTGTCAGAATCCCTGTAAGCTGGGGAGCGCATATGGACGAGCAGTATAACGTCGATGAGGAATGGATGAACAGAGTCAGGGAGATTGTAGACTACGGTATCGAAAATGATATGTTCGTTATCCTCAATACCCACCACGAGGAATGGTATTTCCCGAACGAAGAAAATAAACAGCAGGATATAGAACAGCTTACTGCACTCTGGAGTCAGATTGCAGAGGAGTTCAAGAATTACGACGAGCACCTTATATTTGAAGGCCTCAACGAGCCAAGACTCAGAGGTACACCAAATGAGTGGAACGGCGGAAATAACGAAGGTTGGAACGTTGTGCAGGAGTATGCAAAGGCATTCTATGAAACAGTAAGAAACAGCGGCGGTAACAATGCTAACCGTCATCTTATGCTTACAGGCTATGCCGCTTCATCAAGCAGAATCCCGCTCAGCAAGGTGTGGCTGCCGGAAAACGACGACAAGGTTATTGTTTCTGTACATGCCTATACACCTTATTCGTTTGCCCTCGATACAAAGGGAACAAGCGAGTTTGATGATACAAATAAGGGCCAGATTGATACACTCTTCAATGACCTCTATGACCTCTTTACAAGCAGAGGAATACCGGTTATCATTGGCGAGTACGGAAGCGTCAATAAGGACAACCTCGACGAAAGAATCGAGTGGGTTACATATTACCTCACAAAAGCCAAGGAGCAGGGAATACCTTGCATCTGGTGGGATAATAACGCAGTGTTCGGCAACGGTGAAAACTTTGGCATCGTAAACAGAGAGTTCCCGCAGGAATTCAGATTTGACGGACTCGTAGAAGCTATCATGGCTGTTTATGAGGAATAATCAGTATGAGGTTTAAGTTTTGTCAGCAGTGTGGCAAGGAGCTTTCGCTCAGAGAAATCGGAGACGAAGGACTCGTGCCGTACTGCAATAGCTGTGAAAGACCTTGGTTTGATATGTTTTCAACCTGCGTCATCTGTCTGCTTTGGGCGGATAAGAATAAGTTTGCCCTCTTGAAACAGAATTATCTCAGCCGTGGCCACCACGTCTGTGTGTCAGGCTATGTCACTCCCGGCGAAACCGCTGAACAAGCAGCCGCAAGAGAGGTCAAGGAGGAAATAGGCCTCGACGCAGAAAGGGTAGACTATCTTGGAAGCTGGTTCTATGATAAACGTGACCAGCTGATGCTCGGCTTTGCTGTTAAAATCCCACAAGAGAAGTTTTCACTCTCCTGTGAGGTAGACGATGCAGAGTGGTTTGACCTCGAAGGCGCAAAGAAAGCAACGCAGGGTGCAGCTATCTGCCAGAAGCTTATAGATGCATTTGAGCAAAAAATATGATAAACATAATAAAGCACGCCAGACTGTGTGAAGCAGTAAAGCGTGCTTTGTTTTTGTTCTCGTAAAAGCAACAAAATTATTCAAAAAAAGCTTGACAATAAAAACTCAATGTGATATAATTATAAAGCTTTATGAATGAGCAAAGCTATGGAGAAGTCGCCTAGCCCGGTTTATGGCGCACGACTGGAACTCGTGTATACCCGAAAGGTATCGAGGGTTCGAATCCCTCCTTCTCCGCCATAAGAAAGCACCACCAATCCGGTGGTGCTTTTTTATGGCCGATAGAGAGTAAGCAGAAGCCTCGGCTGAATGAAATTCAGCACGAGGGCGAGTTTTGAAAAAACTCGGCGTATGCCTTGGCATACTGCCGAATCTCCCTCCGTCGTGTGTTG
>JAFQLH010000062.1 GCA_017396665.1 Oscillospiraceae bacterium | reverse complement strand
TACAATTGAGATGTTCAGACTCCCTATCAGCATCTGCTGTCATGTTGGTGCAGGTGTAAAGGCTATCGGTGTCATGAATCCATTAGCATAACATAACTAAGCCGTCGGTTATCCGTCGGCTTAATTTCTTTCTAAAAGATGTTGAAATATCAACTTCTTTGCTGTATAATAGATGTTGACATGTCAACTTCTTAGGAGTGGTTACGTGATTAACAGATATGAAAGCTTTTCATAAATGAAATCAAAGCTATGAACAAGCGAATGAACATACAGACCTCGTTCAAGGAAATACAGAAGCAGGAGATAAAAACAATGTCGAAGCACGCAGACAAGGAAGCAAACCCGCTTTACCCTGTCCCTAAGCTTATGAATGCAAAAGAGCTTGAAAAATTCTTTTACAAGGTTTCAGATTGGAGCGATAACTAATGGATACTAATCAGATAGATGTCATATTGAATTCCCAGAAAAAATATTTTCTTGACGGCAATACCCTGCCTGTTCCTTTCAGAATATCTATGCTCAAAAAACTAAGAGAAAGTATTTTGAGGCATTCCAATGATATCAACAACGCCCTTAAAACTGACCTTGGCAAGAGCAACTTTGAAGGATATATGTGCGAAATCGGTATGGTAATGGGTGAGCTCAGTTACATGATAAAGCACACCAGAAGTCTTGCTAAAGAAAAGCGTGTGCACACTCCCCTTCACGAGTTTGTATCACGAAGCTTCAAGAAGCCTTCACCATATGGAAACGTTCTTATAATGAGTCCCTGGAACTACCCTTTCCTTCTTACTATAGGTCCTCTTATTGATGCAATTGCCGCAGGAAATACCGCTATAGTTAAGCCAAGTGCCTACTCGCCTGCAACAAGCAAGGTAATATCAGATATTCTTAGTGAAACGTTCAATAGTAATTATATAGCTATTGTTACGGGCGGAAGAAAAGAAAACTCATTTCTTCTTGAAAAGAAATTCGATATGATTTTCTTTACAGGAAGTCAGGCTGTCGGCAAGGAGGTTATGCGACACGCGGCAGAAAATCTCACACCTGTTGTTTTAGAGCTAGGTGGAAAAAGTCCTTGTATCGTTGACGAAACAGCAAATATCAAGCTTGCTGCTAAAAGGATAGTGTTTGGAAAATATCTTAACTGCGGACAGACCTGTATCGCACCTGACTATATACTGTGTCATAAGTCGGTCAAGGATAAATTCATAAGCGAAGTGAAAAATCAGATTATTAAGCAGTTTGGCGAAAATCCACTTGATAACGCTGACTACGGAAAGATTATAAACGAGAAGCATTTTAGCAGATTATGCGGTCTTATTGATGAAAGTAAGCTTATATTTGGCGGACAGACCGATACAGAAGCATGCAGGATATCCCCTTGTATTCTCGATAATGTCACTTGGGATGATGAGGTTATGGGTCAGGAAATATTCGGACCTATTATGCCTGTGCTTACTTTTGAAAACATCGAGGAAGTAATTTCAACCGTTCAGGAGCATCAGAAACCGCTTGCCCTGTATATATTCTCTTCCTGCAAAAAGAACATTAAGGCAGTTACAAGCAGATGCTCTTTTGGTGGCGGCTGTATCAATGATACAATAATTCACCTAGCTACAAGTGAAATGGGCTTTGGCGGTGTCGGTGAAAGTGGTATGGGTTCTTATCACGGAAAAGACGGCTTTAACGCATTCTCACACACAAAGAGTATCGTTGACAAAAAGACGTGGCTTGACCTTCCTATGAGATATCAGCCGTATAAGAAACTTAATGACAAGCTTATTCATATGTTTTTAAAGTAATAAAACAGCCACCGTATCAAACGACACGGTGGCTTGAATTTTAGCTGTTAGATAAGCTTCTTGTAAAGCTCTGTGATTTCCTCAACGCTTGTATCCTTAGGGTTACCAGGACGGCAAGCGTCATCGAAAGCAGACTGAGCGAGGAATGGAATATCCTCTGCCTTAACAATATCCTTAAGGTCTGCAGGAATACCTACATCAGCAGAAAGCTGCTTTACAGCGTCGCAAGCTGCCCTTCTGTACTCTTCCTGTGTCATATCATCAACGCCCTTGACGCCCATAGCTCTTGCGATTTCTCTGTACTTTTCGCCTGTGCATTCAGCGTTATACTCCATAATTGTAGGAAGTAAAATTGCGTTTGCAACGCCGTGTGGTGTATCGTAGAGAGCACCAAGCGGATGTGCCATAGAGTGAACAATACCAAGACCTACATTTGAGAAGCCCATACCTGCAACATACTGACCGAGAGCCATATCTGCTCTGCCTTCGTCAGTATTAGCAACAGCTCCTCTTAAGCTTCTTGAAATAATCTCAATAGCCTTGAGGTGGAACATATCTGAAAGCTCCCAAGCACCCTTTGTGATGTAGCCTTCGATAGCGTGTGTAAGAGCGTCCATACCCGTAGCAGCAGTAAGTCCCTTAGGCATAGTTGCCATCATATCAGGGTCAACAACCGCAACAACAGGAATATCGTGAACGTCAACACATACAAACTTTCTGTTCTTTTCAACGTCAGTAATAACGTAGTTAATTGTAACCTCAGCAGCAGTACCAGCAGTTGTAGGAACTGCTATAATAGGTACGCAAGGATTCTTTGTAGGAGCTACACCCTCAAGGCTTCTTACATCCTCAAATTCAGTGTTTGTGATAATAATACCGATAGCCTTAGCTGTGTCCATTGAGGAACCGCCGCCGATTGCTACGATACAGTCAGCACCGCTTGCCTTAAAGCTTGCAACACCTGTCTGTACATTTTCAATTGTTGGGTTGGCCTTGATTTCTGTATACAGCTCATAAGGGAAGCTTCCCTTTTCAAGCAGGTCGGTAACCTTCTGAGAAACGCCGAATTTTACAAGGTCAGGGTCTGTACATACAAAAGCCTTCTTAAAGCCTCTTGCATTAAGCTCAGGAAGGATGTTTTCTATTGCACCCTTACCGTGATATGAAGTTTCATTAAGAACAAAACGATTTGACATTGGAATCACCCTCCGTAATTTTAGTTTGTAGTTATTTTAACACATATATCTGAACATTTCAAGATATATTTTGTGAAATGTAACAATCATTTAATCAAAGAAAAACCCCTTGAATACAGGGGCTTTGAATTTTACTATTTAGTTTTCGCTGTTACAGTAGCTGAATAGTTTCCGTAATATGCAACACCTTCAAAGGACTTATACGCTCTTACTCTGAATTTACAGGTTGTAGAACGGGAAAGCCCTGAAACTGTGTAGCTAAGGGTTGAACCGCTTGTCACCTTTCCTACTCTTACCCATGCACCATTCTTGTACTGCTCGATTATATATCCGTTAGCGCCTGTAATCTTAGCCCAGCTAAGCTTTACAGATGAGGTTGTTGTAGAAGAAACCTTCGCTACAACAGTTGCGGGCTTTGTACAAGCCTTTACAGTATCAGAGGAGGCACTGTAGTACGCCTTTCCGCCAACAACTTTATATGCTGTAACCTTGAAATTATAAGCTGTTCCGGCAGAAAGAGAGCCTATTGAATGCTGTACAGTTGAACCGTTTGTAAGCTTTGCAACACGTACCCAAGAACCATTCTTATACTGCTTTATAATATATCCGTCAGCTCCGCTTACAGCGTTCCACGAAAGTCTGACTGAAGACTGTGAATTTAGTGCCATCTTAGCAACAGGCTTAACAGGATTTGTGCAGGTGCTGATTATCTGACTCTTGTTTGAATAGTAAGCAACACCGTCAACGATGTTATATGCTGTTACATAGAACTTGTAGTTTGTACCTGCTTTAAGACCCTTCACAGAAAGCTTTGTGGTAGAGTTATTTGTAATCTTACCTGCTCTTTTCCAAGCTCCGTCTTTATATATTGTTACAATGTAGCCTTGTGCAGTTGAATTCTTGTTCCAAGCAATTCTTATAGAAGAAGTTGAAGATGCTTCGTGAACAACGTTTTTAACAGTTGTCGGTGTTGTGCCATCGAAAACCTCAGGCTTTGTATAAGCAATTCTTGAGATTGACATTGAACCGCCAGTATCTCCGACATAGACAGACCATGCGTTTAAAATTTCATCGCCTGCACCATACGCAGACACTAAGTCTGTATATCTGAAATATGCTACAGAGTCGTAAACTCCATAAGGAGAAACCTTAGCCCAGTTGTTCTCGCTGCCCTGAACTATAAGCTCAGGTGTCTTACCGGTAAACTTCACACAGATTATTGTTTCATCATCCATCGAACTTAGCTTAAATTCTGCAGGAGTGAGCTTAATCGCCTGCCCCCAGCTTGATGAAGAAGCTGTACCGCTCCAGATTTCAGTTGCCGAAGCAAAGTCAGGATATAGAGATGTATCTGCAGAAGTATCAGAAGAAATACCCATTGTAGACATTATGGCATCAATAAACGCTTCGTCGTACCAGGTGAGTGAGCTTCTGTTTAGATGTCCGTGACACTCGCCCTTGTTTGTGCCATTGAATACGTTGTTATCCCAAATCATACAAGGAACGCCGTACTGCTTGGATTTTCCGAAGTAGTATTTTGCCCACTTTACACGCTCTGCGCTGTTGCTCTTGTTGGATGCACTCATTTCACCAATAACAACCGGGATATCCTTTGTAAGATATTTTGTGTTGAGAGAAGTGAAAAGCGAATCAATCTGAGACTTCAAGCTATCGCTGAATGTGGAAGTACCGCTTCCGTTAAGAGCGAAATCATATGGAGTATATGCATGCACAGAAAGGATGAGTCTGTCTGTTGCAGTATCTTCAGGCATTTCAAAGCCGCTTGCTGTTGCACCGTCGATAGATGCGGCATAGCCCGGTATCATAATGCATCTTGTTGCATTGTTTCCGCCCGTGCTTCTTATTGCATCAAGACAAGTCTGATTCATCGAATTGATGCAGGAAATTGCTTCGGAAACCTGAGAATTCAGACCTGCCCAGGCTCCCCACCATTCGTTTGAAGTACCGACAAGTCGAGGCTCGTTGAGTGTTTCAAAAACAAGGTGATAGTCGTAGTCCTTGAACTCATTGGCAATCTGAGTCCAGACGCTTTCAAGATAGGCATTAGAAGAGCTGAGATATGTGTTGCTTGGATAGTAGTAAGCACCCGTTGTACCTGCTGAAGCTGTATCATGGTGTGTATTGAGGATTACATACATATCATTGTCAATGCAATAATCAACAATTTCTTTTACTCTTGCCATCCACGAGCTGTCAATCTTATAATTGCTGCCGGATGTATGAATACCCCATGAAACAGGTATTCTGACAGTATTAAAGCCCGCCGCCTTAACTCTGTCAATCATATCCTTGGTTGTTTTCGGATTTCCCCAAGAGGTTTCTGCATTAAGACCTCCGGAGCTTGTTGCATCAAGTGTGTTACCGAGATTCCAGCCGACTGTCATTTCATCTACAACCTGAGCGGCTGTTTTCGACGTTGTTTCAGCACTTGCAACATAATCAGGAATAGCAAAAGCAAGCGTTGAGAGAAGCATTATTGCCGAGAGGAAAAAAGCAGTAATTCTTTTTGATATCTTCATAAAGCTAACTACATCCTTTCTAAAATTTAAGCCATTTTTTCTTAGGACACTTTTTATCTTTCATAAGTGCTCTGAATTCAACATAACATCCGCAGACCTCACAGGTTCCTCTGTCAAGAAAGTCACATTCAAGACAAGCTGATATTCTTTCCTGGTATACATTATCAGGAACTCTTTTATCCTGCGGAAACCTGGCGATATGTTCACGAACACTGATTACATATTCGTTCTCGTCAATATCGTCAAGCAAACATTTCCTGCAAGCTACCCTGTTATCCATTACTTTATTCTGAGAGATACAACGCTGTGTGCAGGAAGCTTTACGATAAGCTTGTTACTGTTGATTTTAAAGTCATTAAAACTCTTTATAAATACTTTTTCAGGTTCATCAAAATCATTGAATTCAGTTATGTCAGTGCAGATTATCTCGCCTGTAGCTTCGTTGATTATACCCGATTCACTATCAAGCAGAACCTCACACTCTTCACTAAGCGAGCAGTTTGTAAGTGTAACGAAAGTCTTTCCTTCCTTCACAGATACGGAGCTTGTGACCATTGGAATAGTTTTTCCTTCCTCATCAAGCATAGGAACAGCACAGCTTGTACGAACAAGCTCGGCATCCTGGTGGTCAAGATACATCTTGAAAACATGCCAAGTCGGAGTCTTTACCATGCTGTCACCGTCAGTCAGAATAACAGCCTGAAGCACATTAACCACCTGAGCGAGATTTGCCATCATAACACGTTTTGAATGATTGTTGAAGATGTTGAGATTTATGCCTGCAACAATTGCATCACGCATTGTATTCTGCTGATACAAAAATCCCGGGTTTGTTCCTTCCTCTACATCATACCAACAGCCCCACTCGTCAACAATGAGACGTATGTTATTATCCCTGTCATACTTGTCCATTATAGCACTGTGCTTAGAGATAATTTCATCCATAAACATAGTAGAAGCAATTGTCTGATAATACTCCTTATCATCAAAGCTCAGAGCGGCGCCCTTCTTGTCCCAGTTACCTGTAGGTACTGTGTAATAGTGAAGGCTAAGAGCACCTGTATGCCAAGGCTTGAGATTCTGCATCAGAGTTTCAGTCCAGCCGTAGTCGTCAGCATTTGGGCCGCAGGCAACCTTAATCATATCGCTGTTATTATAGTTCTTTGCAAAGGTTGCATATCTTCTGTATTCGTCGGCATATGTCTCGGCTCTCATATTACCGCCACAGCCCCAGTTTTCATTACCGATACCAAGATACTTAAGCTTCCACGGTTCAAGTCTGCCGTTTTCCTTGCGCTTTAAAGCCATCGGAGAATCGCCCCAATGAGTTATATATTCAAGCCAGCTTGCAAGCTCTCTGACAGTACCGCTAGCAAGATTTCCCGCAAGATATGGCTCACATTCTAACATTTCGCAAAGGTTAAAGAATTCGTCCGTACCGAATGAGTTGTCTTCAACAACACCGCCCCAGTTTGTATTGAGAATAGGCTTTCTGTCCTTGCCTATACCATCCTGCCAGTGATATTCATCAGCGAAGCATCCGCCGGGCCAGCGAAGAACAGGTGTCTTAATTTCCTTAAGCGCTTCTATAATATCATTTCTGATACCGTTTGTATTAGGAATTTCGCTGTCCTTACCTACAAATATACCGTTGTATATACAGCGTCCTAGATGCTCTGAAAAATGTCCGTAGATTTCTTTGTTGATATGGCTTATTGGTTTATTATTGTCATATTTTATGTATGCTGTTTTCATAAATTATACCTCTCTGACAAAAGTCTTTTAAACATTATATCACAGCTTTTTTGAATGTTCAACGGGTTTAAAATATTTTTATTATTTTACTTATGTTTGACATAAATTTATCAGTGTGATATACTTAATTCAAAGAGGTGGATGCAATGGCTAGGATACTTATTGTTGAAGATGACAAGGAAATCAATAATCTGCTTGTCAGATTTCTTTCTGATTTGGGATACGAAACAGAAAGTGCCTATAACGGTCTTGACGCTTTAAGAATTATCAGAGATGATACTTCCCTGTCTCTTGTACTTCTTGATATTATGCTGCCATATCAGAGCGGCGATAGTGTAATTGCAAAGGTACGCACATTCTCTGATATTCCTGTAATAATTGTATCCGCTAAAAGCACAGTGCAATCAAAGATTGATGTTTTAAGACTCGGTGCTGATGATTATATCACAAAGCCTTTTGACCTTGACGAGCTTGCAGTAAGAATTGAGGTTCTTCTAAGACGTTGTAAAGGTACACAAGCCTATGAATCGGCAATTCTGAAATATAAAGATATAGAGCTTGACACAGCAAGTAAAACCGCAATAATAAGAGGCAATTCAGTTGTTTTGACAAGCAAGGAATATTTAATACTTGAGCTGCTTATATCAAATCCAACGAAGCTTTTTTCAAAAGCAAACCTCTTTGAAAGCGTTTGGGGTGAGACATATCTCGGTGACGATAATGCTGTCAAGGTGCATATGAGCAACCTCAGAACAAAGCTTAAGAAGTATGCTCCTGATGAGGAATACATTGAAACAATCTGGGGTATGGGATATAAGCTTAAATCTTAACCTTTTCTAAACCTTTACTTTACGTTATCTTAATTGAGCACTTGTACAATAAGGATAACAAAACAAAAGGAGTTGATTTGGTGGATACAATACTCAGACTAAACGGTATCACTAAAAAGTACAAAAAAGCAACCGTTGTAGACAGCTTCTCTCTTACAGCAAAGAGGGGTCATATCTGCGGACTTATCGGTCCTAACGGTGCAGGCAAAACTACAATAATGAAGATTATGGCAGGTCTTACGCTTCAGACAAGCGGTGAGCTTGAGTTCTTCGGCAACAAGGATAACCTTGATGAAGAAAGAAAGCGTATGAGCTTTATGATTGAGTCGCCTGTTATTGACCCGCTTATGACAGCAAGAGAAAATATGGAATATGTAAGAACTGTCCGTGGAATTGCTGATAAGAACAAAACTGATGAAATTCTTAAGCTCGTTGGACTTTCGGATACAGGAAAGAAAATAGCTAAGAACTTTTCTCTCGGTATGAAGCAGCGACTCGGAATCGGTATGTCGCTTATTACAAGCCCTGAGTTTATGGTTCTCGACGAGCCTGTAAACGGACTTGACCCTGAAGGAATTGTAGAAGTAAGAAATCTTCTCAAGAAGCTTGCAGAGGAACAGAATGTTACTATTCTTATCTCAAGTCACCTGCTCTCTGAATTATCTGAGCTTTGCACAGACTTTACGATTATAAATCACGGAAAGCTCATTGAATCCTTCAGTGCTGAGGAGCTTATGATAAAATGCAAGAGTCGTATCAGCATAAAAACCGATGACATCAACAAAACTGCCGCTATCCTTGAAGACAAGCTCGGCATCAGCGAATACAAGGTTATTCACAACGACGAGATACATCTGTATGAAATGCTCGACAAACCTGCTACAGTATCAAGGACTATTTTTGAAAACGGACTAAACATCACCAAATTCGTTACCGAGGGTGAATCTCTCGAGGAATACTATCTTTCGAAAGTAGGTGATGTCAATGAATAAGCTCGTTAAAGCTGAATGGTACAGACTCAGGAAATCAGGTACATTCTTATTTTACATAGTTTTAGTCTGCATTCTTTGTGTTGCAGTTGCCTTGCTTGGAAACAGAAAGTTCTTTGAAAGCGACTTGTCTACAAACGCCTTTGCAGTGCTTTTCGGTGTAGGCTCGTTTATGTATCCTGTATTCATTTCTACTATGCTTTGTGTTGTTGCCAGCATGGGTCATCATTCAAAAGTAGCTTATTATGAAATCATGGACGGCAACAAGACCTCACATATCATTTTAAGCAAACACATTGTATACTTACCTATAGTACTGTGCCTGTTCCTCATTCCAATGCTTTCGCTGTTAGGATACTCATGTGTTAAAAATGGCAGTGGTGAGTTAATTGATAAGCCGATATGGTTCTTCATTCTGTTTGCAGCTATCATTTTGAGAATTGTTATCGGTTCGATAAACATTGCAATGGTTCTTAAAAAGCTGGTGGCATGCGCAGTTTTCAGCTACGGACGAATGTTTATTGAAGCTCTTGCAATTATTCCGTTCCAGATAATCGGCGAAACACAAAAGAATAGCGACATACTTAAAATAGCTGATTTTATTAAAGACGTTACAGTATCATTCCAGATAGAAAATCTCACAACGAACTGTAATGACACAAGATTTATCGTTATGGTAATTGCTTCAGCAGTCTTTGAAATTGTATTCGGTTACTGCATGGCATACCGTTCATACAAGAAAAAGAAGTTCAACTAAATGAATTCATAAGGAGGTGCAAATATGGAGATAGCTTTAGCTATACTATGTCTGTGCCTTCTTGTTGCTTTTATTGTCGTTTTAACCCGTCATATCGGCTATAAAAAGCAGATAAGGAACATTTCACAGGAAGTACACAAGCTTACTCACGACCAGTATTCACAGCCTATCAAGACAAACTATTTTACAAAAGACATGACTGAGCTTGTAAACTCTATGAATGAACACATAAAGCTTGAAAAAGAGCTTACGGTTTCTTATTACAATGACAAGAAAGAGCTTTCAAACATCATTTCTGGCATCTCGCACGACTTCAGGACTCCCCTGACCGCTTCGCTCGGATATCTTCAGCTTTTAAAGAAAAATGGGCAGTTTACGAAGGAACAAAGCGAGTATCTGGATATCATCACCGACAAGAATATTTACCTTAAAGAGCTTGCGGACGATTTCTTTGAGATATCCAAAAAGAATGATGATGAACTAAAACTTGATAAGCTAGACCTCAGTAACCTTCTCACAGAGCTGACATTACAGCAGTATAGCTGGATTGAGAGTGCATCAATCAAAGCAAATATTTATATTGAAAACGGTATAAATGTTATTTCTGATGCACACTCGCTGAAAAGAATAATCGACAATCTGTTTTCAAACTGCAGAAAATACGTTAAAAGCAGTATTTCTGTTTCTCTTAAAAAGACAGAAGACAAAGCTGTAATCACCATCTCAAACGATATTGATTACGATAACCAGATTGATGTAGACAAAATTTTTCTTCCGTTTTACAGAGGTGCTTCGAGGAGCAAGGAAGGCAGCGGACTTGGTCTTTATATCTGCAAAGCACTTTGTGATAAATTGGGTGCCGAGATTTCTGCAAAGTCTTCAAATGATACAATAACTTTCACTCTGAAGGTATAGTAAAAAGCCTATGAACAACTTCGTTCATAGGCTTTTTTAATTACACAGCAACAGCCAGCTTTTCAATAGGCTTGCCGTCAGCGTACAGACGAGAATATACGTCGGTACATTTTTTATATCTGGCAAATGTCTTTATAGCTTTTTCTTCGTCAGAATATACCTTCCATGTCCCGACGCACTTACATGTCCCCTCTTTGTTTTCAATAAATCCTTTTACATCAAGCGGTGGATAACCTAAGAAAAGACCAATTTCATGAGGAAAACCTTCCCCTTCATTCAGACGTTTTATAAGATGGTTAATACATCCCGGTACGTTACACGGCGAATATCCGATATCCTGAAGAAGATTGCAAGCAGTATTATCACGTAAATCCCACATAAGCTTATTCGGTCTGAAAACATATATAAGTGTTCTGCCGTCTTTTGTTGAAAGAGGTATTACTCTTAATCCCTTTTTAGACAATACCCTGTTAAGCTTTCGGATTACGTCCTGCATCTCAGAGTTACTGTTAAAGCAATAAGAAAACATATTTGCCGTTTTAATTCCGGCAAGTGTCGGCGAACAATGTCTAATCAATAGTTCTTCTGACATAAACATACCTCCTATGCTGTATGCTCCTTCAAAATATTTTTAAGTGCAGCCATTGAGCTCGAATGTGACCTGGCAACGATAGTATTCTGCCCTTTTGTTCCGTCAAGAGCTTTCTTTAAAAGCTTATGTGACATTGTGTTTGTGAACAGAACGAGCAAGTCAGGACAGCCAAAATCCTTAACTGTACTCTTCATCTTAGGATATACCTTTGCTTTGCAATTATACTCCTTGCATAAGTCCATGTATTGTCTGGTCATACACTCGTTTCCGCCGATTATTACAACACTCATATATTCTCCCTTCTCGCTAGTTAGCATATGCTAACCGATGCTTTGTATTCAAGGGCAAGCGATTATTCACTGCCCTTGAATATGTTATTATACGTTATCTTGTGAGTTTTTATTTGCGTGGCACATACCATTCATACCACAGCTTCCGCAGGAACCACCGCAAGAACAAGAATGCTTGCCGTTTTTAATATTTCTGATTCCCGATATTATAATAGCCAAAAATATTACTCCGATTATTGTAGCTCCAATAATTGTTGGCAACATATAAATCACTCCTTATTTTGTGGAAGTCTTGACTGATAATACGTTTTCGTTGTACTTGTTTTTCCTGAAAAGCAAGTAGATAAGTCCTGCAAGCACTAAGAATGCAGCTACTGTAGCAACTCCGAATGAACCCTTTGTAAAGAGCATACCGAGCTGATATACGATAAGAGAAATTGCATAAGCAAATACGCACATATAACCGATTGCAGCGAATGTCCACTTAGCATTGTTCATTTCACGCTTGATAGCACCCATAGCTGCAAAGCAAGGAGCACAGAGAAGGTTGAATATAAGGAATGAGAATGCAGCCAGCTTGCTTCCGTCAAAGAATTCCTTACCGAGAATTGCAAGTTCAGTTGAATTTTCTTCAGCAAGCTCCATAGCACCTTCTATAACAGATGAATCAGCCATTGAAGAAAGTGAGCCGAATACTCCGACAACCTCTTCCTTTGCCAGAAGTCCAAGCACCGTTGCAACGGCTGCCTGCCAATTGCCAAATCCGAGTGGCTTGAATAGAATAGCAATTGCTTCACCGACAACATTGAGAATTGACTTTTCGTCATCGTCACCGATGTAATGGAATCCGCCTTCAAATGAGATGCTATTTAAAATCCAGATAATAATACTTGCTGCAAGAATAACTGTACCGGCCTTCTTTATAAAGCTCCAGCCTCTTTCCCATGTAGCTCTGAAAATGTTCTTAGGAAGAGGTGCGTGGTATGCCGGAAGCTCCATAACAAATGGTGCCGGGTCACCTGAGAATGCCTTTGTCTTTTTTAGAATAATACCTGAAACAACAACTGCACCAACGCCGATGAAATATGCTGATGTAGCTACAATTGCACTGCCTCCGAAGAGTGCACCGGCAATAAAGCCTACGATAGGCATCTTAGCACCGCAAGGTATAAAGCATGTTGTCATAATTGTCATCTTACGGTCTCTGTCCTGTTCAATTGTACGGCTTGCCATAACACCAGGTACACCACAGCCTGTTGCGACAAGCATAGGAATAAAGCTCTTTCCCGAAAGACCGAATTTTCTGAAAATACGGTCCATGATGAACGCAACTCTCGCCATATATCCGCAGTCTTCGAGGAGTGAAAGAAGTAGGAAGAGAATCAGCATCTGAGGAACAAATCCTAAAACTGCACCTACACCGCCAACAATACCGTCTTGTATCAGACTGTAAAGCCACTCAGCAACTACAGGTTCTCCGTCTGAATCAAGCAGAGCCTTGTCAAGAAGTTCAGGAACACTTACCCAGTTTTCCATAAATGTATCAGGATAAGTTTCTGCAAAGGAACCAAACAGACCGTCGTTCATAAATCCAACAGTGAAATCACCTACAGTTCCTATCGAAAGAACATACACAGTGAGCATGATAATTATGAAAATTGGAATTGCAAGAATTCTGTTTGTAACAATTCTATCAATCTTATCAGAGATTGTGAGTCTGCCGAGACTTCTTTTCTTACAACACTTCTTCATCAGGTCTTCAACATAATTGTATCTTTCGTTTGTAATTATGCTTTCGGAATCATCATCAAGCTTTGCTTCAACAGAAGCAATGTCCTTTTCGATATGTTCGATAACTGATTTCTCAAGGTTAAGCTTTTCTCTAACCTTGTCATCTCGTTCAAAAAGCTTAACAGCATACCAGCGCTGCTGTTCTTCAGGCATGTTATGTACACAAGCTTCCTCAATATGAGCAAGTGCGTGTTCAACCTTTCCCGAGAAATATATCATAGGAGCAGGCTTACCCTGTTTTGCAACTTCAATTGCAAGCTCTGCAGCCTCCAATATCCCCTCGCTTTTAAGAGCTGAAATCTCTACAACTTTACAGCCGAGTGTGTTTCCAAGCTCTTCAATGTTAATCTTGTCGCCGTTCTTTCTTACAATATCCATCATATTGATAGCTACAACTACCGGAATTCCAATCTCCATAAGCTGAGTAGTAAGATAAAGATTTCGCTCTAAATTCGTACCATCAACTATATTAAGTATAGCGTCAGGTCTTTCCTCGATAAGATAATTTCTTGCAACTACTTCTTCAAGAGTATATGGTGACAGCGAGTAGATACCTGGAAGGTCTGTGATTATGACTCCATCGTGCTTTTTAAGCTTTCCTTCCTTCTTTTCAACTGTTACTCCCGGCCAGTTTCCTACATACTGATTTGCACCAGTAAGAGCGTTAAACATTGTTGTCTTGCCACAATTCGGATTTCCGGCAAGTGCAATTTTCAGATTCATATTTCTTCCTCACTTTCTGCAGTTAGTAAATGCTAACCACATCCTTAAAAAGAAATCCATACTACTGGATTTCAACCATATCAGCGTCTGCTTTTCTAAGCGTCAGTTCATAACCACGGACCATTACTTCAATCGGGTCTCCGAGCGGTGCTACTTTACGTATATATATATCTACACCCTTTGTAATACCCATATCCATGATTCTTCTTTTAATCGCACCATCCCCATGGAGCTTTACTACCTTTACCGTTTTACCGATTGCAGCTTCCTTAAGCGTTTTCACGTGATTTCCTCCTCTGAACAACTTCCGATATTGTTCTAATCTTTCTCTGTATAGTATAAATCATAATTTTTATATAAAGCCAAATCGAATTAGCAGCCGCTAACTCTATTGCTTTGTAACGGGTTAGCCTAAACTAACCTACTAATATTTTATACTAATATCTACTGGTTGTCAAGTAATTTATGATATTTTTTTGTCAAAAAATAAAAACTGTTACCTTGCACAAATTCTCTCTATGTTTCGCAAAGAGTTATTGTACATTTTAATTTATATGCAACAAAACAGCCTATTATCACTACATATTGTGTCAAGAAATAATCACCTCACAAAATGTGAAGTGATTTGATTTCTTATAAAGACATATCCTTGTCAACTACGATTACAGCAAAGTATTTCTCGTCGATGTCTGAAAGACGTTTTCTGATTGTTTCTACAAGCTCGTTATCCGAAAGGAAGAATCCATACGGTACAACTATATCAAACAGCAGATTAACGTGAACGACGCCTTTTGTCATTCTGAAATCGTGTATAGTGAGCTCCTTATCTATCTCGCTGATAACCTTCATTACCATTTCCTTAGCTGCGGTAGTTTCTTCATCATATGCTGCAACAGGGTCCATATGAATAGTTGCAAGACAGGAATAGTGAGTTTTCAGGTCATCCTCGATTATATCAATAAGCTCATGCGCTTTGGTAAAATCCATTTCGCACGGAACTTCTGCGTGAAGAGAAACAATCATATTCCCTACACCATAGTCATGCACAAGCAAATCATGTACACCGACAATGTCGGGATAACTCATAACTCTTGAGTAAATATCAGAAACAAGCTCCTTATCCGGTCTCTGTCCAAGTAGCGGAGTAAGGCTGTCCTTGAAAGTGTTTATTCCTGAATACAGTATAAACAAGGAAACAAGCACGCCTGCAATACCATCAGTATTAAAGCCGGAGAAGTGTCCAATCGTCATAGAAAGTATAACTGCAGATGTTGCAATGGAGTCAGTAAGGCTGTCTGTAGCAGTTGCTTTAAGCGAGGTTGAGTTTATAATGTTTCCAAGCTTTCTATTGAAAAGCGACATCCAGAGCTTGACAAGCACCGAAGCAACAAGAATTCCAACCGAAAGACCGTTAAAGTCGATATCTTCAGGGGTGATTATTTTTAACACTGAGCTTTTGAGGAGCTCAAAGCCCATCAGCATTATTATAAATGAGATAATCAGACCTGTTACGTATTCCATTCTTCCGTGGCCGAATGGATGTTCCTTGTCTGCGGGACGTCCTGCAAATTTAAAGCCGATAAGAGAGATTACCGACGAACCTGCATCAGAAAGGTTATTGAACGCATCTGCAATAACCGAAACCGCACCGGCAATAAGACCTGCGATGAGCTTACCTACAAACAGAAGAATGTTAAGAGCGATACCTGTAAAAGAGCCAAGATAACCATACTTTCTTCTGGTATCAGCATCCTTTACGTCACCGTTCTTTATAAAAATCCGCATAAGCAACGAAGTCATTTTTATCTTCCTCCGTGAGTTATTTAAGCATAAAGTGGAGAGGCATACCGTTGCGCATAAATATGTCTACCTCACCCTGGATAAGCGGAAGGAAATACTTGAGTGCTTCGTCAGAAACGTTGTTGCCTGCGTCGTTAATCCACTTTTCAGGGAACATCTTTTCCTTGTTAGCAACCTCGCTGGCGTCGATTTCTTCAATTGTAATTACGTACGGCTGGCTGCTAAGACGCTTGTAGTACATCATCTTGCCGCTGTGTCCCTTCATAGCGGCTACAACACCCTTAGCACCTATTTCTTCAGCCTCGTCGATATCAGTCTTTGAGCAGATATGGCTTGAGCATCTCTGCATTACATTGAGCTCAATAGAACGAACCTTACAGCTTATTTCCTTGGCAATAATCTTTTCAAGGCACTTGCCTATTCCGGACAGATAGGTATGTCCGAATGCGTCAGTTGCACCGGACTGGAATTCAGAAAGGTCTACTTCTTCAGGGTCAATAGTAACGCCCTCAGAAACTGCTACAATAACAGCCTGGTGTTTAGCCTGCTGACATCTTACGTCTTCAACAAACTGTTTTACACTAAACTTTCCTTCAGGCAGATAAATAAGGTGCGGAGCTATTTCGCCGTTTGCTCTGAGCATACAAGTAGAGGCTGTAAGCCAACCGGCGTGTCTTCCCATAATTTCGATAATAGTAACGCTTTCGATACTGTAAACTCGGCTGTCACGGATGATTTCCTGTACAGATGCCGCAACATACTTAGCTGCAGAACCAAAGCCAGGTGTATGGTCAGTTACACAAAGGTCGTTATCGATTGTCTTTGGAACTCCTATAACACAGATATCTTCCCTGCCAAGCTTCTCTAAATATTTCGAAAGCTTAACAACGGTATCCATTGAGTCGTTACCACCGATGTATATAAACTTTTTAATACGATGCTTGTCAAAAGTTGAGATTATTTTCTTATATACTTCTTCGTCAACGGCACTGTCAGGGAGCTTGTATCTGCATGAACCAAGAATAGTAGACGGAGTCTGTCTTAAAAGCTCCATATCCTCGTTTGAGGTGATTGCAGCATTAAGTATAATGAGGTCATCGTTGATGATACCTTCAATACCGTTGATAGAACCGAATACTGTATCTATCTCCGGAGTTTTAAGTGCCTGTCTGAAAACGCCTACAAGTGAAGCGTTAATAGCACATGTTGGACCACCTGACTGAGCGACTGCGATATTCATAAAAATCTTTCCTTTCATATGTCCATAAACAAACAATATTATATCATATTTTCGCCAATAATACAATAATAAAAAATTCAAGCCGTGAATACGTTTTCACAGCTTGAATGATTTTAGCTATTCTGACGGGCAATCTGCTCGTTTGACTTTTGCTTGAGCTCACGGCTTTCCTTCAAAAGCTCGTGGAGCGTCTCTGAATCGTCATTTTCAATACATTTCTTATAATCCGTAAGTGCTGAAATAACGCTTTCGAGCTCACTCAGCAAAGCGTTTTTATTAAGCAGGAAAAGCTCAGTCCACATATCCTCGTTAAGATAAGCAACCCTTGTCATATCCTTAAAGCTTCCGGCGGAAAAGCCGTCCTGTTTGAAAAGCGAAGGACTCTTTACATACGAAGCTGAAACAACATGCGCCAGTTGAGATGTAAAAGCGATAACTTCGTCGTGACGACTCGGTGTGCTCTCAACGATTCTGCGAAATCTCATTTCTTTAGCAAGCTCTTTAAGCGTTTCTACAGCCTGCTTGTCAGAGTTTTCAGTAGGAGTTATAATACAGCTTGCGTTGTCAAAAAGGTTATCAAGGGCATACTGGAATCCTGAAAACTCTCTGCCTGCCATCGGATGACAGCCCACAAAATGAACACCCACATCCGCAAGCGGTTTTTCGAGCTTATTTACAATAACCTCTTTAACACCGCATGTATCAGTTACAAGAGCACCCTTTTTGAAGTTATCCTTATTTGAAAGAACAAAATCAACAATAGAGCCGGCATACAAAGATACAATAACAACATCCATATCCGAAAGCTGTTCACATGTTATTTCACCGTCAATTGCCTCCTGATGTAATGCAAGTGCTATTGTTTCTTTATTTCTGTCAATACCGTAACAGTTATGTGTCGTATTTTTCTTGATTGTCTTGGCAATTGAACCGCCTATAAGTCCAAGACCTACAACAGCAATTTTCATATAAATCTTCCTTAACCACAGATTTCAATAATAGCCTGAGCATAGACTCTTGCAAGAAGAATAAGTCTGTCGATTGCAATGCTTTCATCAGCGCAGTGCATACCGTTGTCTTCGCCGAGCATTTCAGCACCGAATGCAACACCGCAAGGAGTGTTGTGAACATAAGTAGCACCTGTTTCACATATACACTCAGCCTTTTCGCCGACAATTACTTCATAAGCCTTCTTGACAGATGAAATGAAGTCTGAATTCTCATCAACATAATGTGCTTCCATAGTACTTGTCTTGGTAATTTCGTAGCCAAGTTCATTAAGCTTAGCTGTAACAGGCTCAGAGATATCTGCAGCCTTCTTGCTTACAGGAAAACGGCTGTCAAGACCAAATTCAAGCTCACCGTCAATAGTATTACAAACAGTAAGAGCAAGAGAAACCTCACCTGATACTTCGTCTGAGAAGTCAACACCAAAGCTCTTTCCGTTGTACTCATCATAAGCAAAAACTGTACAAAGGCTTGTTGCATCATCAATTCCAAGCTCACTGAGAAGTCTTAAAAGAGCAGTAAGTGCGTTCATGCCGTTCTGAGGTCTTGAACCGTGAGCCGACTTACCTGCGGAAGTTATAACAACACATCCGTCATTCTGCTCAAGCTTGAACTCTGTTCTGTATGGCATGTTTTCAATTGCGGAAAGAATGTGGTCAATTGTGAAGCCCTTTACTGTAGCAGTTGCTTTTGCAGGAATTGCATTGACAGCACCGGGACAAGAAATACCGATAAGCTTGTCGCTTTCAATCTTCTTCTTGAACATAAGCTGAACAATACCCTTTTCTGCATTGACAATAGGGAATTCTCCGTCAGGAGTCAAAAGCATCTCAGGGAGAGCTTCCTGCTCCTGATAGTATTCAATATCATTACAGCCGATTTCTTCACCGCCGCCAAAAATAAAACGTACATTTTTCTTGAGTTCTATACCAAGGTCATTCAGCGCCTTTACTGCATAAAGTACAGCGACAGCAGGCCCCTTATCATCAATGGCACCTCTTCCGTATACTCTGCCGTCATTTACAGTAAGGTCAAATGGTTCATATGTCCAGCCCTCGCCTGCAGGAACTACGTCAACGTGTGCAAGTATACCGAGAGCGACTTCTTTGTCACTATCTCCGTAGTCAGCAGTTACAACATAGTTCTGAAAATTTCTTGTCTTAAGTCCGAAGCCCTCTGAAAGCTTTTTGATATACTCAAGAGCATTTGCTGAGCCTTCTCCGTATGGCATTCCGGGAACAGGGTCTGTGCACACACTGTTTATCTGCATAATACCCTTAAGGTCGGAAATCATATTGTCAATATTGTCGTTAAGATACTTATTAATTTTTTCAATCATTATATTTTTTCACTCCAATCAACATTTAATATAATACTATATTTACACGCTAAAGTCAAGATAAACAAAAAATCGGAGCAACATTACGCTCCGATTTTTTGCTGTGACCAGACCTGTAAGCCGAGTTTTGTCGAGTGCGGTAATCTATCTAGTCTTTACGTCGCCGTAAAGCTCAAGCCTCCTATAAGCATTGACCTGCCGAGCAGACATTGGTCTTCTGCTTACCATTGGAGTTGCATCGGGTAGGGTTTACATAGCATTATCCTCTCGGATAACCTGGTGCGCTCTTACCGCACCTTTCCACCCTTACCGCAAAAGCGGCGGTATATCTCTGTTGCACTTGCCCTAAGGTCGCCCTCGGCTGATGTTATCAGTTACCCTGCTCTGTGATGCTCGGACTTTCCTCATAAACTGTGTCGTTCACGCTACCGCATAGTCTGCTCACAAATTGTATTATAACCCATAAATAAAATTGCGTCAAGTGGTTAATTTGCGGTATAATGTAGCTTTAGTCAACAATATTATTAACGAAATCATAAAAATATCTCAAAACACTTTTCTTTTTGCGAAAACTATGGTATAATGTCTAGGAATGCATTATATTTTTGGGGGTGACCGCATTTTAGCGGAGAACTTATGAATAAGATATATAACCTTGGTATTGACGTTGGTTCAACAACAGTCAAAACAGTAATTATCGATAACGGAGAAATAATCTACTCAAAGTATCAGCGACACTTTTCAAAGGTTAAGGAAACTGTCATTGAACAGCTTCAGACAATCAGAGAAAACTACAAGGACTGCTCATTCAAAATTGCCATAACAGGCTCTGCAGGTCTTGGTATAGCAAACGCAAGCGGTATCTCCTTCGTACAGGAAGTATACTCTGCTTTTGTTGCTGTTGAAAAGTCCTACCCTGATGCTGACGTAGTTGTAGAGCTTGGCGGTGAAGATGCAAAGATTATCTTCCTCACTGGCGGTGTTGAACAGCGTATGAACGGCTCTTGTGCAGGCGGTACAGGTGCTTTCATTGACCAGATGGCAACACTCTTAGGTGTTACCCCAGATATGCTTAATGACCTTGCTTTAAAGCACGAGAAGATTTATCCTATCGCTTCAAGATGTGGCGTTTTCGCAAAGTCTGATATCCAACCGCTTCTCAATCAGGGTGCTAAGAAGGAAGATATTGCAGCTTCTATATTCCAGGCTGTTGTTGACCAGACCATTTCAGGTCTTGCACAGGGACGTAAGGTCGAAGGAAAGGTTCTTTTCCTTGGCGGTCCTCTGTCATTCCTCCCTGCCCTCAGAAAAGCTTTTACTGACACTCTGAAGCTTGACGATGAGCATGCTATTCTTCCGGAGCTTGCCTCGGTATTTATGGCTTATGGCTCTGCACTGCAGGCTGATGAAATTTCAGAGCCTATGTCAATCGAAGAAGCAATCGACAAAATTACAAACGCAAAGTCTGATGATAACATCGTTATCGGCAAACCTCTTTTTGAAAATCAGGATGACTACCACGAGTTTGTTGAAAGACACAAGCAGAGTGACCTTAAGTATGAGGATATAAAGACCTACGAGGGTGATGCATATCTCGGTATCGACGCAGGCTCAACTACAACAAAGCTCGTTCTTATCACACCTGACGGCAGACTCCTCTACCGTCACTACTGCTCAAATATGGGTCAGCCTCTTGATATTATATCAGAAAAGATTAAGGAAATATACGAGATTGCAAACCCTAAGCTTAAGATACGCTCTTCTGCTGTTACAGGCTATGGCGAAGACCTTATAAGAGCAGGTCTTGGCGTAGATTTCGGTATAGTTGAAACAGTTGCTCACTTTAAAGCTGCTGCATTCTTCTGCCCAGATGTTGACTTTATCATTGACATCGGCGGACAGGACATCAAGTGCTTTAAGATTAAGAACAATGCAATTGACAGCATTATGCTCAATGAAGCTTGTTCTTCCGGCTGTGGCTCGTTTATACAGACATTTGCACAGGCGCTTGGATATGAAATCGCCGACTTTGCAAGACTCGGGCTTTTCGCAAAGAAGCCTGTTGAGCTCGGCTCACGCTGTACTGTATTTATGAACAGCTCTGTTAAGCAGGCACAGAAGGATGGCGCTGAGGTTGCTGACATTTCAGCAGGACTTTCATCATCTATCATTAAGAACGCTATCTACAAGGTTATCCGTGCAAAGAGCATAGACGAGCTTGGAAAAAATATCGTTGTTCAAGGCGGTACATTCTTGAATGACGCTGTTCTCCGTTCTTTTGAAATGGAGCTTGGCAGAAACGTTACAAGACCTGCAATCGCAGGACTTATGGGCGCATTCGGTTGTGCGCTTTATGCTATGGAAAACTGCAATGACCAGGAAAGCACCCTTCTTGATAAGGAAAAGCTTTCTGAGTTCAGCTACCGTTCAACTGCTGCACAGTGCGGCGGATGCGGTGCAAACTGCAGTCTTACAATAATCAGATTCAACGATGGCAGAAGATTTATTTCCGGTAACAGATGCGAAAAGGGCGCAGGAATAAAGTCTGCTGTAACTAATGAAAATCTCTTTGAGTATAAGTATAAGAAGATACTCAGCTACGAGGAGCAAAAGCCTGCAGGCAAGCCTATCGCAAGAGTAGGTATTCCGCTTGCACTCAGCTTCTATGACCTTATTCCTTTCTTCTCTACACTTCTCACAGATATCGGATTCGAAGTAGTATTCTCTGAAGAATCGACAAGAGATACATACTATAAAGGACAGCAGACAATTCCGTCTGACACAGTATGCTATCCTGCAAAGCTCGCTCACGGCCACATTGAAAGCCTTCTTGAAAAGGGTGTAGATTTTATCTTCTATCCTTGTATGAGCTACAATGTTGATGAAGGCGGAAGCGACAACCACTACAACTGCCCTGTTGTTGCCTACTACCCTGAACTTCTTAAGGCTAATAACTCAGAGCTTAACAGCGAAAACTTCATTACACCTTACATTGATATAAACTGCAAAAACCATACTTCAAAGGCACTCGCAAGAGTTTTCGGAAAGTTTGGAATTACTCAGAAGCAGATTTACAAGGTTCTTAACAGAGCATTCTCTGCTCAGATAGATTTCAGAACAGACATTGAAAACAAGGCACTTGAAATAATCGAAACAGCAAGAGCAAACGGTCAGAAGATTGTTGTTCTCGCAGGCAGACCTTACCACATTGACCCCGAAATCAATCACGGTATCCACAAGCTTATTGCTTCTCTCGGTCTTGCTGTTGTTACCGAAGACAGCGTTTCTAACCTTGTTGATGTTCCGGCTCTTGACGTTCTCAACCAGTGGACATACCACTCAAGACTTTACAGAGCAGCAAAATATGTTTGCTCACAGCCTGATATGGAGCTTGTACAGCTTGTTTCCTTTGGCTGCGGAATTGACGCTGTAACAACTGACGAAGTAAGAGCTATTCTCGAAGAAGAAAACAAGCTCTACACACAGCTCAAGATTGACGAAATCAACAACCTCGGAGCTGCAAGAATCAGACTCAGAAGCCTTGTTGCTGCACTTGAAGAAAAGGATAAGGCATAATAACAATCACCTTTTGAAAGGATGAATATAAATGAGCTCAGAAAGAGTTAGCAAAACTATATTTACTGAGGAAATGAAAAAGGACTACACCATTCTCGTACCTGATATGCTCCCAATTCATTTCAAGCTTATAATGAAGATTTTCGCTAATTACGGCTACCGCATGGAGCTTCTCACAAACGACTCCAGAAACGTAATTGACGAAGGCTTAAAGAACACCCACAACGATACCTGTTACCCTGCTTTGCTCGTTATAGGACAGTTTATGGACGCTCTTAAAAGCGGTAAGTATGATGTAAACAAGACAGCACTTCTGATGTCACAGACAGGCGGCGGATGCAGAGCTTCAAACTACATCCATCTTATCAGAAAAGCTATTGCTTCACAGTTCCCGCAGGTTCCGGTAATTTCGCTCAACTTCAGCGGTCTTGAAAAGGAACAGGCTTTCAAGATTACTCCTGCAATTGCAATCAAGCTTATCCACGCTGTTTTATACGGTGACCTGCTTATGCTTCTTTACAATCAGTGCTTGCCATATGAGGTCAACAAGGGCGATACTGACGCTTGTCTTGAAAAGTGGCAGAGAAGACTTGGAAATATGTTTGCTAAGAACAAGTACTTCGACACAAAGCGTCATTACAGAGCTATTCTCGATGACTTCGCTAAGATTGAAAGAACAGGCGAAAAGAAACCAAGGGTTGGTATCGTAGGCGAAATCTACGTTAAGTACTCCCCTCTTGCGAACAACAAGCTCAACGAGTTTCTCGTATCCGAAGGCTGTGAGCCTAATGTTCCGGGACTTCTCGACTTCGTTCTTTACTGTGCTTCAGACTCTGTAAATGACGGTAAGCTTTATGACAGACGTGACAAGAAGGTGCTTGCTTACACAATCGGTTACGACGTTCTCTATCACTATCAGAAGCAGCAGATTAAGGTTATCAAGGAGCACGGCGTATTCTTCCCACCTCATGACTTTGAAGAGCTCAGAGCTTACGCTGATAAGTTTATTCACCAGGGTGTAAAGATGGGAGAAGGCTGGCTTATCACCGCTGAAATGGCTGCTCTTGCTGAGACAGGAACAGACAATATCATATGCACTCAGCCGTTTGGTTGTCTTCCAAACCACATTGTAGCGAAGGGCATGATGAGAGTTATCAAGGACGCATATCCTGATGCAAACATCGTTGCAATCGACTATGACCCGGGAGCTACAAAGGTTAACCAGGAAAACAGAATCAAGCTTATGCTTGCAAACGCTCGAAGAAAGAAATAAAACACAAAACCCGAAAAGCTATATGCTCTTCGGGTTTATTATTTGCTATTTATTCTTCCTTCTCGTATTATTTTTCCTGAATGTACTTGAACTCAAATTCGCCGGACATAGAGTTGTAGCAGTATATATCTCCGTTCTGTGCGTCTACATAGATAACCTTTCTTGGAGAATATACACCCCACTTTGAAC
>JAFQLH010000061.1 GCA_017396665.1 Oscillospiraceae bacterium | reverse complement strand
ACTACCTCCCCACATAATAAATCATTAACACTGATACCCAGAACATCACAAAGTTCAAGCATAATAGACGAGTCGGGCAGAGATTTGCCTGTTTCCCATTTTGATATTGCTCTGTCGGTTATGTTCAGTTTTTCTGCCAACTGCATTTGAGTTAGGTTTTCCTTTCTTCTTCACTCGGCTATAAACTTTCCAATTTTCACTTGGTCCGTAGGTTGACTCCTTTCACTTTCAGTATAGACAATTTGGGTAACAAAGAACACGAACCGATGGTTGAGTGGGGAGAAATCAACCATCGGTAGGGAAAAAATGACCGTCAAATTCTTATTTATCGAACTAATTATATCACAAAACTATGACTTTTCAACTGAACGCAAAAACTTCCCCAGCGTTCAAGTCTGCATTTCGCTCCATAATAAAAAAGACAATACCTCTCGATTACCTCGATTAAAACGGGACGTTGAACCAGCCTGCGTTATAGCTTTGCTGTCTGCGAGAGTTTGTTTTCGCAGGCTTTGCAGAATCCTTCGGATTCTGAGGCTCTGCGTCATATACTATACAAAATAAAACAGGCAAACATCCTTTGGATGTTTGCCTGTTTTATGGTGCAGAAGATGGGACATTGCCCCAGCGTTCAAGTCTGCATTTCGCTCCATAATAAAAAAGGCAACACCTCTCGATTACCTCGAGGCATTGCCATTTTTATGGTGCAGAAGATGGGACTTGAACCCACACGACATTGCTGCCACTGGCACCTGAAGCCAGCGCGTCTGCCATTCCGCCACTTCTGCATTCATAAAGCTTAATAATTATATCACAAAGGTGGCTTTTTGTCAAGCCGAAAAGCGCATATTTCTTTGTTCAAAATAAAAATCAGCCGCAGAATATACGGCTGACAATAGCTAGTCTGAATGCTTTTTCTTTCTGTAAATATTATAGATAATGTACGATATAAGCGAGAAGAACAACGTAAGCCCTGCAGAAATCCAGAGAACAGGTGATGAGGTGTTGTCGATGTTTGCTCCAATGAGCGTACAGGTGATTGTGCTTGGCAGAGAACCGAGCAGTCCGCCCAGAAGATACTTGTGGGCAGGGATTTTCAAAGCACCGAGAAACATACTTACAATGTCGCTTGGCAGAAAGTATATTGACCTCAGAATAAAGCACATGAAGAATTGTCTGTTCTTGTTCGGTACAATTATCTCAGCGAGCTTCGGGTGCTTCTTTGAAAGAACTGTCGGCAGGTCTTTCTTCGAACGTCTTCCTATGCAATAAGGTATGACAAAGCTTATCATAATTCCTATACAGTTAACGATAAGAGCGACGTGAAGAGGGAAGATTACTCCCGCAGTTATCTTGATTACAATAAGCGGGAAGAATACGCTTATACTTTTTATGATGTATAACACAATAATGAAAGCAACTGCAAGCAACGGACTTTCAGGTGCGTAACCGAGCACAGAATCAACGGTTATGTTGTCACGCCGTCTCAGTATAAATAGTGCAAATAGTACAACGGCTATCATAGGAACCGCTTTCAGAATAGTCTTAAGTATGTTAAAAAGCTTTTCTTTGTTCATAGTATTATTTCCTTTACGGTGATGCTAATTTAATTATAACATTCATAAAAGAACATAGCAATAAAACTATATTAAATTACGCATAAAAATATGATACCCGCAGTAAACGGTAATACTACGGGCACCAAAGAAGTTTTATATGAGAGGGAAAAACGCATATTAAGTATCCGACAATATGTCGGATTTTCTAAACACATTATAACACAATCCAAGAACGTTTTCATAATGATTTTGCAATTTATATCACGAAATTGTTGCAATCGGTGAAAAAATGTGATAATATATATGTTAAACAGATGTAACTTTTAACGAAAACGTTATAGTTTTCGTTTGAAGGTTTAAATCCATAATGAACGGGATGTGCAGGCAAAATGAATATTCAGAAAAAGCTTTCTCATGTAGAGTTTCTGAACAGGGAGTATAATATTTCTCATATGCCTTATGAGAGGGAGCTTTCTTATTTCAACTATATCAAGGAAGGCAACCTCGACGAAGCAATGAAGCTCTACAAGCCGATAAACAAGGTCGATATGGGAATACTCAGCGATGACGATTTGAGAAATATGAAGTATCACTTTGTTGTGTCCGTCGCACTTATAACAAGATACTGTATAGAGGGTGGAATGCAGTCCGAGGAAGCCTATAACCTCAGCGATATCTATATCAGAAGCGTCGATAAGTGCAAGAAGGAAGAAGAGGTCAACTCTCTCTTGTATGAGGCTGTCCGTGATTATACCCAGAGAATGCATATAATCAGAAAGAACAACCGTTATCCAAAAGCCGTTATCCTCTGCCTTGACTATATCTACGATAACCTGCACACAAAGATTACCCTCGAAAAGCTTGCAGAGGTTTCGGGCCTTACAACCGCATATATCTCAAAGCTGTTTCATAAAGAGGTAGGTGCAACGGTGTCAGAATATATAAAGAAAAAGCGTATCGAAGCTGCCGAGAATATGCTCAAGTATTCAAATTACTCCTGCATAGAAATTGCCGACTACCTCTGCTTTTGCTCTGAAAGTCACTTTATACAGGCTTTCAAGAAGATGACAGGGTATACACCCAAAAGCTACCGTGACCGTTTTTTCAGAACACATTAAATTAAAAAGCCACAGACCTTATGCCTGTGGCTTTGTTTTATGTTATTGTTTTATCCCGCTAATGAAAGGGAAGAATCATTCCCCGGAGCGTAATCAAGTATAGCTTCAAAGCTGTACTTTTCAAGGTCAACATTGTGCTCCCAAGGCAAGTCGTCTCCCTCATCAATGCATTCAAAGGTGTATCTTAAGCAGTGACAAACGTATGCTGCCTTCCTCTGTAAGTACTCTGATTCGTAATAGTAGTCAGGCATACTACCCTCGTCAACATTGAATACGTGTCCGAAGACCATCGCTAAGTCTTCCAGCTCGAAGTTTGCGGAGTATAAGTCAAAGAAAGCAACGTCTTCGTTAGACTCCGTGTAATCAGGGAAGTAATTTTGTGATTCACTGTTTTCGGTGAGGTTGTATCCTGTGTAGGAGTTGGAGTAATCAAATCCCGAAGGATTAAGCGCATCCAGATTATCAAACGGCGTGAGGTAGTTTCCGTTTTCGTCTTCAAACATTGCATTATCTGTCAGTGCATCAATAGCATGCATAAACTCGTGTGCATATGAAAGATTGTTATCATATGTCATACTGGTGTTCGTGCAAAGAGCAATTACAAGAGGGTCGTAATAATAAAAGCAAAGACCTCCCGCTGATGGAACTGTGCCGTCGGATAGCGTATCTGACGTAATAGATTCAAAGAAATAAATGTCTATCCCTTCAATACCGCCGATTTCAACAAGCTCCTGGAAGAAGCCCTCAGGGAACAGCCTCAGAAATCCTTGAAGGTTCAGTACACTGTATAAATTGTTCAGGTCGTTTTCGTCAGGTGTGCAAAGATAATCCGAATAAACATCATCGCTTAATGGCGATTCTACAAATACGTCTATACCGAATTCCTGCTTAATTTCGTTGATAGCCTTCTGAGTCTTTTCTGAAGCGTTTTCTGCATATATGAATTCATTTTCGTCAACTGATTCTGAAGTCTTTGTGCGACGTAAGTATACCGCAATGCCTCCGTTATCAGAAAAAACACTCACTACAAAAATTGCAAAGTCATCGGTATCTGCAATGCTGGAAATATAGTGTGTTTCTGCAGCACCTTCAAATGCTATGCAGGAAACAAGCTTTCCTGTGTCAGTGTCGTATCTTAGAATGTTAACCGTGTCGGCATCAACAAGATTGTTAAAGTAGACATCGTTTGCGTCATTAGCTGTAATAACACTTGAGGTTACAGGGAAGCATCCCTCGGAAATAATATCGGCGTTTTCTCCGTAGACTTTAAAACTATTTGCTATCGCATCAGCTTCAACAACGTGGTTGGCAGTTGTAAAAATTATAGGGCATTCACTGAAAGGTCTGAATTCGCCTGTCGATATGTCAAAGACAACCGAATTAGTCTGTGATGCTTCGTAATCTGCGTCGTAGCTTACAGTACTGAAGACAAGCTCGCTGTCCGAAACAGCTCCCACTAAAGTAACCATACCTTCAAATGCGACGGTGCATTCGTCTGCGGTATAGCTACCGTCATCTGAGAACTTGTAGCAGTAAACAGTGCCGCTTTCTTCGGAGAAAGCGAACAGCGTGTTACCGAAAAGCTCATTCTGTGTGAAGCATAAATCATCGGGAAGCTTTATGTCCGAAATTTTTAAAAGCGTTTCTGCATCGTAGATATCAAAAGTGCCGAAGCAGTAATCTGAAAGTATTATTAAATCACCTGTGTAATATACAGAATACGTACTATCATTAGAGCAGGGCTTGAAATTACAGCTTTTCATTTTACCGCTTTCAAGGTCAATGAGATAAATGTGTCCCGATTCTTCGGTACCCTCAAAATCGTTTGTGACAATAGCAACCTTGTTATCAACGAAAGCGGAAATATCTTCTGTGTTATTAAAATCCTCGCCTTCAAGCCTCCACATATCATCACCCGAAAGAGTCGCAATCGAGCTGAAATCCGCCTTATCAGGATTAAACGGAATGTCAGGCTCTGAACTGTCAGAAGAAGACGAATCATCAGTAACGGACGAGCTGTCAGCGATTGATGAACTGCTTTCGTCTGCCGCCGATGAGCTGTCAGCAACAGATGAGCTATCTGTGTTACTGCATCCGCCGAGTAATAAAGCGGTAGCAGCAATAAGGGCAAAAAATCTATTGAATTTCATATAAATCTCCTTAAATATATTAGCTTTCAAAGGTATTATAACATAACAGCCACTGTTATTCAAACGTTTTCGTGGATATTCTACTTATGTGCTAAAATCCACTGTCTGATATAGCATAGCTTTATCAAAAAGTCCTATGAATGCGAATATTCTCATACCCATAGGACTCTTAATTATTTTCTGTGTTTTTTCTTTTTCTTCCTTACCGAAAAGCCAAAGCCTCCGAGCTTTTCACCAAGCGTAAAATAATCACCGTGTGAATAAGCTATAAGCTCCGCCTTTTCAAGCATAAGCCTACCGTTTTCGTCAAGGTATCGAGGGTCAACTGAAACCGCAGTTATGTCAGCCATAAACATATCGTGTGAGCCAAGCTTTATAATGTCAGTTACTTTGCATTCAAGAGAAACGGGGGAGTCAAGAAGTACAGGACAATCCAGAGTCTCGCCCTTTTCAATGTGAAGTCCCATCTGCGAAAGCTTGTCTGTGTCTCTGCCGGACTTTACTCCGCAATAGTCAACCGCCCTCACAAGACTTTTTGTCGGCAGGTTTACAACAAACTCTCTTGTCTTCTGAATAAGCTCATATGAGTATCTCTCCGGCCTTACCGAAATATAAGTTTTCGGTGGCTGTGTGCAAAGTGTTCCTGTCCACGCGACAGTAAAAACGTTCGGCTTTTCCATATCACCGCAGGTAATGAGCGCAGGCGGTACGGGTGCCGTGAGAACTGAACCCTTCCATACAATTCTGTTTTCAGACATCCGATTACTCCTTTTGCTTTGTCTGTGAGTGGCTTCTGTAAGCCAGACCGTTTATTTTCTCGAAAAGCTCGTTGTAGTCATCATATAAAGCCTGAGTCTGATTCTCAAGAAAATAATAGTGTGATACGTAAGGAATGAGCAGGCATAAAAGTGCGACGCTAAGCAGTATGAATACAAGCTCTTTTGTCATAAATGAAACAACAAGTGCTATAATTGTGCATACCGCAAACAGTACGGTAACTATAAGATGAACAAGTCTCTCGTGCTGAAAAAACGCAATCTGCGACTTGTGATATTCCATAAGCTTATGAAGGTCAGTGCCCTCAGCTTCAAGCATTTTCTTAAAGTACAAGCGGTACTCTGTCAGATACTTTTTCATTTGATTTACCTATATCTCAACGATTTCAGCGTCTTCAAGGTAAACACCCTTGTCACGCTTAGTGTACTTTTCCGGGTGTGCCTCAACGTCCTTTTTAAGCCAGAGAAGCGATGCCTTGTCGGCAGCATTGCCGATGATACCGTTTATCTTGCCGTAACGCTTCAGAAATGTCTTCTTTTTCTTTGCCTTGTTCTTGCTCTTTCCGCTTCCGACAATAAGAGTAACAGCCGCCGCCGCAACAGCAAGGCAAATGTGCTTTGCAAGGTCAAGAAGAATAATTCCGCCCTCACGCTCCTTGTTTGATAGCATATATAAACACTCCCTCTAATCATAATGCATTATAGTAATTATATATCAAAATCCGTTGTATTTCAAGTACCCTTTGGATAAAATAAATCGCTTTGTTATATTGAAATTTTTAGTTGTCTGTGGTATAATATTTTAAACTGAAATCATTATGCATTCCTGTGCGGTCTGCAAGTAAGGGAGGTTGTAGTATGGCTAAAAAAAGAATAACTATTGCAGTTGTCTATGCGGGAATCAATAAAGAGTACCAGGATGTGATATGTCAGGGTATTGTAGATACAGCAAAGCTCAACAGATATAACGTCGCTATCTTTGCGCCGCTCAGCAATACTACCGCCTATTCTCTGCACGATACAGGCGAGGAGAAGATATACGACCTCATTAACTACGAGCTGTTTGATGCACTCATTATTCTCCCGTCAACTATGCCTTCTCAGGAGATTGTTGACAAGGTTATCGGCAGTGCGAAGAAAGCAGGAGTGCCTGTTATCTCAATAGACAGAAAGGTCGGGGGCTGCCATAGTATTGAGCTTAACTACTCTGAAGGCTTTACCGAGCTTATAGAGCATCTTATTGTAAAGCATAATTTCAGAAAGCTTAATTATATTGGTGCATTTGAAAACGAAAAGGATAACGACGCCAGATTTCAAAGCTATCGCAAAACACTCTCAAAGCATGGTATTATGTACGAGCATAAAAGAGTTTGCTTTGCTGAATATGATGAGTATAAAGCAATCGTTAAGGTAAGAGAATACCTTGACGACGGAAATGAGCTTCCGCAGGCATTTATCTGTGCAAACGACAGTATGGCAATCGGCGTGTGCGATGAGCTTACAAGACGTGGATATAAAGTCCCTGAAGATGTAGTGGTTACCGGCTTTGACGGAATAAGATATTCCTATGGTCACCTGCCGTCAATCACAACGGTCAAGGTTTCCTACTATAAAGCAGGCGAAAGTGCGGTTGAGGTAATACCGGATATATTAAGACTTGAAAAGGGCGAGTTTATTCACGGAGAAATCAAAAATGAGTTTGTGCTCGGCGGAAGCTGTGGATGTGCAAGTGACTCAAGTGATGTGCATAATGAGCTTTTGCACCAGCTCAATTCTGAAAATGACAGATTCCAGACCTTCTCAAAGCGTCTTATGAGAATGAGCGAAGACCTTACATTCGTGAATTCATTTGATGCAGCATTCCATAAGCTCAGATATTACTTCCAGGATATCTATGTCGACAGAATGTACCTGTGCCTTAATACGCATTACGAAAATGCAAAAACAAAATCAGGGGATATCGACTTTACTGATTATACCGATGATATCATCGTCAGAGTCTCAAGAGAATTCGGAGCGTTCAGAGAGCCGTATTCAATAAAGAAAAGTGAGCTCGTACCGGGCATCAAGGACGAAGGACCGTTCTCCAACGTGTTCTTTATAACACCGCTTCATTTCCAGGACAGAAACTTTGGCTATCTTGCACTTAGCTGTGACGGATATATCGGAAGCAACGTTCTGTTCAACACGTGGAAAATGAACGTGTGCATCGCTATGGAAAATATCAGAGTAAAAGCTGAACAAACAGTCTACGCTAATATGCTCGAAAGAATGTATATAAGAGACCCTCTCACAAACCTGCTCAACAGACGAGGCCTCTTTAATAAAGCTTCAGAGCTGTTTGAGATTTCAAAGCAAAGAAGAAAGAGCGTGTTCGTGTTTACCGCTGACCTCGACGGACTGAAGGTTATCAACGACAGGTTCGGTCACCATGAGGGCGATAACGCTATTATACAGGTCGGAAATGCCCTTAACAGAATCTCAAGACACAGAGAGCTGTGTTCACGCTTCGGCGGTGACGAGTTTGAGGTTATGGCGTTCAATTATACTATGAGTCAGGCGAAAAGCTTTGTAAAACAGCTCGAAACCGCCTTCGATGATTACAATAAAAACAGCGGAAAACCGTATAAGGTTGCCGTCAGCGTCGGTATGTATGTCGCAGTTCCCGAAGAGGATACAACCCTCGAGGACTTTATAAGACAAGCCGATGCGGCTATGTATGAGGATAAGAAAAAACGAAAGAGCAACGGGTTTACCGTGCTCAATGAAAATGCAAATCCATAAACCCGAAAGGAAGTTAAAATATGAAGTATGTAGTATTGCTCTGTGACGGTATGGCAGATTTGCCTGTCGATGCACTGGGCGGAAAAACACCTATGGAGGTAGCAGATAAGCCGAATATGGATATGCTTGCGGCTAAGTCTGTCGTGGGACTTGTTAAAACAGTCGATGACAACCTCAAGCCGGGAAGTGACGTGGCTAACCTCTCTGTTATCGGATATGACCCACAGGTGTATTATAGCGGACGTTCACCACTCGAAGCCGGCTCTATCGGTATCGATATGAAGGATACAGATGTTTCGTTCCGTTGTAACCTCGTAACTCTCTCTGATGAGGAAAACTATGAGGATAAAACACTCGTTGACTATTGTGCAGACGATATCTCAACTGAGGAAGCCGCACAGATTGTTGAAACACTCGCACAGCATTTCAACAGCGAGGAGTTTCAGCTCTATGCAGGAGTAAGCTACCGCCATTGCCTTATCTGGAATAACGGTACTATGAATGTCGGTACACTTACACCGCCACACGATATCACAGGCAGACCGATAAAGGAATATGTGCCAATGCACGAAAATGCACAGAAGCTCTATTCCATGATGAAGGAAAGCTACAATATCCTTATAAATCACCCCGTAAACCTTGCAAGAATCGCAAGAGGAAAGCGTCCTGCAAACTCAATGTGGTTCTGGGGCGAGGGCGTAAGAAAGCCACTTATGCCGTTTGAAGAAAAGTATGGCATCAAGGGCTCGATGATTTCCGCAGTTGACCTGCTTAAGGGTATCGGTAAGTTCAGCGGAATGAATGTCGTTGACGTTCAGGGTGCTACAGGCTACATAGATACAAATTTCGATGGCAAGGCACAGGCTTGTATAAACGAGCTTAAAAACGGACAGGACTTTGTCTACATACACGTCGAAGCTCCTGACGAGTGCGGACACAGAAACGAAATGGAAAATAAGATTTCTGCTATCGAGCTTATCGACAAAAAGGTGTTAGGTCCCGTGCTTGATGCACTCGAGCAGTATGATGACTATAAGATTATGATTCTGCCTGACCACCCAACTCCGCTCTCACTCAAAACACATACAAATACTCCTGTTCCGTTTATGATTTATCAGAAAACAAAGTCAGAAAACGGCGTAGAAAAGCTGTCTGAAAAGTCAGCCGCAGAAACAGGCGTGTTTGTTGAAAAGGGCTGTACACTTATGGACAGGTTCTTGGGAAAGCAGTAACCCGATAGCGAAAGGAATTTCTATGAAACTCAGAAGGCTACTCGCACTTATTACAGCACTCGTAATGTCAGCAACATTTATGGCAGCCTGCAATAGCTCCGATTCTTCATCGGTCGCAGATTCGGGCACCGGCTCATCTGCCGATTCTAATAGCAGTAAGCAAGAGGAAAAGGAAAGAAACAAGGTCGAAGCGTTCAGCTTTGCACAGGATGGAACTGTAACTCTTTCACAGGAAAGATTTCTTTCCGTTATTTCCGATATCACGATGAGTGCCCCGGAGGGTGCAAAAATATACTATACAACTGACGGCAGTACACCCGATGAAAGTGCAGAGCTTTATAGCGAGCCTATCGAGTTTAAAGCCGCAACATCGGATTTTCCCAATTGCCTCGTGCTGAAAGCAAAAGCCGTGTATGCCGACGGTACACAGTCGGATGTCGTAACACATACCTTCTTTTCAATGCTCGGAATAGGAACAAGATTCCAGACACTCGTGTTCTCTGTCTCAGGTGACCCTGACGCACTTACAAACGGTCCTGACGGTATTATGTACGGCGACAATGTAGAGCTCCGTGGCAGAGAAAGCGAAAGGGACGTGTACGTCGAAGCAATTAACCCCGACGGTACGGTTGTGTTCGAACAGGGCGCAGGTGTGAGAGTTTATGGTGCCGCTTCAAGATTTGCTTCCATCAAATCTCTCAAGCTCTTCGCAAGAAAGGAATACGACGAGAATCACGGAAAGTTCAATATAGATACATTCGGTACTATCGGTGCCGACGGTAGTGTTATGGATAAGTACGATAAGCTCGTTTTGAGAAACTACGGAAACGACTTCCAGTTTGCTTTTATCCGTGACGAGCTCAACCAGAGACTCGCCGCTCAAGCCGGCTATACCGACGTCGAAGCTGTTGTCCCTGCGGTAGTCTACCTCAATGGCGAGTACTATGGTCTTGTGTGGTTGCACGAAAGCTATTGCGATGACTTCTTCCAGGATAAGTACGGCAAGGGTGCAGGTTATTATGAGGTTATAGAAGGCACAGAAATAGAAAAGAAAACCGACGATGACGACCCTGAAAATGTCGCCGCCGCAACAGAGTTCAATGAGTTCTATAACTCGATTGCGTATACTGACCTTACCGACGAGGAAAACTATAAAAAGCTCTGTGAGTTTATGGACGTGGAAAACTATCTCCAGAACTATGCACTCAATATCTATGTGAACAACTTCGACTGGCCTCAGAATAACTTTAAGTGCTATCGCTACTATGCAGCAGAAGGCGAGGAGTATGGCGAAAATCAGATGGACGGAAGATGGCGCTTTTTGTTCCACGATACCGACTATTCTCTCGACCTGTATGAGCAGGACCTTACAAATGCGGGCTATAATAATATCGGCAAGATTTTTGATGAGAACAGCGACAGATATTCACCGCTCTTTGTAAACCTCATGAAGAGGGAAGACTGCAAGCAGTATTTCCTTGACGAAATGGTAAGGCTTATGGATGGCGTGCTGTCTTACGAAAACATCTGCGAAACGATAGATTCTATGAATTCTGAAAGATACACAGAGATGTTCTTCTACTTTGACCACCTTGAAAACCTCAAGAGAAAAGATGATTCAATCTGGATATGGTACGACGAGTATCTGAGAAGAACTGATAACATCAAAACCTTCGCAAAACGCAGACGTGGCTACGTTGAAAGATACCTTATTGAATCACTTGAGCTCAGTGAGGATTATTTCGGATAATGATTTATCGTGCAGGAGAGCAATGATAATGTTCTCCTGCACTTGCATGTGTGAGTAATTTGTGGTATAATACCGCTTGTGAATGTTTAACTTTAAAATAGGATGTGTAATATGGAATATTTACTTTTGCTTGTCGGATTCGTTCTGCTGATAAAGGGCGCCGATGTGTTTGTTGACGGAAGTAGCTCTGTCGCAACTCTTATGAAAATACCGCAGTTTATCATCGGACTCACAATTGTTTCGTTCGGAACAAGTGCACCGGAGGCTGCAGTAAGCATATCAGCAGGTATCTCAGGAAGTAATGAGATATCAATCGGTAACGTAATAGGCTCGAACCTGTTCAATCTCCTTATGGTTGTCGGTGTATGTTCTGTCATTGCAGATATGAGCGTCGAAAAGTCAATCAAAAAATTCGATTTTCCTTTTTCAATCGTGATAACAGCGTTAACTGTCCTGCTTTGTGCCTTTGACAGAAAGCTCGGAAGACTTGACGGGTTAGTGCTTCTTGCTGCTTTTGCAGGGTACCTGTTCGTTACAATCCGTAAAGCAATCAGGAATAAAACTCAGGATGAAGCGGGTAAGAAAATGTCCCCGCTGAAGAGTATTATCTTCATTATTGTAGGACTTGCAGCGGTCGTGTTCGGCGGTGACCTCGTTGTAGACAACGCAGTAATTATCGCAGGAAACTTAGGTATGAGTCAGACTCTTATCGGACTTACAGTTATCGCAATGGGAACATCTCTCCCTGAGCTTGTAACCTCAGTGGTTGCCGCCAAGAAGGGCGAAAACGGACTCGCTCTGGGTAATGTTGTCGGTTCAAACATTTTCAATATCCTGTTTGTACTCGCCACCTCCGTTACAATAAGTCCTATTCCTGTACAGATGTCTGCAATTATTGACCTTTGTATTCTTATAGTTGTAAGCATAGTGATGCTCCTGATGATTGCGAAGGACAGCAAGTATACACGTCCTGAAGGTATAGCCGCAGTACTTATGTACGCCGCCTATACAGCATATATCATTTACAGAAACTAATATAAAATAAAACGCAGTAGCCAATTAAGGTTACTGCGTTGTTTTTATATGTAATTATCAGTCGCCGGTTGACTGCCTTAAGGTAACTACATGTTCCATAGTGTAGTAGCTCTTGTCGTTTGTGCCATCGTTAATGTTTGATAAAAGCTTCTTGCAAACGAATCTGCCCATTTCTTCACAAGGCTGTGCAACACTCGAAATGGTTGGAATAAATCTCTCGCACCAGGTGATGTTGTCAAAGCCGATTATGGCAAGCTCACTGCCAACCTTGACGCCCATATCGGTAGCCTGCTTTATTGCAGCAGCGGCAAGAAGGTCAGAAACTGCGAAAATAGCAGTTGGCTTGTCCTCAAGTGATAAGAACTTCTTGGTCGCATTCACACCGTGGTCGTAGTCATAATCTCCCTTGTAGATGTACTCATCTGAAATTGATATTCCGGCTTCCTCAAGCGCCCTGAAGAAGCCCTTTTCACGCTGAACGGAAGAGATAGCCTTCGAGTCTGTCGCAATGATTGCAATCTTGCGGTGCCCCTTGTTGATAAGAGACATAGCAGCGTCATATCCGCCCTTTTCGTCATCGACAATAACTGTCAGCACATCAGCACCCTCAACACCTTCACAGCAAAGAGCGATGTGATAGTTTTCTGCAAGTGTGTTTATAGTCTCAGCATCAAGCACAGTGCCAAGAAGAACAGCACCGTCAACAGTTCTGTTGTAGAGCATATTGAGCTGTCTGTTTTCTATCTCAGGAGTACCGTTTGAAATTGATGTTATAATGTCATATCCTGCAACAGCCGCAGCCTCCTGCATTCCCGAAATAATCTTAGAGTACAGTGAGTGTTCGGATGACGGCTGAATTACAAGTATATTGTTTGTTACGCATTTTCTAAGGTTTCTGCCAAGAAAATTAGGGCTGTAGTTGAGTGCTTTTATAGTTTCATTAACAACCTTGGTTGCAGCTTCGGATACATTAGCACTGCCATTGAGGACTCTCGAAACAGTAGCAACAGAAACACCTGCAGCCTTGGCAACGTCTTTTATAGTAACGCTCATTAAATTGCACCTCTCATAGATGTTTTCTTAATCTATATAATAACACATAGTAAACAAAATTTCAACAAAAAGTTTTAAAAATTAATCTTTTGTGTCAAACCAGCTTCTGCCGACCTGTACGTCGGCAGGTATAGGAACCGCCAGAGTAACCGCTCCGTTCATTTCTTCGGATAAAACCTCCGCAGCACGCTGAGCGTCCCTTTCGCTTGATTCAATAATAAGCTCGTCGTGTACCTGTAAAATAAGCTTTGCGTCAAGCTTTTCAGCCTTGAGTCTGTTGTAAACCTTGACCATAGCAATCTTGATTATGTCAGCCGCCGCACCCTGGATAGGAGCGTTCATGGCAGCACGCTTGCCGAAAGCCTGAAGCATCTTGTTTGAAGAGGATAGCTCAGGGATGTATCTTCTTCTGCCGAAGATAGTGGTTACATAACCGTTCTTTATTCCTTCCTCAACTGTCTTGTCCATAAACCTTGAAACCTCAGGGAAGTTGTCTAGATAGCTCTGAATGTATCTCTTTGCCTCAGCAACAGATACACCAATGTCCTTTGATAGCGAGAAAGCACCGATGCCGTAGATTATGCCGAAGTTTACAGCCTTTGCAGCACGGCGAAGCTCAGGCGTAACAAAATCAACAGGCAGGTCAAATACCTGTGAAGCAGTAGATGCGTGAATGTCACCGCCGCTTAAGAATATTTCCTGCATGTTCTTGTCACCGCAAACAGCCGCCAAAACTCTCAGCTCAATCTGGCTGTAGTCTGCGTCAAGCAACACCTTGCCTTCATCTGCAATAAAGAACTTGCGCATGTTCCTGCCGATTTCTTTTCTTACAGGGATGTTCTGAACGTTAGGCTCGGTCGAAGAAATTCTGCCTGTCCTTGTTTCAGTCTGCTTGAATACAGAGCGGACCCTTCCGTCATCGCATACAACCTTGAGAAGCCCGTCAACATATGTCGAGCTGAGCTTTGTGAGTGTGCGGTATTCTAGAATCTTTTCAATGATAGGATGCTTGCCGACAAGCGACTCGAGCACCTCGGCATTGGTCGAGTAGCCCGACTTTGTCTTTTTCTTGCAAGGAAGACCTAAGTCCTCAAAGAGTATGACACCAAGCTGCTTTGGCGAGCTTATGTTGAATTCCTTTCCGGCAAGAAGATATATCTCCTCCTGAAGTACGTCAATCTGTGACTTTATCTGTGCACCAAATTCCTCTACGCCCTGCGTGTCAATCTTTACACCCTCAACCTCCATTGAAGCGAGAACCTCGCAAAGCGGAAGCTCAATCTCGTAAAGAAGCTTGTCCATCTCAGCAAGAGAAATCTCTGAGCGAAGCTTTGAGCAAAGTGCCGAAAGGGAAGCAATGTCGCAGTATCCTTCAACATCCTTCCTGTAATAAACCTTGTAGCAAGCGCAAAGATTTTCACATGTGTAGTCAACAGACTGTGAGTTTAAAAGATATCCGGCAAGGTCACAGCTGAAGTCTATGTTCTTAGCACAAAGACCGTTTTCCATACAAAGCTTGTGTGCCTGCTTTGCACTGAAGCAAGACTTTTTGCAATCGCTTGTGAGATAGGAGAGAATAAGTCCATTGTCCTGTGCTGTGAAAATTCTGCAGCCCTCTGAAATATAAAGAGCATCATCCTCGTAGATGAAACAGCTATCCTTGAAGGACGTTATGTCATCTGCAGAAAGAGTACAAATTTCAAACTTTTTAAGGTCACACTCCTTTGGCTTGTCCTCAGCAGGTGCAGGAGCGCTGTCGCCTGTAACAAGCTTTTCTCTCAGCTTGAACATCTCCATGTCACCGAGTATAGAAAACAGCTCATCGGAGTTTTGTTCCTTAAGAATATAACTGCCGGGATTTCTGTCAATAGGTGCATTCTTGACAATCGTTCCGAGCCAACGGCTCTCGTATGCACTGTCTTTTCCGTTTAAAAGCTTTGTCTTTACAGAAGCAGAAAGCGAAGCTGTTTCAAGCTCCTCGTAAAGCCTGTCAACACTTCCGAACTGCTGAATGAGTGATAAAGCTGTCTTTTCACCGATTCCCGCAACGCCGGAAATATTATCTGAGCTGTCGCCCTGAAGTGCCTTTATTTCAATGAGCTGTAAAGGCTCAAGTCCATACACCTCGTTTATCATAGCTGTGTCATAAACCACAGTGCCCTTGTTTGTCGCAAGTCTGACAGTAGTTGTATCGTTAATAAGCTGCAGACTGTCTCTGTCACCTGTGACAATACAGCATTCATTTTCACCTGAGAAAATGTCAGAAAGCGTTCCGAGTACGTCATCTGCCTCGTAGCCTTCGCATTCAATCACCTTAACCCCAAGTGCCGAGAGAATCTGCTTGATAACCGGCAGCTGCTGTGCAAGCTCAGGCGGCATACCCTTTCTGTTTGCCTTGTAGCTTGAAACCTGCTTGTGCCTGAAGGTAGGGGACTTGAGGTCAAACGCAACCGCTACGCAGTCAGGCTCTACCTCTGAAAATTCCTTGATGTATATGTTAAGAAAGCCTGTGAGTGCATTTGTGAAAAAGCCTTTTGAGTTCGAGAGCATTCTTATGCCGTAGAACGCTCTGTTCATTATGCTGTTTCCGTCAATGGCAAGTATCTTCATAATTAGTTCTCCATCTGATTATAATCTGTAAATGCGTTTCATTTCATCTGAGTATCCGCCATCTTCCGATGTCGTGAAAAGGGGAGCCTCAACCTTCATGTATGGCTTTGAGCCCTTCTTTCCCTCGATAAGAAAAAGCCAGGGGTCGCTTGTCGGCGTTTTCTGTACCATACGAAGACGCTTAGGCTCAATTCCGCACTGCTTCATCGCAATCATCGTGTCGCATAAACGCTCCGGCCTGTTGCATATGCATAGACGTCCGCCGAATTTTAAGCTTCTTGCTGCCGCCTTGCATACGTCTGTGATGTCGCAAAGTATCTCATGTCTCGCAATCGTCACAGCATCATCCTTGTTCTTAAGACCTGTGTTGTTAAGCTTGTATGGCGGATTGCAGGTGATAAGGTCAAGCTCTGCCGAGGATTTGTATTCCTTTAAGTCACAACCGAAAATCTCAAGTGTGTCAAGTGAGCTTTTTTCCTTAGACAGCTCAAGCTGTCTGACCGCCTTTTGCTGTATCTCAACTGCCGCAACGTACTTTGGCATGAAGTTTCTTATCATGAGAAGTGCAACAATTCCGCTTCCTGAACAAAGGTCACAAACCATATCCTTGTTTCTTGGCGAAGCAAAATCTGCGAGTAAAAAAGCATCTGTCCCGAAGCGGTGCTCTGAAGAAATGCAGATGTCTATCCCGTCTCCAAGACTCTCAAATTCAAAATCATTGTATATAACGCTGTCCATATTTCCTCACATAATAGTATCATTCAAATTGTAACTATTATTATATCATAAAAAAATATCAACCGCAACATATTTTATTTGTACTATCTGCAAAACAAAGATTAAATTTGACAAAAAGTTATCAAATCCTCTTGCAAAAAGCAAGAGAATAAGGTATAATGATATTGTGTTGCGGATATGTAAATTCCGCTACTAAACTAGAAGGGAGTTTTTAAACAGTATGACTTATTCACATGAAGTTGAAATGATGTGCCCTATCGCTCAGGGCGTAGCTCATGGCGCTGCTCCTATTCCGGAGGAAGCAAAGTGGGTTAAGGCTAAGGAAATAGCTGATATTTCCGGCTTTACACATGGTATTGGCTGGTGTGCACCACAGCAGGGCACCTGCAAGCTCACACTTAACGTTAAGGAAGGTATCATCCAGGAATGTCTCGTTGAAACAATCGGATGCTCCGGTATGACACATTCTGCAGCTATGGCTTCAGAAATTCTTCCTGGAAGAACAATTCTCGAAGCTCTCAACACAGACCTCGTTTGTGACGCTATCAACACAGCTATGAGAGAGCTTTTCCTCCAGATTGTTTACGGACGTTCACAGAGTGCTTTCTCTGAAGACGGACTTACAATCGGTGCAGGACTCGAAGACCTCGGTAAGGGACTTCGTTCACAGGTTGGTACAATGT
>JAFQLH010000009.1 GCA_017396665.1 Oscillospiraceae bacterium | reverse complement strand
GTGTGCCCCCCTGTAGGGGGGCTTTTTTATAAGCAAAGTCTGGGATTTCCCCGAAGGTTTGTGAGAACTCTTATTTATACTGGACGGGCTTAGGAATCTTTTCAGAAATCCCCGACTGTGTGCGGTTTCTCCGAAAGTTCACACATAAAAAAGCCCCCTGAAAATAGGGGGCTTATTTTTATAACTCTTTCCGATTCTTGCTTTGTCAGACCGCAGCGACAAACTATCTTTTTCTCCGCAGTCATTTATCGGAGCTGCAAACGGGTCCAGCGTCTCGCTGGCGGCTCGCCGGCTGGCGGCACTTTCTTTACCGTTTCTTTGCCGGGGTAAAGACATTCTTAACCGCATCTTTACCCCGATGATGCTATAATAAAGCTGTAACAAGAAAATAAAATGACCACAAACAGCAAACAATAATCAAACTAAATATGCGGAGGTTTTCGTATGGACATTTTTGACGTGCTGACGCTCATCGGCGGACTTTGCCTCTTCATTTACGGAATGAATGTTATGGGCGATGCACTTGAAAGAAGAGCAGGCAGTAAGCTCAGCGCAGTTATCGGCAAGCTTACAACAAACAAAATAACAGGCTTTCTCACAGGCCTCGGAGTTACAGCGATAATCCAAAGCTCGTCTGCAACAACCGTAATGGTAGTCGGCTTTGTAAACTCAGGGCTTATGACCTTCAGGCAGTCAATCGGTGTAATCATGGGCGCTAACATCGGTACAACCGTTACAGCGTGGATTTTAAGCCTTGGCGGAATACAGAGCGACAACATCTTCATGCAGCTCTTGAAGCCAACCTCCTTCACACCTGTCTTAGCCCTCGTAGGTATTATCCTCTATATGTTCTTCAAGTCAAACAAGAAGAAGGATACAGGACTTGTACTGCTCGGCTTTGCAGTTTTAATGTTCGGTATGGACACAATGACTGATGCCGTTTCAGGACTTAAAGAGGTTGAAGGCTTCAGACAGCTCTTTGTAACCTTCAAGAACCCTATTATGGGCGTGCTCGCAGGTGCAGTGCTTACAGCAGTAATGCAGTCAAGCTCTGCATCAGTCGGTATTCTCCAGGCACTCACCACAACAGGACAGATTTCCTACGGTGCCGCATTCCCTATTATAATGGGTCAGAATATCGGCACCTGTGTAACAGCTATCCTTTCATCCTTCGGCACAAACAGAAACGCTAAGCGAGTTGCAACAGCGCACCTTTGCTTTAACCTCATAGGCACAACAATCCTTATGACGGCTTTGTATATAGTAAAATGGACAGTTTCTCCTGCAATTCTCGATATGGAGGCAACCCACTTCGGAATTGCCGTTTCGCACTCGGTGTTCAATGTCATCTGTACAGTGCTTCTTCTTCCTGCGTCCTCGCTCCTTGAAAAGGTTGTATGCAAGCTTGTTCCTGAAAAGAGCGACAAGGAAACAAAGACAGAGCTTGACGAAAGACTTCTCTCAACACCTGCCATCGCACTTGAAACCTGCCGCAACTATGCTACAGAAATGGGTAAATGTGCAGGCTCAGCCCTCAAGGACAGCGTGTATGTGCTGTTTGACTATAAGTCAGCAGTCGCAGAGGAGATAAAGGAAAGAGAGTCAAAAACCGACCACTACGAGGACGTTATAGGAAACTACCTCGTGAAGCTCTCCGCACACCAGCTCAGCGATAAGGAAAGTGCCGAGGCGGCTATGATTCTCAGAGTTATCGGCGACTTTGAAAGAGTTTCAGACCACGCAGTAAATATCTGCGAGTCTGCCGCAGAGCTCAGGGATAAGGAAATGGAGTTCTCAGAGGGTGCATACGAGGAGCTTAAAACTCTTACCAATGCCGTTTCAGAGATATTCTCCCTTACACTCGAAGCGTTTGAAACACGTGACGCACAAGCAATAAAGAGAATAAATCCGCTCGAGGAGGTTATCGACGACCTCAAGGAAGCAATGCGTTCAAGACATATCAAGCGTCTGCAGAAGGGCGGCTGCGGACTTGACGCAGGCTTTATCTGGAGCGACCTTCTCACAAACCTCGAAAGAGTTTCGGACCACTGCTCGAATATCGCAGGCTGTCTTGCAGAGGCTTCCGAAAACCATCTCAATATGCACGACGGAAAGTTCAGGCTTTCCGATGACAACGACTCATTCAGAGAAAGCTACAACAGCTACTTTGAAAGATACAGACTCCCGGCTACAAAATAACAGGGAAGAAGGGACAGACGGAAAATGGACATTTTATTGCAGGTGTTACTGCTTGTGCTCGGCTTTGTAATGCTCGTAAAGGGTGCGGACCGGTTTGTTGACGGCTCGTCGTCGGTTGCGGCAAAGCTTAAAATCCCACAGCTCGTTATCGGTCTTACCGTTGTAGCAATGGGAACAAGTGCTCCCGAGGCGGCTGTAAGTATAACAGCGGCACTCAAGGGAAGCGCAGAAATCACAATCGGAAACATTGTCGGCAGCAACATCTTGAACATTCTTATCATTCTCGGTATTTCGTCTGTTATTACTGCCCTTGCCGTTGCAAAGTCCACAGTAAAGGTTGATATTCCGTTTATGACAGCTATCACGGTTATGCTTCTTGTAATGGGACTTGACGGTAAGCTCGGACTTATAGAGGGCATTATAATGCTTCTTGTGTTTGCAGGATACCTGACATACCTTATCATTATGGCAAAGAAGAATCCCGAGGAGCAGACAGAGGGAATTAAAAACTACTCTGTACCTGTCGGACTTCTGTTCACAGCAATCGGTCTTGCACTTATCGTTTTAGGAAGCAAGTTTACGGTTGACGCCGCAACAGAGCTTGCAAGAGAGTTCGGCATAAGCGAGCGTTTCATCGGACTTACAATCGTAGCACTCGGCACCTCTCTCCCTGAGCTGTTCACGTCTGTTGTTGCGGCAAGAAAGGGCAACGCAGATATCGCTATAGGAAATATCGTAGGAAGCAACATCTTCAACATCCTGTTTGTTGTAGGTCTGTCTGCACTTATCACACCTGTTCCTTTCGCAAAGGAATTCATCTTCGATACCGCAATCGCTATTGCAGCAGCAGTTCTTCTGTTCCTCTGCTGCTTCAGAGACAGAAAGCTTTCAAGAGCAGGCGGTATAATAATGCTCATAAGCTATGCCGCTTACTTTGTTGTAATACTTTAAAAAACAAGACCTTCGGTTATATTACCGAAGGTCTTTTGTGTCTATACAGTTGCGTCAAGCTCGACGCCGTTTCTGAGAATAACTCTCGGAACTCTCTTTGAAATACCGCAAACAATCTCGTAGCCGATTGTTGAGCAAAGAGCTGCAATCTCGTCAGCGGTTATGCACTCGTTCCCGTCAGCGCCGATAAGCGTAACAACGTCGCCTGCCTTTACTTCAAGCCCTGTAACGTCGCACATAAGCTGGTCCATACAAACCCTGCCGACGATTTTCGCACGTCTGCCGTTTATAAGAAGCTCGCCCTTGCCCGACAGCGCTCTGGGATATCCGTCAGCGTAGCCGATGGCAACAGTCGCAAGCTCCATATCCCCGCTTGCCTCAAAGGTTCTGCCGTAGCTTACAAACTCGCCCTTGTGAATAGTCTTGACCTGCGCAACCCTCGCCTTGAGAGTGAGTGCAGGCTGCGGAACAAACGGAAGCGGAAGCGAAGCATTAGGCATAAGTCCGTAGAGAATGATACCGAGTCTTGCAAGGTCTGAGCCCGAGCCGTCGTGGTATATTCCGCCTGCGGAGTTTAAGTAGTGAACGCAGGGGATTTCCACGTCCTTTGACAAAAGTGCAGCCTTTACCGCCATAAGCTTTTCTATCTGTGCCTTGGTGTATGTAATGTCGCCCTCGTCGTCGCTGTCTGCAACGCTCAGGTGCGTAAACATTCCCTTGACAGCTATCTTTTCGAGTGATGAAATCTCAATGACCTCATCAGCAGTCTGCTGTGCGTCTTTGCCGTGAAGGCCTATTCTTGTCATGCCCGTGTCAATCGCAATGTGTACGCTGAGCTTTTCTCCGTCCGGGATAAACCTGCAAAGCTCTGCGGCGTATGAAAGCTCTGTGATTGCCTGGATTATGTTGAGCCTGCAAAGCTCACCTGCAACCTCGGGCGGAGTGTAGCCGAGAATGAGTATTTCACCCGTTACTCCGCTTTCTCTTACACGCCTTGCTTCCTCTATGTTTGATACGGCAAACTTCCTTACCGTAAGCTCGTTTTCAAGAAAAGGTGCAATAGCTCTGTCACAGTGACCGTAGCAGTCCGCCTTGACAACACACATTATCTCCTTGTCACCGCCGACAGCCTGCTTGTATGCAGTATAATTGTGCGCAATAGCGTCAAGACTTATTTCAGCCCAAGCTCTTTTCAGATATGTCATAATATAAAAACTCCGTTTCTCTGAAGAAAATTTATCTTTGTTGCAATAATCTATTGAAAAAAATGTCCTTTTGTGTTATGCTATAAGTGTATATTTGTGAGTGCAGGAAACACCCGCTCCGGGAATGGAAGTGACTTATGTATGATGATTGATAAATCAAAAACCTGTTGCTTTACAGGCCACCGCCCAGAAAAGATATACGGCGGAGGAGATATTAACTCTATCCATATAAGACGTGTGCTAAGTGTACTCAGAACCGCTATCGACGAAGCGGTTGAGGAGGGCTATACAACCTTCATCACCGGAATGGCAAGAGGCATAGACCTCTGGGCGTCAAGATTCGTTATAGAGCTTAAAGCCAAGAATCCCGACATAAAGCTGGTGTGTGCGATACCGTATCGTGACCACGGCAAAGACTTTGAGTTTGAAGATAAGTGGAACCATATGCTCGCTATGAGCGTTGCGGATATGGTTGTGTATGTAAGTGAAAAGTATTCTGATGACGTCATGAAAAAACGCAATCAGTATATGGTCGACAATTCCTCGAAGGTTATCGCAGTTATCGGCGATTACCGCAGCGGAACAGGACAGACCCTGCGTTATGCACAGAAGAAGGGTCTGAAGACAAGGGTCATCGACCTCAATGAGAATGCGCCTATGTTCTGCGCTTACACATAATAGTTTACACCTATTGAAGATAATATTCAAGTCTTTTTTTAAAAAAGCAATATAATTCTGAAAGGAGCTCCCGCACTTTGTGGCGGGTGAAAGACAGATACTATGAATAGCAAAAAGAAAACAAAGAAGCAGACCTCACAGCTTCCCGTGGCGGTAGTGTACGCTGTTACATTGCTTATTGCGGTAGCGGTGTTCGGAACTATCGGATATTTTGCGGTAAGAAACTTCCTTCCTGAAAACAAGCCTCAGGATGAGCTTGCGGAGGAAAACTCAGTCAACTATTCGTTAAAAGACGACAGCATTACCTTGTATACAGTTTCAGATTCATATGACACTCTGCACTCGGTTGTGCTTGCCGCATTCAAGCCGTCAACTCAGAATATCATAATTATTCCGCTCACACCTTATATAGACTGCAACGGTCAGACCTTTGCGGAGATTTATATGTCACAGGGCATTGCGGCTGCAACAGATGCGGTTGCCAAAACTCTCGATATCACTATCGACAGATATATGACAATGAGTGATACAACGCTCTCTGAGGTCATAAATATAATGGGTACATCAATCGTTTCCCTCGTTGACCCGATTGTTATCCCCGACAGTGCAACAGGCGGTACTGTTTCATATCAGAAGGGTGCAAGAATTGCCGTGGACGGAGATATGGCTGCAACTCTTATCACATATCCCAACTACGCAAGCGGATACAGCTCCAATATGAAAATGTCGGGCGAAATTGCCGCAACAGCAATAAACAACTTCTTTAAACAGCCAAAGACAGCCAAGGCTAATATCGATACAATATTCCGCAAGGAGTATAATGACGCCAATACAAATATGACAGAGGACGACTACAATCTCACAAAGAGTGCACTTGTGTATGTTATCGAAAACTCAACAATGCCGTCTTATTCACTCACTCCGACAGGCATCTGGCCGGAGCCGCAGAGATTTGTTGTTGACGAAAGCTTTATTCATCAGCTTGAGGGCTACCTCGAAAGCTAAACTATTCAGATTATAAGAGAGGAAGTATAACGGTTATGAAGCTTATGGTTTTTATTCTTAACAGAAATGATGTACTCGATAAACTGCTTGAGGGATTTTCGGCAGCAGGTATAAGAGGTGCGACAATTATCGAGTCAGCAGGTCTTGCCGTTACACTTTCAAGAATGGGAAGCAACATCTTCTCAGCCTCACTCAAGGCGCTTTTAAGTGCGGAGGAGAATAACCATACAATCATCTCGGTTATCAAGGACAGCCAGCTCGAAATTGCAAGAAAGGTTATCTACCGTACAGTAGGCGACCTGTCAAAGCCGAATACGGGAGTGCTCTGTACCATGCCGCTGGACTTCGTTGAGGGTACAATCAAGAAGACCTCGGATACCGTTGAAGAAAAGAAAGAAAAATAAGTGAAGTGTCCCGCCCCCCGAATTTGCGTCAGGGGCAGGATTTGTGCAAAAAAGGGGAGAAAAATTTTAAAAACCCCTTGCAATTGCTTTTAAAATGTGCTATAATGCATATAATATCTTTAATGAAAGGCTGGAAAGAAAACTTCCGGTCTTTTGCTTTTGTATAGGAGGTTGCCTATGGAGAATAAGAAGAACAAAAAATCAGGCGGCTCTACTGTCGAGATAGTCAGAGAGCTTGCACAGCCGCTGTGCGACGAGCTGGGGCTGTTTCTGTGGGACGTGCGTTTTGAAAAGGAAGGCACGACATGGTACCTGAAGGTGCTTATCGACAAGGACGGCGGAGTCGATATGGACGACTGCGAAGCGTTTTCAAGACCGTTCAATACCATACTCGACGAGGAGGACCCGATTTCCCAGTCGTATGTGTTTGAGGTCGGAAGTCCCGGACTTGCAAGAGAGCTTAAAAGACCTGAGCATTTTGAATGCTGTATAGGTGACGAGCTCAGAGTACGCCTTATCCGTGAAAAGGACGGAGAAAAGGAATTCATAGGTGAGCTTTTAAGCTATGAAAAAGGTAAAATTACCGTTATGAAGCGTGGGGAAGAAGCCCCGACAGACGTCGAGCTCTCAGAGTGTGCGTTTGTAAAGCTTTGTGACGACGAAGGATTGTTTGACGAATAAAATTTAAAGGAGAAAGAAAAAATGAACAATGAGTTTTTCGCAGCTCTTGAGCTTCTGGCTAAAGAGAACAACATCGAAACAGAGCAGCTTATCGAAAACATCAAGCAGGGTATTATGAAGGCTGCCAAGAGAGACTATCCTGACAGCGACAACATCGGTATCGAAATCAACCCTGAAAAAGGTAAGTTCGATGTAAGAATCATCAAGACAGTCGTTGACGGCATTCCTGAAAATCCGGGAAATGAAATCCACATCGACGAGGCAAAGACTATCTCCAAGAGAGCAAGAGTCGGCGGTACAGTTGAAATCAAGGTGGACACAAAGAAGTTCGGCAGAGTTGCTGCACAGAGCGCAAAGCAGTCTATCAAGCAGGATATCAAGGCTCACGAAAGTGCAAGACTTGTAGCGCAGTTTGACTCAAAGAAGCACGAGTGCGTTTCCGCAGTCGTACAGAAGGTTGAGCCTTCAACACAGAACGCTATCGTTACTATCGACAAGAACGAGGCATACCTCGTAAGAAGCGAGCAGATTCCGGGCGAAACACTTAAGGCAGGCGATATCATCAAGGTTTATGTACAGGACGTTGTAAACCTCACAAAGAAGCCTGCACTCAAGATTACAAGAACTAAGATTGAGCTCGTTGCAAAGCTGTTCGAGCTTGAGGTTCCTGAAATATACGACGGAACTGTTGAAATCAAGTCAATCTCCAGAGAAGCAGGTGCAAGAACTAAGATTGCCGTATGGAGCAAGGACAAGAACGTTGACGCAATCGGTGCTTGTATCGGTCCTAAGCACTCAAGAATTTCTTCAGTTGTCGAAGAGCTCAAGGGCGAAAAGATTGATATCATTCCTTACTCTGAGGACGATAAGGAGTTTATCGCAAAGGCACTCTCTCCTGCTGACGTTATCAGAGTTGATATCCTTGAGGACGAGGTAAGAAGCTGTAAGGTTATCGTTCCTAACAACCAGCTCTCACTCGCTATCGGTAACAAGGGTCAGAACGCTAAGCTTGCTCACAGACTGACAGGCTATAAGATTGATATTATCCCTGAAACACCTGTTAACGAATAACAAGGTGCAGCCGAAAGGAAAATACTTATGAAGACTAAGAAGATACCTATGCGTATGTGTCTTGGCTGCTCGGAAATGAAGCCCAAAAAGGAGCTCGTGAGAGTTGTCAAGTCGCCCGACGGTGAGATTTCGATTGACCTTACGGGAAAGAAATCCGGCAGGGGTGCGTATATATGCAAAAGTGCAGACTGTCTCTTGCTTGCAAGAAAGGGCAGAAAGCTCGAAAAGAGCTTCTCCTGCAAGATAGAGGACAGCGTCTATGATACAATGGAGGCTGAGCTTAAGGGTGAGTAACAGCAGCAATAAGGTAATAATTAAGAAGAATATTTCAGGTCTGCTTTCCATGTGCAGAAGAGCGGGTAAGCTTACAATGGGAATGGATATGGTCAAGAGTGCCTGCCACGAGGGCACAGCGTACGGGGTGTATGTCGCAACTGACCTCTCCAAGAAAAGCCTTAAGGAAGTAATGTTCATTTGCTTCAAGGACGGAGTAAAGCTTTACAGTGCGGATATGGATATGCAGCAGATAAGCGACAGCATAGGAAAGAAAGCAGGAGTGCTTGCAATATGCGACGCAGGCTTCAACAAGAAGGCGTCAACGGTTGCGACACCTGTGGAAATCGACACCAAGCTGTTTCATCTTGACTAAGAGTTTTGAGGAGGAATAGAGCCTATGGCAGTTAAAAAGTATAAAGTAAGCGAGCTTGCAAAGGACCTCGGCGTTTCAAGCAACGAGATTATCGAGTGTCTTGGCAAGGCTTTCGATGCAGGAAAAAAGAATTCTTCATCACTTCTCGATGAAGAAATAAACTATGTTCTTGAGGTGTATACACAGAAAAATCAGGTGGATAGCTTTGATGCATACTTTGCAGCAAAGACAACCTCAAAGAAGGAAGAACCAAAGGCAGAGCCTAAGAAGGAAGCTAAGCTACAGCCAAAGGCTGAGCCAAAGGCAGAGCCCAAGAAGGAAGAAAAGAAGGCTAAGCCACAGCCTAAGTCACAGCCAAAGCCTGAGGTAAAGAAGGAAGAGCCTAAGAAGGCAGAAGCTCCAAAGGCAGAGCCAAAGAAGGCTGAAGAAAAGAAGCCTGAAGTAAAGCCTCAGCAGAAGAAGAAGGAGCCTGCAAAGAAGAAGGAGCAGGGTCAGAAGATTATCTTCGGCGGAAAGACTGACGATAACGTAAAGGGCTATACAGTTTCTGAGGGTACACAGTCTGTTTCAAAGAGAAAGACTGTTGATACAAGAGGCTCATATATCGAGCTCGACAAGTACAACGAGAGATACGACAACCTCGCCGATAACAGAAACACAAAGAACAACAAGGACAGCTTCGGCAAGAAGCAGAAGATTACACAGAAGTCACAGCAGTATAAGAAGCAGCAGCACTCAAAGAAGGAAACAGAAGCAGAGAAGCTTCGCAGACTTGAGCTCGAAAGAGCAAGAAAGCAGCAGCTCAAGGTTCTCATTCCTGACGAGATTGTGGTTTCTGAGCTTGCAACAAGACTCAAGGTTACTGTAACTGAGGTTATCAAGAAGCTCATGGGACTGGGCGTTATGGCTTCTATCAATGAGGTAATCGACTTTGATACAGCTTCACTCGTAGCAGACGAGCTCGGCGCAAAGGTTGAAAAGGAAGTTATCGTTACAATCGAGGAAAGACTTATTGTTGACGAAGAGGATAAGGCTGAAGACCTGGAGGAAAGAAGCCCTGTCATCGTTGTTATGGGACACGTTGACCACGGTAAGACCTCAATCCTCGACAGAATCAGAAACGCTAACGTTGCAGACGGCGAAGCAGGCGGTATCACTCAGCATATCGGTGCTTACCAGGTTAAGTACGGCGGAAAGGTTCTTACCTTCCTCGATACACCGGGACACGAAGCGTTTACTTCTATGAGAGCAAGAGGTGCGAATATCACAGATATCGCTATCCTCGTTGTTGCAGCAGACGACGGTATCATGCCTCAGACTGTTGAATCAATCAATCACGCAAAGGCAGCAGGCGTTTCACTTATCGTTGCTATCAACAAGATGGATAAGATAGGTGCTGACCCTGACAAGATTAAGCAGGAGCTTACAAAGTACGACCTCGTTGTTGAAGACTGGGGCGGCGACGTTATCGCTGTTCCTGTTTCAGCTAAGACAGGTATGGGTATCGACGACCTTCTTGAGAACGTTCTTCTCGTTGCCGAGGTCAAGGAGCTTAAGGCTAACCCTAACAGACTCGCTAAGGGTACTGTTGTTGAAGCAAGACTCGACAAGGGTAAGGGCCCTGTTGCTACTGTCCTCGTACAGAACGGTACACTCAGGATGGGCGACGTTATTATCGCAGGTACTGCAGTCGGCAGAGTAAGAACTATGACAAACGACAAGGGTCAGCAGGTAACTGTTGCAGGTCCTTCCTGCCCTGTTGAAATCACAGGTCTTGCCGAAACACCATCTGCAGGCGATACATTCAACGCAGTTGCTGACGAAAGACTCGCAAGAGAGCTTGTTGAGCAGAGAAAGCATCAGGCTAAGGAGGAGCTGTTCGCTCAGTATCAGAAGGTTACTCTCGATAACCTGTTCGCACAGATTTCCGAGGGCGAGATGAAGGAGCTTCCTATCATCGTCAAGGCAGACGTTCAGGGCTCTGTTGAGGCTGTTAAGCAGTCACTCGAAAAGCTCACAAACGAAGAAGTAAGAGTAAGAGTTATCCACGGCGCAGTAGGTGCAATCTCCGAAAGCGACGTTATGCTCGCTGCGGCTTCAAACGCTATCATCGTAGGCTTCAATGTTCGTCCTGACCCTGTTGCAAAGGCAAACGCAGAGCACGACGGCGTTGATATCAGACTTTACAGAATCATCTATGACGCAATCGAGGAAATCGAAAGCGCTATGAAGGGTATGCTCGCTCCGAAGTTCAAGGAGGTTGACACCGCAAGAGTTGAGGTAAGACAGGTCTATAAGATTTCCAACGTCGGAAATGTTGCAGGCTCTTACGTACTCAGCGGTAAGATTGGCAGAAACGACCTCATCAGAGTTGTCCGTGACGGTATCATTATCGCAGACGACAAGATGAGCTCACTCAAGCGTTTCAAGGATGACGCAAAGGATGTTTCAGCAGGCTTTGAGTGTGGTATTACACTCGAAAAGTTCACCGACATCAAGGAAGGCGACATCTTCGAAGCATACGTTATGGAAGAGTACAGAGATTAAGAAGGAGTAGCTATGGCAAGTATCAAATCGGGCCGTATGTCAGAGGACATACGCAGAATAATATCCGGCAAGATGCGTGACCTTAAGGACCCCAGAATCAAGGGCGGAGATATGCTCACGGTTGTTAGATGCGACGTCGCAAGAGACGGCTCGTTCTGCAGAGTGTACATCTCCTCCTTCGAGGGCTACGAGAGGGCAAAGGAGGCAGTTAAGGGCTTCGACAGCGCAAAGGGCTTTTTAAAGCGTGAGATTTCAAATGTCTTAGGTCTCAGAAAGTGCCCTGAGCTTTCGTTTGTTGCCGACGATTCGATAGAACATTCTGCTCAGATAAATAAGCTCCTCAAGGAAGCTCTCCCTCAGACAGAGGAAGACTCAGGCGATGAGGAGAACGGAGAGGAATAAATGGATTTCAAAGATATAAAAGAGTTTCTTCAGAGCTGTGAGGACGCAGTAATTCTCACTCATAAAAGCCCCGACGGAGACACCTTCGGAAGTGCGTTTGCACTCTGCAGGGTGCTCAGAAAAATGGGCAAGAGAGTGAACGTCCTCTGTTCTGACGGCTTCCCCGAGAGATACAGCTTCCTCTACGAAGGCTGTGAAGGGGACAATACCCTTATCGAGCCAAAGTGCGTTATCGCAGTTGATATTGCAGATGTAACACTTATGGGCAAAAACCTCGCCTGCTATCAGCAGGAGGGCGCTGTTGACCTTTGTATCGACCACCACATCTCAAACAAGCACTACGCAAAGAAGACCTATGTAGACGCTGACGCTTCTGCAACCGCACTTGTGCTGTACGAGCTGTTTAAGTATATGGAAGTGGAAATCGACACACAGACAGCTTCTTGCCTCTATACGGGAATTGCAACCGATACGGGCTGCTTTAAGTATGAAAACACAACCGTGAAGGCCCATCTTGCAGCGGCAGAGCTTATCTCAATGGGCGTGCCGTTTGCATCAATCAACAGACGTATGTTTGATTTAAAGAGCCGGAGCAGAATTATGGTAGAGCAGATTGCTACATCTAATATCGAGTATTATTTTGGCGGAAAGCTCTCTATGATTGTTATAACAAAGGAGCTTATGGAAAACAGCGGAGCTGAGGACAGCGAGTTTGACGGAATTGCTTCAATTCCTATCTCTGTCGAAGGTGTTAAAATGGGCATCACTGTAAAGCAGAGAGGCTCTCATACCTACAAGCTGTCTGTCAGAACAACAGACGAGCTTGACGCTTCGCAGTTCTGTAAGAGCTTCGGCGGAGGCGGACATATAAGAGCCGCAGGCTGTGAAATTCAGGGCGGCTTAGACGAGGTAAGAGGTAAGATTTTAGAGCTTGCCGGAAAGTATTTCGGGGTGCAGTAATGGACGGACAAATGGAGCTGTGCGGAGTAATTCCCGTAAACAAGCCGAAGGGCTGGACTTCGTTTGATGTTATCGCAAAGCTCAGAGGAATACTCAGAACCAAAAGGCTCGGCCACAGCGGAACGCTTGATCCTATGGCAACAGGCGTGCTGGCGGTGTTTGTCGGAAAGGCAACCAAGGCTTGCGATATGGTAAACGGCGACGGAAAACGCTATACAGCTTCCTTCAAGCTCGGACTTTCTACCGATACGCAGGATATTACGGGTAAGGTTCTGAACAGGAGCGACAAGACTGTTTCAAGGCAGGAGCTTGAAACGGCAAAGGAAAGCTTTGTCGGGGATATAATGCAATTGCCGCCGATGTATTCGGCTGTAAAGGTCGGAGGGAAAAAGCTCTATGAGCTTGCCCGTGAGGGTAAGACAATCGAGCGTGAGGCGAAAAAGCGTCATATCGACTTTATAGAAATCACAGAGTATGACGAAAATACCCGTGAGGGAAAAATGTCGGTGTCAGTAAGCAGCGGCACCTATATAAGAACGCTCATTCACGATATCGGAGAAAAGCTCGGTAGCTTTGGCACAATGACAGAGCTTCAAAGAACCTTCGCAGGTGGCTTTGACCTTGAGGACTGCTATACAATAGAGCAGATTGAAAAGGCTTCGTCAGAGGGCAGAGCGCAGGAGCTTATGACGGGTATAGAAGCGGTGTTTTCATATCTTGAGAAAATTACCCTGAGCGGCAGAAATACCGCACTTTATAAAAACGGCGTGAAGCTAAGACCTGAGCAGGTAGGCATAAAAAACGGACAAGCCCGGGGAGACAAGCAGTTTGCGGTGTTCTCGGCAGAGGGAGAGTTTATCTCTGTTGCAACAATCGACAAGGATAAAAACGAGCTGAGGAGCGTCAAGAATTTCTACTGATAAGCTTTAAGAGGGAGGAATACAGCTTTGGAGAATAATAATCAGATGAGCTGTGTCGCTCTCGGACTCTTTGACGGAGTGCACCTCGGTCACAAGGCGGTCATAGAAAATGCCGTGAGACTGAGCAAGGCTATGGGACTTGTCCCGACTGCCTTTACATTTGTAAACGGTGCAGACAGCGTCAAGGGTGTAAAGCCTATAATCACAGATGAGGAAAAGTGCCAAAGGCTGTCTTGCGCAGGTATAGAAAATGTATATACTGCGGAGTTTGACAGCGTAAAGGAGCTTACACCGCAGGAGTTTTTTGAAAGAATACTCATAGAAAAGCTTCACTGTAAGGGGATTGTCTGCGGATATGACTTCCGCTTCGGCAAAAACGCTACGGGCGACGTTACACTATTAAAGGAGCTTTGTAAGAAAAACGGCATATGCCTTACTGTTGTCGATAAGGTGACAGCAAACGGCAGGGCGGTTTCTTCAACGGCAATAAGAGAGCTTATCTCACAGGGCGAAATCTCAAAGGCAAATGAGCTTTTAGGGTACAGGCTGTGCTACAGCTCTGCAATCGTACACGGAAGACAGCTCGGCAGACAGATGGATTTTCCGACTGTCAACCAGAGTATCGCAGAGAATATCGTTCTCCCAAGGTTTGGCGTATATAAAAGCGAAATCGAGCTGTGCGGAAAAGTGTACAAGGGCGTCACAAACGTCGGTACAAAGCCGACGGTAAACGACAGCGGTATGCCTTGCCTCGAAACGCATATCTTAGACTTTGAGGGCGACGTTTACGGGGAAGTGGCAAAGCTTTATCTGTGTGAGTTTTTAAGAGAGGAAACAAAGTTTTCCTCAGTGTCAGAGCTTCGTGCTCAGATAAAAAAGGATATTTTAAGGGTAAGGGAGTAAAACCTTTAGCTCTTATGTTTTACAAGGCTGTCACGCTTTGCACACAAAGGTGTGGTATGCTTGAGTTTGGACAATTTGTGTGACAAAACGAAAATGCAAGGAGGAACATCAATGATTGAGGTAAAGAATCTCAGCAAGCATTACGGTGATAAGATTGCAGTCAACAATATTTCCTTCACAGCAAACGACGGAGAAATTCTGGGATTTCTCGGACCTAACGGTGCGGGAAAGAGTACCACGATGAATATGCTCACAGGCTATATCTCGTCAACCGACGGACAGGCACTTATCAACGGAATTGATATCCTTGAAGAACCTATGAAGGCAAAAAAGGAGATTGGCTATCTCCCTGAGCTCCCACCGCTCTATCTTGATATGACGGTCAAGGAGTATTTAAGGTTTGTGTATGACCTTAAAAAGTGCAAGCTTCCGAGAAATACGCATCTTGCGGATATATGCAGGCTCGTGAAGATTGAAAATGTATACAACAGAATAATCAAGAATCTCTCAAAGGGCTACCGCCAGAGAGTCGGTCTTGCTCAGGCGCTTATCGGAAACCCGAAGGTGCTTATCCTCGACGAGCCGACTGTTGGCCTTGACCCTAACCAGATTATCGAGATAAGAACCCTTATCAAGAAGCTGGGCAAGAACCATACGGTTATTCTTTCATCACATATCCTCTCTGAGGTGCAGGCGGTCTGCGACAGAATTATCGTTATCAACGGCGGTAATATTGTTGCAAACGACACGGAGGAAAACCTCTCCAAGTCGCTTTCTCAGGAGCATAAGCTCATCGCCCAGATTGACGGCCCTGCGGAAGAGGTTATAAAGACTGTTTCTACAATAAGAGGCGTAAAGACAGTCGAAAAGGGAAAACAGCTTTCTGAAACAGTAGCTGAATACAACATCGAAACTGACGAGCATATCGACATCCGCCGTGAGCTTTTCAACAGAATTGCCGCAAGAAACTGGTACCTGCTTGGTCTTAAGACAAGCGAGCTTACCCTTGAGGATATCTTCTTGAAGCTTACAATAGGCGAGAACGTAAAGCTCGGTAAAAAAGCAAAGGGGGAGAATAAATAATGGGTGCAATATTCCGTCGTGAGCTTCTGGCTTACTTTACAACACCTATCGGTTATATCTTCCTTGCGATATTCTACGCAGGCTCAGGTCTTTTCTTCAATATGACCTCGCTCAGCAGCGGCTCTGCCGATTTGGCGTACACCTTCACACTTCTCATATATGTTCTTCTGGTGGTAATCCCTATCCTCACAATGAGAACTCTCTCTGAGGAAAAGAACCAGAAAACAGACCAGTGTCTGCTCACCGCTCCTGTCAGCCTCGGCGGACTCGTTTTGGGAAAGTTTCTGGCAGCTCTCGTTATATTCTCGCTTGCGGTGTTTATAACAGTAATCTATGCAGTCGTTGTTTCTGCATTTGCAGACCCTGACTGGCTCGTAGTTATAGGAAACATCGTCGGCTTTATGCTGCTCGGCTCAGCATTTATCTCAATAGGAATCTTTGTTTCGTCACTTACTGAAAACCAGGTTGTTTCCGCAATCATCAGCTTTGCGGCAATGCTCCTTTGCTACCTCTTAAGCTCAATTGCACAGCTTATTCCGGTAGAATGGCTTTCAAAGGTCGTTTCAAACCTTTCCTTCGTCGACAGATATACAGGCTTTACATACGGCCTGTTCGACCTCTCAAACGCATTGTTCTTTGTAAGTGTAACGGCAGTATTCCTCTACCTCACAGTGAGAGTTCTGGAAAAGCGCCGTTGGAGCTAAGAAAGGGGGAGGTTTTATGTCAGACAAGAAGATTTCAAGAGAAAAGAAAAAGCCTCAGACCCCTAAGAAGAAGGTCAGCGCAAAGGTTATAAAGCACACAACAATGGCTACTGTACTTACAGTGTTCTTTATCGCTATCGTTGTGATGATAAATATCGTAGCGTCAATTATCTTTGACCGCTATCCGCTTACCTTCGACCTTACCGAAAACAACAAGTACTCAATCTCCCAGCAGTCTATCGACTACGTTAATGGAATCGAGGAAGAAATCACAGTTACAATCCTCGCAGAAGAAGAGGTCTTTGCGTCAATCAATGAGTACACAGTTCAGGCGCAGGAGCTTTTAAAGAGATACAAGGAGTATAACCCTGACATCTCTATAAGATATGTTGACCTGCTCAAGAACCCTGAAATCGCATCCGATTACCCCGACGTTACCCTCAAGGATTACGACATTATCTTTGAAACATATGTAACAGACAAGGATTCGGGCGAAAAGTTCCACAGAGTAAAGGTTGTAAACCTCGCCCAGATTGTTTCATGGAACCAGGAGTTCATCTCACAGCTTGAAAGCTACTACGGTGACTTCGATGCGGTTTGTGAAATGTACGGAGCAGTGAACGTTGTTGCAGCATACGGCGGATACATCACAGGCTCATCTGCAGAGCAGGCATTCACATCTGCACTTATGAACATCACAGACCCTGACCCTGTTGAAATAGCCTTCCTTACAGGACGTGACGAGGTTTCGGACTTCTCAAGATTCAGAAGCCTTCTCTCCGCAAACGGCTATACAGTTTCCACAATCAATATCACAACCGAAGAAATCCCGTCAAATATCGACGTTGTCGTTGTCGGTGCACCTGCACAGGACTACCTCGACAGCGAAGTAAAGAAGCTCTCAGACTTCCTTATCAACGACGGTATGCTCGAAAAGGATATGATATATATCGCATCCGTTCAGCAGGCTAAGACTCCTAACCTCGACGAGTTCTTAGAGGAGTACGGAATTGTTATAGAGGAAGCAATCGTGTTTGAAAACAACAGCTCGTACGTTTATGCCGACCTCTATACAAACGAGTATATCAACATCGGTACAATCGCCAGCGAAAATTATCTCCAGGATATCAACACAGAATCTCTCGTTCTCGCTATCAAGAGAGCAAGACCTGTAAAGCTTCTCTTTGAAGAGGCAAATATGATGGTAACTGAAAAGTTCCTCACATCCACCGACCAGGGCTACACCTTTGACTACGAGGATACAAGTGAGCCTCTCAGCAAGGGCGTGCAGAACTATATCGCAGTTTCTTCAAAGGCTGTGTTCATCGGCGACGATACAGGCTACTCAAATGTTATGGTTGTAGCGTCTGAAACCTTCTTCGACGATACAATCCTGCAGGCTTCGCAGTTCCAGAACTCTGAGTATATAATAAGCCTCTTAAACGGTATGACAAAGAAGTCCTCGACAGGCTTTGTTGTTGAAACAAAGACAATCCTCGGCGACAGCTTTGACCTTACCGAAAAGCAGGCAAGCATACTCAAGTGGACATTCCAGGCAATAATTCCTCTGCTCGTGCTCGTTGCAGGTCTTGTTGTTTACAAGGTAAGAAAGAACAAGTAACGGGAGGTATTGCAGTTGAATTCTAAAATAAAAGGTATGATAGTCGGAGTAGTGGTGCTCGTGTGTCTCGGTATTACACTTGCAGTGCTCACGCTCACCGGCAAGCCGGATACCTCCGACAGCTCGTCGGGCGGTGCCGATACTTCGGGAATCAAAGACGAGCTTACTCAGGACGAGGAAACAATAGCTCTCACAGAGCTTGATAAGAACAGCATCTCAAAGCTTACCTTCACAAACGAAAGCGGTAGCTTTACAATTGAAAGAACCGAGGAAGCAAAGGGCGAAGCACCTGCGAAGTGGACCTTCACAGAGCTTTCGGGCGTAAAGCAGAACGACACCTTCGTCAATGCCTGCGTCAATATCGCTTCTTCTCTAAAGGGCAGACAGCTCGTTGAGGAAAACGCCCCCGACCTTGCAAAGTACGGCCTTAAAGAGCCGAAGGCAAGCCTCACTATCACAGCCGACGGACAGAGCGATATTACCTTTAACATAGGTATCGAAATCGCAACAGGAGGTTACTACTATATCTGCAAGCAGGGCAGCAGCGATGTGTATACAGTGCTCGGTGCAAATGCAGGCTACTTCTTTGAGGACGCATTGTATTTCTGCTCCAACTCACTCGTTGCAACTCCGGCTGACAACGCATGGCCTACAATCGAAAGACTTACAATCAAAAGACAGGACCTCGACTATGAAATGGTGTTCGTAACTGTTCCGGAAGATGAAATCCCTGTCGGTATGTCTTCAAACCAGGCACTTATCGAGCCTGTCTACCAGTTCCTTAACATTACTGCATCAGCAGGCGTAACACACGGTATATGGGGCCTCAGCGCTTCCGAAGCTGTTGTGCTTCACCCGACAGACGAGGACAAGGAAAAGTACGGACTCACAGAGCCGTTTGCAAAGGTTATCCTTGACACAGACGACACAGACTACACCTTAAGCGTCGGAAGCCCTGTCTACGCTCTCAACGAGGAGGGCGAGGAAACTACAACAGTTTCAGGCTACTACTGCTACCTCAATGCAGAGGATACCGATTGCATCTATATCATTCCCGCAGCTTCCTGCCCTTGGGCAACAGTTGTACCGGGAGATATCATTATCGGTATGATGACAAGCAACCTGTTTGTTGACCTCGACAAGATTTCTATCGAAGGCAAGGACAAGTCCTTTGATATCGACATCTACGCTCAGGAGGACTCAAACAAGGACGACGACATCGACGACCACATCTATGAGGTCAAGATTGACGGCAGCGAGGTAAACGTCGAGCTGTTCCAGAGCTGGTATGTATACTGGCTTGAGTGCCCGACAAACGAAACCTACTTTGTTCCTCTGACAGGTGACGAGGAGCTCTACCTCACAATTAAGATTACTCTCGAAAACGGAAAGGAACAGGTTGTCGAGTTCTACGAGGCAACAAACAGACGACTCATCGCTGTCATCGACGGCAAGGTCGGTTATATGATTCCAACAAGCTACGCCGATACTCTCCTGACAAACGTACAGAGAATTATCGACGGACAAGAAATGATTACAACATACTAAGGAGGAGAACAAGATGGCTGATAACAAGTTTTTTACCTATAAGGGTTACCCGCTTGTAAGAAAGGGAAATGAGCTGTACTACGGAAATATGGGTGACGAGTACGTTACATGGATTCAGATTCTCGCAGCAGAGGATATGAACGATATCAAGACCGCTACTAAGGTCAGAATCTATAAGCTCTCTACAGACAAGAGCCTTCCTGTAAAGAACGCAGAAAAGACAAGTCTGTACAGCGCCCTCGACCTCGCTTACGCCTGGCTTACAAACTAATATCCAATAATATAGCTTAAAAACAACTCAGTCCCCATAGGGTGTATGCCCTGTGGGGACTATCTTTTGCCTGAAGCGTAAGCTTTGTGTGTGCATATATCTGATATAAAACATAAGAAAGTTATAGACAAGAGGCTTGTAGTGATATATAATATTCTCCACAAACCAGAAAATATTAAATAGTATTATTAAAATAAACGCAAGTGTGACGCTATGCTTCGTTAAACTGCAACTGGTAAATTATAGTGCCGGATAGCTTCTGAAAGCACAATAATGTAAACGACACTTACATTTTTAAAGAAAATCCCTTGACAAGTAAATTAAATTGATATATAATAATACTCGAAGGATTATATTACCTGTAGCTAAAGGAGAAAATTATGAAAACAACAAAAAGACTTTTTGCATCTATCGTAGCAGTTACTATGGTACTCACAATGGCACTTTGTATGACTGCGTGCGACAGTTCGGATGATAGTCTCAGCGATTCACAAATTGCTAAGAAAAGCGAAAAGTGGCTCACTATCAAAAACGGCGTTTTAGTAAAGTGCGACGAGAATGCTACGGGCAAGGTTGTAATCCCCGAAGGTGTTACTGCTGTTGAAATGGATGCATTTGCAAAATGCATAAATATAAGAAGCGTCGAGATTCCTGCTTCTGTTGAAGCTTTCGAGGAATCAGTACCGTTTTATGACTGCGAAAGACTTGGCGAAATAAACGTAGCAGAAGGCAATGCGAAATACTGCTCTGAAGACGGCGTTTTGTTCAATAAGGATATGACAACGATTCTTGAGTATCCCAGAGCAAGGATGAAAACCGAGTACACAATGCCTGATACGGTTACTACAATCGGCGCTTATGCGTTTGCCTATAACCTGTTCCTTTGTGACCTCACAATCCCCGACAGCGTGAAGACAATCGAGCCGTTTGCTTTCTATAGCGACTATTTGATTACACAGCTTGAGCTTCCGCAAGACCTTGAAACAATCGGCAAGTATGCCTTCTGGGGCGCAGGACTTACAAGCGTAGAAATTCCGAAGGGAATCAAAAGAATAGAAGAAGGAACATTTCTGGCATGCTTTGAGCTTGCCGATGTTAAGCTCCCCGACGGTCTTACCTTTATCGGAGAAACAGCGTTTGCAGGCTGTGAATCCCTTGAGCAGATTGAAATCCCCGACAGCGTTACAACTCTCGACAGAGGCGTGTTTATGATGTGCGATAAGCTCAGAAGCCTGCATATCCCTGAGAATGTTTCGACTATAGGTAAATCGCTTGTTACAGACTGTTCGGCACTTGAAAGTATAACAGTTGACGAAAACAGCGAGCATTTCTGTGTGATAGATAATGTCGTATTTTCAAAGGATATGAAGACGCTTGTGCTTTATCCTCAGACAAAGACCGACACTACATACACAATCCCCGACGGCACAGAGGTTATTGAAGCAAATGCATTCGAACGCTGTAATGCACTTACCGAGGTAATTATTCCTGAGGGTGTTACAACAATAGGGGAATGGGCATTCTATGGATGCGAAGCCCTGAGCAGTATCTCGCTCCCGTCAACTGTAAAGACTATGGGCGACAGGGCTTTTTCTAATTCGGACATAACAAGTATCGTATTACCTGAAGGCATAGATAACATAGGAAAGTATGCGTTTGCCTATTGCAGAAAGCTCGAAAGTGTTAAGCTCCCTGAAACTCTGACAACAATCAGCGAGGGCGCATTCTGGGGCTGTGGGGCTCTTACCGAAATCGTGATACCGAAGGGCGTCAAGGAAATCGGTAATGAAGCTTTTTCCTCGTGCATAAGTCTTAAAGAGGCGACAATTCCTGCCTCGGTCGAAAGTCTCGGAACAAAGCCCTTTTACAATTGCATTGCTCTTGAGAGCGTGACAGTTGACGAAAACAGCGAGTTTTATTGCTCAGAGAACAACATTATCTTCTCGAAGGATAAGAAGACTCTGGTTTCTTATCTTCATACAAAGACAGATGAAAGCTACACAATACCTGACGGGGTTACACAAATCGGTGATTATGCACTTTATGGCTGTGAAAATCTGACTGAAATTATTATACCCGAAGGTGTTCAGAGTATCGGAGAGTACGCGTTTGCATTTTGCAACAGATTTGAAGGTATAACAATCCCCGACAGCGTGACAAAAATCGAAAGTTATGCGTTTTTCAGTTGTGGTTCTCTCTTGGAGATTACAATCCCTGACAGCGTAACGGAAATCAGTGAAGGAGCATTTTCAAGTTGCTACTCACTGGGCAAAGTTACAATCCCCGACAGCGTGACAAAAATCGGTGAAGGAGCGTTTGGATATTGCAGAAAGCTAGAGACTATTAGCATCCCGAACAGCGTTACAGAAATCGAAAAGGACGCTTTCTATAACTGCGACAATATCTCCGTCACCTACAAGGGCAAGACCTATACAGAGTACAACATAGAAGAGCTCTATACAACACAGGAGGATTAAACAATATAATATCAACCGCACTCTCAGATAGCGAGGGTGCGGTTTTGTTTTGTGCAAATGATGAGTGATTTAACGTATATTGACAAGTAAAAGAAACTGTTGTATAATTGGGTTGCAGAACGCTAGAGAGAGGGGGATATTACTTATGGGAGGCTTTAAAAAGATAATTGCTTTGATATTTGGCACAACTATAGCAATTAGTATGGTTGGGTGCGGTAATTCGGACAGCTCGAAGCAGGATACCACTACAACCACTACAACCACTACAACAACTACTACGGCTTCGACTACTGTCACTAGTGAAGTACCCGAAAGCGACACTCAATCGATTGTATCACAAAGTTCAAGCAAAGAGACAGACACATCCTTTACAACAACTAGTGATGAAATCGTGCAATCAACTTCATCGAGTAGTAGCACAACTTCTAAAGTGTTGACAAGCTCAATGCCTACGGTGTCTACAACTACAACGACCACAATGCCTATACCGTCATTAACAACTACTACGACTACAACAACTGTAGTAAAAGACTCGAGCGAGTGGTTAATTATCGAGAACAATGTGGTTGTAGATTGTGATACTAATGCAACAGGTGAAATGGTGATTCCTGAGGGCGTTACAGAGATTGGTGAATATGCGTTTAGTATGTGTGACGGCATTACAGAAATAACCATTCCAAATAGTGTAAAAGAAATAGGACGGGGAGCGTTTTCTGATTGCTTTGCCCTTAGGAGCGTAATTATTCCAGACGGAGTAACGATTATCAAACAATATACATTTTTGGATTGCTTTAGTTTAACAAACATATCGATACCTCAAAGCGTTGTGACTGTCGAAAACTGTGCTTTCTCTTACTGCAATGAATTACGAAGCATTGTACTGCCAAATAGCATTAATAATATTGAATATGGTGTTTTTGAAGGTTCGGAGAACGTTTCTGTAACGTACAAAGGCGTAACATACGCAGGAGATGGCATATATGATTTGTATTATTTATAATTGAGAAGTTCTAAATGAAAAACCGCACTCTCAGATAGCGAGGGTGCGGTTTGTTTTGTGCAAATGATGAAAAAGCGAAATGCCGAAGTCAGAAAAAGTTTGTTTTATCCTACAATATTTAAGCTCAGGTGTTGACAAGCCTTAAAAATGAAAGTATAATGAGAAAAATTTCTTGAAAGGATAGGTGTGGCAATAATGAACGCAACTTCTGTAAAGCTCAACGCTCTAATGAATATGCATAAAATGATGCTTGTGCCCGTTATGTATTGGCGTGGAACAGGTTCTGCTTGTCATACCCTTTTTTCAGAAAATATAAGGTGCATGGAAGATTGAAGCCGAGTGCATCCTATTTTGTTTATTAATGAAAAGAGTAAAAGACAGTGCAGACCGCCTATCCACAGGCATCTGCACTGTTTTTTTCAAGCCAGCCCATGCGCTGGGCGGATGTCACCCCCACAAGCGTTACTGATAACAAACAGTTTGCATAGCCCCCTCAAGGGGGCGGCGGATGTTCCGGTGGGCACAGTCGGGGATTTTTCTTTGAAAAATCCGAAGCCAGCCAAAACGAAGTACGATTGCTATACAATCTTTGTGGATTTCCGCAGGAAATCCGAAGCCCGTCCAAACAAAATTACGACAGTCAAGGAGAATTATCATGGAAACAAAAGACTACTTAACCGAATACTACGAAAACTACGACGAGCAGGGAAGGCTTGAAACAAGACACGGAAACGTCGAGTTTGTCACCACGATGAAATACATAGAGCGTTATCTCAGAAAGGGGATGCGAGTGCTTGAAATCGGCGCCGCAACAGGCCGCTACAGCCACACAATCGCAAGAATGGGCTATGACGTTACTGCTGTTGAGCTTGTGGAGCACAATATCGAGCTTTTCAAGAAGTACACGCAGGAGGGCGAGCGTGTCTCAATAATGCAGGGCAACGCTACTGACCTGAGCTTTCTTGAGGACAACAGCTTTGATATAACGCTGGTGCTTGGCCCTATGTACCATCTTTTCGAGGACGGGGAAAGACAAAGGGCGATGTCAGAGGCGGTGCGAGTCACCAAAAAGGGCGGAGTTATATTCTGTGCCTACTGTATGGCGGACTCGGCGATAATGTCCTTTGGCTTTGTCAAGGGGAACATCAAGGAGATTGTGGCAAAGTGTATGGTCGATACAAAGACCTTCGAGGCATTTTCAAAGCCATGGGATTTGTTTATGCTGATGCGTAAGGAGAATATCGACAAGCTGCGAGAGGGCTTCGATGTTACACAGCTACACTATGTCGCAGCCGACGGCTACGCAAATCATATGAGGGAAACGCTCTCTCAGATGGACAACGAAACCTACCGCCTGTTTCTTGACTACCACCTCGCAACCTGCGAAAGAGTCGAGCTTACGGGCTATTCAAACCACACGCTAGACATCTTCAGAAAGAACTGATAAAGCCCCCTTGAGGGGGCTTATGGAAAGCTTGGCTTGTGGTAACGTCGGTGGGGGTGACATTGCCGGCGGCGGCTCGCCGCAAGAAAGGACTGATACAAGGACACTTCATAGACTCATACTTCGGCACATACGAATAATAAAGCCCCCTTGAGGGGGCATATGGAAAGCTTGACTTGGGGTAACGTCGGTGGGGGTGGCATTGCCGGCGGCGGCTCGCCGCAAGAAAGAACTGATACAAGGGCACTTCATAGACTCATACTTCGGCACATACGAATAATAAAGCCCCCTTGAGGGGGCATACGGAAAGTTTGGCTTGTGGTAATGTCGGTGGGGGTGACATTGCCAGCGGCGGCTCGCCGCAAGAAAGGACTAAAAAATCATGACAGACAAATTAAAGAAAATCTTTGAAAAAGGAAGCAAGTACAATTTCAGCTCAGTTGACCTTGCATACATCCACTACGGCTTTGATGACAGCATAGAGTACGACGCACTCGTTGTTGCACCTGTATACACACCCGAAAAGCTCATACGGGACAGCAGCTTTAAAATCACAAAGCTCGGCTCTCATGACTTCTGCGAGGGCTTTCTCGTTGAAAAGGACGGTTTGAAAATCGCCTGGGCGAAGTCCACAACGGGCGGAGGAAATATGCTCGATTATATGCTTATATGCGCAACTCTCAAATTCAAGAAGCTTATCTTTGTCGGTGCGGTCGGTGCACTTAAGGCTGAGTTTAACATAGGCGATATATGTATCCCAAGCTACTGCGTTTCGGGAACTCTTGCAAACGCCTACCTCAGGGACAGCCTCTCAGACTACATTCCGTTTGAGAAAATCTACCCCGACGAGCAGTACACAGACAGCGTTATTGAGCTTGCGAAGGAAAACGGCTACACGGTTAAAAAGGCAAGCGTTTTCTGCACCGATTCGATAGTTATGGAGTACGCCCACCTCGACGAAATCCGCTCATTCGACACAGACCTTATCGAAATGGAAACCTCAGTTTTCTACGATGCCGCAAAGCTCTTTGAAGTACCCGCCGTTGCACTCCTCGTTGTTTCAGACAACTCCGCAACAGGTGTTCCGCTTGTTGGAAGAAGCGAGGAGGTCGAGGCTGTTTACGACAGGGCAAGAAAGGAAATCCTGCCCGATTTAATCTATTTATTGTCAAGGAGATGATATGTATGCTCAATCACATAGGAACAACTACTATAAAAACAAAACGCCTTACCCTGCGCAGGTTTACACCGCAGGACGCTGAGGCAATGTACTCAAACTGGGCAAGTGACGCCCGTGTTGCAAAATTCCTCACCTGGCTCCCGCATGAGTCTATCGAAGTAACAAAAGCTCTCCTCAATGACTGGTGCACCCATTACGACGAAAAGAATTACTACAACTGGCTCATCGAATTCGAGGGGCAGGCAATAGGCAACATCAGCGTTGTAAAACAAAGCGAACGTGACTGCTCCTGTGACCTCGGATACTGTATGTCACAAAAGCATTGGGGCAAGGGAATTATGACCGAGGCCGCAAAAGCAGTCACAGACTTCCTGATGGGCGATGTAGGAATGCATAGAATTGTTATTGAAAACGCAACAGAAAACCCTGCCTCAGGCTGTGTCGCAAGGAAGTGTGGCTACACCCTCGAGGGTGTAAGGAAGGAAGCCTTTCTCTCGCTCGACGGAAGATGGCTCGATATCTGCCATAATGCAATATTGAAAAACGAATGGCTTAAATCAAAATAAACAATCTTCCATATAACCGCCTTGTACGTGTGTTCTTGAGGAAAACCCTTTTGAAAAAGGGTTATTCCTCAAACTCCTTTCCTAAAACTTTTGATACAAATTCAGCCCCATAGGGTATATATCACTAAGCCGAGAATATCAATACATTATCAATGCATTCTCTTGGTATACACCCTATGGGGCTGAATTATATTAAGAGTCTTTGTAAGGGGGTCTGGGGGACAAACTTTCTTCAGAAAGGTTTCCCCCAACAAACACACATATAAAGTGTTTATATGATAGTGTGTTTATTCCTCGCCGAGCTTGAGGGCCTTTGAGATATTAATCTTTGAGATAAGTCTTGCGAGAACGATAAAGCCCAGAACGAGCATCACGCCGATAACCGCATACATCTTGAGGTAATCGCTTCTGAGCGGTATTACAGCGAGAGCAGGAACCATTTCTGTCGCATCGTAGAGGCTTTCGAACAGCGGGATATATAGCACGCTTGCGAAGTATCCGATAACAAACGAGATGATTATAGCAACGCCTGATACAAGCACCTGCTCGTAGATAATGAGAGCGATAATTTCTCTGAAGCTCATACCCATAGCTCTGAGGATACCGAACTGGAGGGTTCTCGACCTGATTGAGAGAATCCAGTAGATAAGGAATCCGATAAAGCACATTATCATAATAATGATAAATCCGAGTGTAAGAGCACCGTTGAGTCCCTGGAGCATCGGGTCATTCTTTGCACTGATAACCTCCTGTGACGCAACTGAAATTGTAGCTGCATTAAAGTCGCCTTCTTCAATAGAAGCGTAGAGGTCAGCAGTCTTTGTGTCCTCCTTGAGCTTGAGCCAAACCTCGTAAGGCGGCAGAGAGCTTGACTGAACCTGAACGTAGTTGTAGTTGAGGATTGCGAAGTCCACATAACTGCCGTTTTCGTTCTGCTCGTAAGGGTTGAGAGACGGCCAGTAGTCAACGAATGCTATAACAGTAACCTCGAATTCAGTGCTGTCTGTGTGGGTTCTTACAGAGATTGTGTCGCCAAGCTTTACACCGTAGTCATCCTTGAAGGATGATGAGAGGATAACGCCCGACGGTGAATCGTTAAGACCGTTCAGATAAGTGTTGATGTGAGCAGGGAGAAGCCTGTCGATAGAGTGGCAAGCCTCAGCAAACTCGCCCGGAATGACAGCCATAATGTTGCAGCCGCTTACCGAGTTAACGATTTTAGTCTGCTCGTGTCTGTGACCTGAAACATTGTCCTTGACCTCACGCTGTATGTTGTCGCTGAAGAGCGTTCCTGTTGTGGACTTGAAAACTCTCGCAGCAGCATCAACCTGCGGAAGAGCCGAGAACCTTTCAAACGAAGGCTCGACGTAGGTGGTGGTGTTGTATTCCTCGCCCGTTTCCTCGTCGATGGCGGTTGTGCTTTCGTTTACCCAAGCCTCTGAAACAACTGCGTCACAGCCGACGGAGTAGTAAACCTTTTCCTCAGCGTTGCGGTTGAGGGCTCTTGCAGTGTTTGCGAAGAACAAGCCAAGCGAAACGGTAAGAATAAGGAACACCATAAGGAAGCGTTCTCTGCCTGTTGAGGAACGTCCGATGTTGTTGAGTGAAACGTAAGCAGCAGGTGACCAGAAGCGTTTTCCGATGCTGTAAATAAGCCTTATAATAAGCGGATAAATTCTGATTACTATAAGTGCCGCGCCCAGGATAAACGCAGTCGATGCAACAAACAGCATAGGGTTTATAGTGCCGCTTGAGTTTGTAACACCCATGTCAAGCAGATTTTCCTGCTCGTAGTGGTAGTAGTACAGCCAGCCGATAGAACCGCCGAGGAGAATAACGTCGAGGAAAAGCTTTTCCCAGAGCGGACGCTTTTTCTTCTTCGCCTTGCTCTGCTTGTGAGCAACAATCGAGGTCTTGGCGGCAGGGATGATAGGAGTCATTGTTGTGATAAAGAACACAACAACAGCTAAAAGTGAGTAGAGGAATGCGTCCTTTGTGAGTGTGATAGGCAGAGCCTTTCTGTTTACGAATTCAAGGAAGCCGTTTGAAGCACCGAGCATTCTGCAAAGCAGCAGAGCGATGAACGGGCCTATAACAGCGGTAAACAGTCCTAAGAGGACAGATTCCAGAGCGTATATCGAGAATATCTGGAAGGACGAAGCGCCTCTGCTCTTGAACACGGCGATTTCGTTCTTCTCCTGCTCTACGTTGAGCTGGGAAACCATAAACAGATAGAAAACTATCATAAGCATAACAGGAATCTGAATAAGCCAGAGAATCATTCTAAGCTGAGAAGCTCGTCCCTCGTACTCGATAAGGATTTCTTCAGCAGGGAAGCTGAAGCGGAGCTTTTGTCCTGCGGCAGCCTTTTTCTGAACTGCGATAGTTTCGTTTATGTGTGCAAGGTTTGTCATATCCATCGAAGGATAGTCGATGTTGTATCTGCAGCTCATGTTTGAAGGAACACAGACGCCGTCTTTTACCGGGCCGTCAAAATATGTGTCGTAGTCCATGAACAGCGTGTTGAGATAGGTAGCGTCCATACCCTCAGACCAGTAGGTGTCGTTAGGGTCGTTTACTGTGAAGATACCAACGATTTCAACCTTTATTCTGTTGAGCGACTGAGTGTCGAAGGAGTTCGCAACCTCGTAAACGGTGTTTGCGGTAAGTCCTGAAATCTTCAGAGCGTTTTCTGTTGTGATAACCTCGTAAACCCCGTCGTCACGCATACCCGGCTCGAACATTCTTCCTTCAACAAAGGAAATATGGCCATCAAGGTTTGTCATTGTGCCGACCTTTACAGACGGCTTTGAACCGCCCGAGGTGGTAAGTGACGGAATGTTGTCGTAGTCGTCGATGATAACAACCTTTTCATTCTGAGGCTCAACGCCCAGCTCGCTAAAGCTTTCCTGAGCGTACAGGAGCTTTTCCTCGATGAACTCCATTCTGTCCTCGTGGTCTCCGTCAAGCGGAACAGAGGCACTGTATGAATATATACCCGGGTATACGTTGTTCTGAACCTGGAAATCCTCAAGGTCCTTGACAAGCATACGCTGGAGCGAGGCGTTCATATAAATCGGAATGGTAGACAGCATCGCAGAAGCCATTATGAAGCCGATGAGAAGGCAGGCAACCATCCATTTTGTATTTCGCATTTTGCGAAGCAATAGAGTAAGCATAAGTTATGTCAGCCCGTAGGCTCTCCTTTCTGTATGGTATGAGCCTTTATCGGATAATAACGACGTCGCCCTCTTCGATGCCTGAAATAATTTCAGACTGTGAAGCGGTTGTAAGTCCGACCTCTACATTCTGAGCAACCTTCTTGCCGTCCTTGAGCAGGTAGACTATATCCTTGCCGTCAATCTTCTTTATGAGGTTGTTTGCAACTGTGATAACATTCTGACGCTCGTCTATTACAAGAACAGCATCTACAAGTGTTCCCACGCAGTTCTCAGGCGGAGTGTCAACAAACTTTATGTATACATGCTCTCTGTCAAAAACCAGCTCGTTTGCGACAGGCTTTTCCTCTTCGTCAGGGTCATAGATATCGTAGATAGGTTCGTCTTCAACGTAGTCGTCTGCAACAACCTCCTCAGGTATCATGAATACCTCAGCGGCATAAGGAACATCGTCAATCTCGATTGACATAGCTGTTCCCATATCGTAAAGCTTGTAGTCGTCAGGCTTAATCTTTATGTACAGGCTTTCTGTGTCTATGATAGTAGCGACAGTCTTTCCTGCATCAACGTAGTTTCCTGCGGAAATTCCGCTTCCGAGTGCAGAAACAGTACCGTCTATCTCAGCGTACAGCTTGGAGTCCTCCTTCTTTGCTGTGAGGTCATCGAGCTGCATCTGGATAAGGTCAACCTCAACCTGTGCTCTGTCAATCTCGTTCTGGGAAGCGCCCCTCTCCTGAAGCACCTTCTTGTCAAGCTGTGCCTTCTTGAGATAAAGCTCTGTTTCAGTAATCTTGTAGTCAAGCTCACTTGTGTCAAGCTCGCAGATTATATCCCCGACCTTAACCTTATCGCCCGAACGAACATAAATCTTTGTGATAGTTCCGCTCTGCTCGCTGAAGGACAGGTCATACTGAAGCTGCGACTGAACAGTTGCAGAGTTGACATCCTTCTTCACAAGGTCCTTTCTCTTTGCCTCTATGGTTGTGTAGGAAATATCCTTTGTCTCAACCGACGGAGCAGCGATTACCTCTTCCTCGTCAGGAAGGAAAACGCATCCGCTGAGCGAAGAAAGTGCCGCTGTAACAGCTAAAACAGCCGCAAGCGTTTTTTTGAAATTAAGTTTCATATTTTAAAATCCCCTTTCAGGAGAGTTGTAGCCGTTGATATACAAAAGACCACAGCTATAACATTATAGTATACATTATTATTGTATCAAAAGAATGACCAAAAGTAAAGAGTTTTGATATGACCGATTGCACAAAATTACAGGGCGATTTTTAAGCATATTACATTATAAAACGTTTTCAAAAGCTTGTATAACGGGCGAATTTCCGGGTAAATAAATTTCAGTTGCAAAAATCGCTGTGATGTGCTACAATAACAAAGGATATTTATAAGCTGAGGGAAGTGGGAAAATGAGCATTTTTGATTCACTCAAAAAGAAAAAAGAAGAGATAATAAAAAGCGGTGAAATCGAAAAGAAGCCGTCATATATCGCAGTTGTGCCGAAGTCTGCAAAGCTTCTTTCAAACACCGATGCGATGATGTACAAGCTTCTGAACCTTTCGTATATCATACCCGTTTCAAAGAAGACAACCGACGACGGCTTTGAGATAGTCTTCGGCTATAAGGAGAACGAATATAAGTTCTGCGTGTATGTAAGTGACTTTGAGCTTCCCGAAGCGTTCAGAATAGGTCACGACTTCACTGAGGAAGAGATTTTCTGTATGGAGTCTGCAAGGAAGGTGCTTTCAAGCGAAATGGTGTTTGCAGGTGACAACTGCGACAGCTATCACCTTCAGATAAAGCTTCTTTGTGAAATGATTGAAGACCCTGCGGGAATTGTCGATTTCAGTGCAGAGCGAATGCTCGCAGGAAGATGGGCAAAGCTTGCGGCGAGGTCATCGGTTGCCCCGTCACCTGACTATATGTACGTTATGCAGTGCGTGGCAGGGGAGAAGGGCGACGTGTGGATTCATACACACGGTCTTAACCGTGTGGGAAGCGTCGAGCTTGAGATACTTAAATCCGACAAGGAGTATTATACAAAGCACGCAGATATAATAGGCGTTATCGCAAAGAGAATTATTTCAAGGGATTTGCTTGGAAAAGAGTATGAGCCTGTGTACATAATGCGGCTGACAGAGGAGATTCCGATTGTCGCAACATGGATAAGCTTTGAGAAGGCGGTCAGGATGTATCCGTCATCAATAGTCGGCTCAATGGAGGACAGACAGGACTGGCACAACGAGGATACAGGAGTTGTCTATCTGTACGAAATGCCCGACGATATCGACAGCAGGAAGCTTTCTCACGTCGGCGTTTTCAACGAGCTCTACGGACATAACTCAATGGCAATGATAACAACAGAGGAAACCGAGCGAATGAAGACGCTTGCGATAGAGAGAATTGACTATCTCGTGAGCCTTTTTGAAGCAAAGGACAGCTTCAAGGAGTTCGGTGTGCTTGTAAAAATCGGACTTGAGGTCGATGATGAGTTCAAGGATGGCGATATGAAGGAGCATAGCTGGTTTGAGCTTTGTTCTATAAACGCCGTCGCTCAGACACTTGAAGGAAAGCTCACTCACGGGCTTTACTATATTGCATCGCTTAAAGAGGGCGATATGCGTACGAGCCGTTTTGATGAGATAACCGACTGGGTTGCTTATTGCGACGGAGACAGAATAACACCCGACAGTGTGTACAAGCTTGAAAGCTAGAAAATTTACAGTGAAAGGAACTGATTTAAATGAAAATTGAAACACAATGCCTGCACGAGGGCTACACCCCTAAAAACGGAGAACCAAGAGTAATGCCTATCGTACAGAGCACAACCTATGTCTATGATTCAACAGATGACGTTGCAGCGGTTTTTGATGACCCTACAAAGAGCCTTATCTATTCAAGATTTGAAAACCCTACAACAGACTGCGTTGAAAAGAAGATTGCAGCACTCGAGGGCGGCGTGGCAGCAATGTGCACATCCTCAGGTCAGGCTGCGTCACTTGTGTCTATCCTCAACATCTGTGAGGCAGGCGACAGCTTTATCGCTTCAGGTTCAATCTACGGCGGTACTGTAAACCTTTTCGCTGTAACTCTCAAGAAGCTCGGTATCGAGTGTATCTTTGTTGACAACAACGCAACAGAGGAAGAGCTCTGTGCAGCATTCAAGGAAAACACAAAGTGCGTGTTCGGCGAAACTCTCGCAAACCCTGCAATCACAGTTTTAGATATCGAAAAGTGGGCAAAGGTTGCACACGAGCACGGCGTTCCGCTTATCGTTGACAACACCTTTGCAACTCCTATACTCTGCAGACCTATCGAGTGGGGCGCAGATATCGTTATCCACTCAACATCAAAGTACATGGACGGCCACGCTGTTCAGGTCGGCGGTGTTATCGTAGACAGCGGTAAGTTCGACTGGACAAACGGCAAGTTCCCTTGCATGACAGAGCCTGACGAAAGCTACCACGGCACAGTTTATACAAGAGACTACGCCTTCGCTCCTTATATCGTAAAGGCCAGAATGCAGCTTATGAGAGACTTCGGCTGCTACCCTGCAGCAAATTCCTCATTCCTTCTCAATTTAGGTCTTGAAACTCTTGCAGTAAGAATGCAGAGATACTGCGAGAACGCTCTCGTAGTAGCTAAGTTTATAGAGGACAGCGGTATGGCTGAGTTCGTTACTTACCCTGCACTTGAGGGAAGCGCTCAGTATGACCTTGCCAAGAAGTATCTCCCGCTCGGAACAAGCGGTGTTATTTCCTTCTCAATCAAGGGCGGAAGACCTGCTGCTGTCAAGTTTATGGATAGCTTAAAGCTCGCTTCCAATGAGGTTCACGTAGCCGACATCAGAACCTGCGTGCTCCACCCTGCTTCTGCAACTCACCGTCAGCTCACCGACGAGCAGCTCGTTGCAGCAGGTATCGACGGCGGACTTATCAGATTCTCAGTAGGTCTTGAAAATGTAGAGGATATCTTAGAGGATATCAAGAGAGGCTTCGACGCTGTAAAGAACGCATAACTATATAAAAACTCACATGTATTTATCGGGGGAAACCTTTCTGAAGAAAGTTTGTCCCCCGAACCCCCTTACAAAGACTCTTAATATGATTTCAGCCCCATAGGGTATGCACCAAAAGAGATTAAAATCTCCACTAAGTGATGTACACCCTATGGGGCTGAAATTGTATCAGAAGTTTTAGGAAAGGAGTTTGAGGAAAAGCCCTTTTTCAAAAGGGTTTTCCTCAATGGATACATATAAAGCTTTTATATACTTATTCGGTTACTTGTCCGCCGTCAGCGTTTTCACCTTCGGTAGAGCCTTCCTCAGCAGTACCTTCCTCAGCAGTGCCTTCTTCAGCAGTACCATCTTCAGTAGTGCCTTCGCCTTCTGTGTTTTCGCCTTCTGTTTCAAGCTCGAAGTCTGTAATATAAGGGTGCACCTGGGTGTCGAGCAGATACTCTGCAACAGCCCTGTACGCAGACGGAGTCATATGAAGTCCGTCGCCCGAGTCGAATTCGCCCTTGAGGAAGCCGTCGTTGTCACCGAGAACTGTGATGAGATTTACAAATCTCACACGGTTGTTTCCGATTTTGTCAACCATTTCAGAGAGCTTGAGGTTGTAGTCGATGATTGCGTCACCGCCAAGTGACTGCTCGTACTCACGGCTTACAGGCGCAATTGAAACAACGCATACGTACGCCATCGGGTTAGCGTAGGTGATAGAGTTTACAAGCTCCTCGTACTTAGCCGCAAAGCTTGAGGGATTGTAGCTTGTAAGGTCGTTAGGGCCTACCCAGATGTAAATATACTTTCTTTCCTTTTCGTAAAGCACCTGTGGAAGAGGCTTTGTCTGTCCGTCAGCACTTGCCCATGAGGTTTCGCCGATATCGTGAACGTGGGCGGTGTTCTTTGTGTAAATAAACTCGTCGGGGATTGAGTCAACGTAGCTGAGTCCCGAGCAGAGCGCCTCACCCATAAACGCACACTTTGAGAAATATTCAGGGTCGTCTTCCTTTACAACAAGCGAGCCGGAGTTTCCCTGGTCGTCATCATCGTCATCAAACGGCGGAGGCGGAACATCAATCGAAACATCGCTGTCGTCAGGCTTGTCCTGTGGCTTTTCGTCATCAGGCTCAGAGCTGTCATCGGGTGTGCTGCTGTCGTCAGTAACCGATGAGGTAAAGTTGTCAGGTGACCTGTATTCTATCTCGTTTGCACAGCCTGCCGTCGCAAGACACATCGTCAAAGCTGCTGCGATACATAAAAGCTTTTTGATACTGTTCATTCTTATCGTCCTTTCTTTCCTTGTCCTTTTGTTCTTTTTATCTCTAATTTCAATTATATATGATTTTGCCAAAAAATCAATAGCAATTTATTCGCAAGACTTCATATCACCGCAGAACAGCCTGCCCTGGTATGAGTTTCTCCTGCCCATTTCCTTGTCAATCTCGTTCATAACGCAAAGCTTTTTAAGGCTCCACAGCGGTGCAACAAGTGTGTCAGCCGCCCCGTCGCCCGTAACTCTCTCTATGACAGTTTCGGCAGGGAACAGCTCAAGCTGGCTGCATACAATGTCAACATATTCAGAAAGCTCAAGCGGTCTTACTCCGCCCTTTTCGTAAAGCCTGTGAAGTGCCGTGCCTTCAATAATGTGCAGAAGATGAAGCTTGACAGCGTGAGGACGAAGCGACGCTACGCTTTTTGCCGTTTCAAGCATCATTTCCTTTGTTTCTCCGGGAAGCCCGTCAATGAGATGAATGCATACATTTATGCCCCTATCGGAAAGAAGCTTGTAGCCTTTTAAAAACTCCCCGTAGTCGTGACAGCGGTTTATAAGCTTTGCCGTCTTGTCGTGCACCGTCTGAAGTCCAAGCTCCACAACAAGATATGTCCTCTTTGAAATATCTTGGAGCAGGTCAGCAGTCTGCTCTGTTATGCAGTCCGCTCTTGTCGCAACCGAGAGCCCCACGACATTTTCAAAAGAAAGTGCCTTTTCGTAGGCTCTTTTCAGAAACTCCGTGTCAGCGTAGGTGTTTGTGCCCGCCTGGAAATACGGAATGTAGCTTCCGCCGGGCCACTTTTTCTCCATTGCGTCCCTGACCGTGCGAAACTGCTCCTCAAGTGTGTCGCAAGGGTTTCCGCCGAAGTCGCCGCTGAGCTTTTCCGAGCAGTATATGCATCCGCCTACACCCTTGCTGCCGTCTCTGTTAGGGCAGGAAAGACCGAGGTTTAAAGAAACCTTGAAAACCTTCTTTCCGAAACGCTCCCTCAGGTAGTGATTGAAGGTGCGGTAACGCTTGTTGTCAGAGGAATACTTAAAGGGATTGTCCTTAATCGTGTTCACGGCTATTCACCGCTTGGCTGTGAATCAGTCGGAGAGGTGGTTGTAGTTTCAGTTGGCTCTTCCGATGAAACAGGTGTTGTAGTCACAGAGGTAGTGCTTTCCGAGGTTGTAGTCTCTGAGTCAGAAACAGAAGGCTCTGTATCACTCTGTGAGGTAGTGGTTGTAGTAGTTGTGCTTGTGGTTGTGTCAGGTGCTGTGGTTCCTTCCGTCTTTGAAGCCGTGTGAGAATAGCTCATAGTCGTTGTAAACGAGGTGGTGAGTGACGGAGTTGTAGTAATAACATTACCCGTGAAAATGTCGCCCGAGCCTGTGTCAGAGCCCTGTGGCTCTACTGAAATAGGCGTTCCCGTAACATCAGGATTGTGCGACATTGTGGTAGTCGTTGTCTCGGCGGTTGTCGCAGCAGATGTAACAGTGCCCGTTGTAGTAACGGTACTGTCCGGCTTGCCGTCAGGTCTTGTGACGGTCTCGTCCTTCTCGCTTTCAAGATTGAAGCCGTAGAAATAGCCCGACACCTCGCCAAGCTTCTTTACAACCGCCTGCAGCTTTGAGTCGCCTATGTACTTGTCAGAAAGCTGCTGTGTGTAGCTTCCGTCAATGAAGCTGTTTAAAGTGAGCTGTGCGTTGTCCTCGCCGTATCTCTCGCCCTGTCTTATGAGCAAAAGTGTCAGAGCACAGGTCATAAAAATAAGCGTAAGAACAAAAACGTTTATAAAGTTATAGTGAGCCCTGACGCTCTCTTTTCCAAGCGACTGCAAAAGCTTGTCGTCCTCGTGAGTGTCCTCGTCGGGAACTCTGACAGAAGCCTCTGCCACAGAAATTTCCGTGCCTGCTTGAGTGGCGTCTGTCTCTGCGTCTTCCTGTACGTCTTCGCTTGCAAAATCGGGCTTTGGCAAAGCCGAGAGCTCGTCATTTATGTCGCTGACAGCGTCGGAAGGGAAGCCTTCCTGCCCCAGCTTGAAATCAAGGTCACTGAGTTTTTCAGACATAAGCGTTTCTCCTTTCCAAGAGAAGTTTCAAAGGGTTATATAACTGCATCGGCAAGTGCGATAACCGAAAGCATAAGCATAACGCTCAGCGCAATGGTCTGCATAATTCTCACCACACCGTAAAGGCGTGCCGATTTTTCTGAAACTGCCGTGAGCTTCTTTGTGAAAAAGCTTCTTGAAAACGGCAGATAGCATAAAACCGATACAGCTAAGATAAATGCGTTTTGTGTAACAGCGTTTTTAAGTGCAACGCTGAGAATATAGTCTTCGCCCCTGCCGATAAGTCCGCCTGCCCACTGAGTGAGCGAGGAAAGACTGTCAAAGCGTGTCAGAGCGAACACGAAGAAAAGTATAATTCCTGTGTAAAGCCACGTAAACAGCGGCAGAATTTTTTCAAGTGTGTCCTTGAGAAACAGCTCCTCAAGAATAATGAATAAGCCTGTTATAAGTCCTGCGACAATGAAGAATAAGCTGTCAGAGAACCATGCGCCTATTACAGCCGACGAGAAAAGAATTCCTAAGAAGCCGAGAAGCTGTCCCCTTGCCCTGAGAGGCTTTACGATAACATCTCCCATAAGGTGATTGAGCGAACTGTTGAAGCTGTTTGCAAAGCCCTTGATGCCCTTTTTCATATCAATCGCCTTAAAGCTTTCAGGATAGTCAAAGCCGAACAGCTTTCCAAGTCCGATTGCCATATCCGTGTAGCCTGCAAATACAACGCAGAAGCGGAAAATGTAGCAGAGCATTCCTGCCCAGCTTCCTGTTACCGTAATCTCATTTTCCGAAAGTCCCGCCTCGCAAAGCTTCTGTAAAACAGGTGCCAAAACGGAGAGCTTTGTAAGACCGAGAGTTATCCTTGTGAGCCCTGCGTTTATCTTTTCGCCGGTAATCTCACGCTTTCTTATCTGGTCTCGAATTTGTCCGTATCTTACAACAGGTCCTGCCGGCATAAGCGGGAAGGATACCATGTAGGTCAGTATGCAGAACGGATTCTTCTCAACGGGCGTCCTGCCCGAGAAGACATCATAAACGTACGAGAAACCTCTTATGCCATAGAACATTGCCCCGACAGGTATCAGCTTTTCTGAAAGTGTCAGAAGCTCTATGCCCTCGAAAAGTGAATTTCTCGCTCCGAGCATAAATACAAAAACGTTCATCGCAAGGTCAGCAGTCAGTGCTGTACCCCTCACGGCTTTTGACTTCTCAGGTGCACAAAGCAGTCCCATACCCCAGTCGAAAACAGCGGTCAGAAGGAACAGCGAAACGATGAAAGGTCTGCCCCATGTGAAGAATAAAACCGAAGAAATGAATAAGATAAAATTTTTATATTCACAGCTTCGCTCAAGAAAGCTTAGCAAAAGTGTGACAGGTACGAAACAAAACAGAAAAAACAGGTCTGTGAATTGCACAAAAAATGACCTCCTGTGTACTATAAATCGTATATAATTTTATCACATTTCACAAAAAGTTGCAAGCGAAATTATCAAATAAATAAAATTTTAATGAAAGTGCGAATTTTTGTTTGCAAAATGTGAACATTGTGGTATAATAGAATAAAGGTAATTATCCTTATAGATAAAGAGGTGAACGAAATGGCAACAGTATTAGTTACCGGCGCTAGCGGTATGATAGGAATGTATCTTACCTCAAGCCTGTTGCAGAAAAAACATAAGGTGTTTGCAGTGGACAGCAGACCGAATGAATTCGTGGGAACAAACCCTGAGTATTCGTTTGTCCAGTGCGATATAACAGACAAGGGAGTTATTGAAAATATTCTCTCAGCAAACAGAATTGATACTCTTGTGCATCTTGCTTGTTCAGTAGACAACGACATCGACTCACTTATCACCGATGACGTTTTAAAGACAAGTAAGATTACAGACAAGTATCTCTATGATGCTGCTGTCAAGGCAGGCGTTACAAATATTGTCCTGCTCAGTACAACACAGGTGTACGGTATGCAGAAGGGTAGAGAGCCTGTAAGAGAAACAGTTCCTGAAAAGGGTTCAACCTATTACAGCGACCTGAAGCTCACTTCTGAAAAGTTCCTCATGAAGGCTGTAAAGAAGGCTGACACAATTCCTGTAATCGCAAGAGTTGCTCCTGTTTATACAGCAGAGTATACACAGAACCTCAAGGACAGAGTATATGACGCTAAGGAAGACGTTGCGTACATAATCAGAGAGGGCGAAAACGGCTTCTCGTTCTGTTGTGTATTCAATCTCGTTGACTTTATCAATGCGATTATCTCTATCCCTAATGTGAGATATGAAGGCGTGTATAATATCGCTGACACGAAGATTATCACTTCAAAGGAAATTCTCGATTATGAAAGAGAGCACCACAGAATCGGTGCGGTAATCCAGAAGACTCCGCCTGTAAGCCTTGTTCCGCTCAGTAAGGCAAGAGCTAAGAGCGACTACCGCTACTTCGATATCTCAATGGCACTGGCTAACTGGAATATCGACAACACAAAGGCACAGCGAATTTCTACATTCCGCTGGTCACTAAAGAATACAAAGTAGTATAATTGCAAATGACCTTTATACCCCGTGGCGTAAGCTGCGGGGTTTGTTTTTTGAAAGGGAAAAGAGAAGGGAAAGTTGTTGATAACGCAAACGATTGTCATAAGTTTAACAATTGACAGCCAATACAAATGGATTTTTGGTAAAAAGAAAGAAAATGTCCGCCAAATGAGTGCTAAACTATTTACAAATGCGAAATGTTGTGATAGAATGTATAGTTGAAGGATACTGTGGACAAGTGGCGAAAACTACGTATCTGCAGTTTCAATATATCACTTCAAAATACTTGAGGAGGTTTATAAACCAATGGCAAGAAAAATGAAAACCATGGATGGTAACAACGCTGCTGCATGGGCTTCGTATCCATTTACAGAAGTAGCTGCTATCTATCCTATCACACCGTCTTCAGTAATGGCTGAAGTAACAGACCAGTGGTCTGCAAAGGGTCAGACAAACATCTTCGGTACACCTGTAAAGGTTGCAGAAATGCAGTCAGAAGCAGGCGCATCCGGAACAGTTCACGGCTCTCTCGCAGCAGGCGCACTCACAACAACTTATACAGCATCACAGGGTCTTCTCCTTATGATTCCTAACATGTATAAGATTGCAGGTGAGCTTCTCCCTTGCGTAATTCACGTTTCTGCAAGATGTGTAGCTTCCCACGCTCTTAACATTTTCGGAGACCACTCTGACGTATATGCTTGCCGTCAGACAGGCTTTGCTATGATGTGCTCCACAAACCCACAGGAAGTTATGGACCTCGGTACAATCTCTCACCTTTCAACAATCAAGGGCAGAGTACCATTCCTCCACTTCTTCGACGGCTTCAGAACATCTCACGAAATTCAGAAGATTGAAACATGGGACAAGG